>JAEUQN010000180.1 GCA_016789725.1 Blastocatellia bacterium | reverse complement strand
GGCGGTTAGCACAAACAGCTTTTGCCCGTCCGCGCTGAATTTGGTCAGCACGACCGGGTTCGCAAAATTGAATTGATCGCGTTGTTGCAGCGTGGCCAGGTCGTACAGGGTCAATTGGCCGCGTTCGTTTTCGACGCAGAGCAGATTGGTTTTGGCGCTGGCCGCCGCGCGTCCGCCAAAGACCTGACCTTTGCGCTCGCCTGACGACAGCGAATAGACCTGCACGCGGTTTTCGGTGTCGCTAACGATCACGTAATCCTGTGCGGCAAATACATTCGAGACGCGGAATGATCCCTTGCCGGTTTCGATCAGTAACTTGCCGCGCATCGTACCTGTGCGGGCATCGAAGACTTGCAGGAAGTAATCGCCTTCCTGCTCTTTTTTGTTGCCGAGCTTTTGCTTCAGGGCGGGATCGTTTTTGAGTTCAGCTTGTGCGGCTTTGGTCGAAACGGCCCACGAGGTGATGAATGAATCCGCATTCGGATCGAGCCAGATGCGCGGCGCTTCTTTGGAGAATTCCTTCGACCAGAGCGTTTTCAAATCGCTAATATTTTGCGCTTCGATGATGACGTTTTCAGCGTAGCCGCCGTCCTTTTTCGAGGGCTTTGTCATCAACAAATACGGACCATATTGGCGCGCGCGGTCTTCGGTGATTTCTCCGCCGCTTCTGCCGTTCCGTGTTGCTGCATCTATCACACCGATCATGCGGTTTTCCTGCTCAAATTTCGGGAAGTCGGCAAAGACGACTGAATTGTCCAGATGCGCGCCGCGAAAGCCTCGGATATAAACGGTGCGTTCACCTTTGCTCAGGTCCCACACTGCGCCGCGCGTTCGCTCCGACACCGCCAGCCATTTGAAGTCTGGGGAAATCGCCGTGGCGCGCAATCGCCCCAGTTCATTGCGCGGGAGTTGCACGACCGCCAGCAAATCGTTTTTCTCGCTGCCGTACAACCCGATTTCGCCATTCAATCGTTCGGCTACAAACACCTGATCGTACATATCGAAGGCGGCGGTTTTGTTGCCTTTGATAGCCATTTTCTTCTGCAAATCCATCACGCCGACCGCGTGTTTGGCGAACGGGCGCACCAGCAGGTAATTGCCTTTGGCGGGAGCCGCAATCTTGCCGGGAAAAACCTCGAATTGCTCGATCACCTCGCCACTTGGAAATGAAACGATGCCGGATTTTTTCGGCTCGCCGGGATTGGAGCCGATGACTTTGTCCGGTGCGAGAAACGCGAAGTTGCCTGCGATCAGCTTTTTGATTAAGCCTTTCAATGGCACTGGCGCTTTGGATTGCAGATCAAACGCCAGCGCGCTTTCATCAGTGACGACGCCAATCATAGAAAAATTCAACGAACGCTTGCCGGCGGCGAAGTAACGGCTGTCCGGCGAGAAGTTCATGTTGATCCAATCCAATTCAAAATCGCCTGAATCATCACTGTTCAGGATGCCGTTCAGTACGCGCACAAAAATGTCCAGACTGTCTGGGCGATAGAAATTCTTCTTCTGAAAAAATGCTGTGCCGGTTGCTACTTCGTACAGATTCAGCGTCATCTCGCCATCCAGACAGGCCAGTATTTTGCCATCGGGCGAAAGCTGGGATTGCACGCATTGATTGCGAATGAAGAGTTCGTGGACCTCTTTCATTTTCTGTTCTGCCAGGTTCCAGGTTTCGACGCGCAGGTCGGAATTGTAGAACACGATTTGTTGCGAATCGGGTGTAAATTGTGCGTTTGTGGCTTCGGGCGCAGCGATCCGAAACAGCGTTTTGAACGGCTCGCGCGTCAACACATTGATGCCGGAATCGTCCTGCGCGATCACATATTTCCCATCCGGGCTGAAACGCAAATGCGTGACATCGCCTCGCAAAGCGGGTTCCAAAACGGTTTTCGATAACACGCCGCGCAACGCTTCTTTCTTGCCGCCGCCGTTGTACGCGATCACGGCTTGCTGCCATTTCTTGAAGTCGTCGTTGGAGGTTTTGCTACGTGCTTCGATGCAGGATTCCGGCAAGGCTCCCTGTGCGCGAATCATCTCGCGCAATCGTTTCGCGTTGGGGTTCGTGACGCCAAACAAATCTGAAAAGAAACCGCCCGTCTTGCCTTTGGTTTCGGCCAAACGATCAAAGAAACGGCTGAATGCTTGCGGGTCGAAGCCCGCGCCCGCCATCGCGTACAAGCCAATTTGATCGGCCACGATTTGGTCTTTGTCTTCGTGACTGTCAAGCTTGGCAAAGGCTTTGGGATTGCGCGCAGCGTTGTCTACGAGCTGATTGTATTTGGTGAAGATGTCCTGACGGTCAGTGACTTGTGTGATCTTCAGCACTTCGCGCCACAATCGCGTCATATCGCTTGCGCCCTGCCGCGCGATCATATGGCCCATTTCGTGCGCGAGCACGCCTGCCAATTCGTCCTCACTTTGGACAAAGGCGATCAGCTTGCGCGTGACGTAAATGCGACCACCCGGCAACACGAATGCATTCGCGTCGGACGATTCAATCAGGAAGAATTGAAAGCGCAATTTGTGGGGCGGCAAATGTTTGCTGATGCGTTCGCCGAGCCGTCGTAAATCGCTGGTTAATTCGTCGTTTTGGACGATGCTGAAGCTGCGTTGAATATGTTCGGCGATGGCTTCGCCCAGGAACATTTCCTGTTCTTCGGTGAAAATATTTTCGCGCAACACAGGCGTTGGTGGTTGACAGGTTGGTTGCGCTTGCAATGCGTGCGGAAGCAAAAATAGTGCGAGTGTAAATGGCTGAAGCCAAGTCCGATTCTTCATAACCTCTCCTTACCGAATGGCCGAAATAGCAGTGACTGAGTTTCAAGTTGAGGGCACGAGGAAGGCGGATTATAACGAGTTTGCGTAAAATCGGTAGCGATTTTTTTGGCCGGGCGGCTTACTTCTATGACCCTAATTGTTTATCGAACCAAGGCCCGATCACGCGCCAATAGTTGACGGGCATGATTCGCTGTAACAAGGCTAGTGCGCGCGCATCTGCACCAATCAAGATCCGTTTCTTGTTGTTGAGGATGCCTTGGACAATCACTTCCGCCGCTCTTTCCGGTGAGGTCCGGGCGACTTGTGCGAAACGTTCTGCGACGTCTGTATGCTCAGTCCGATTTGCATCTGTGCCGAGTTTGGCGCTCGCCGCAATATTGGTCTTGATCCCGCCGGGATGAATGGTGGCGACTCGTATCTGCGTGCCTTGCAATTCGTGACGCAACGATTCAGTGAAGCCACGCACCGCAAATTTACTGGCGACATAGGCGGATTGTCCCGTCGGCGCGATGATGCCGAAGATGCTTGAAATGTTCAGAATGTAGGCTTCTGGCGCTTGTTTCAGCAGCGGTAAGAACAATTTGGTGCCGTACACCACGCCCCAGAAATTAATGCCAATCAACCATTCATAATCTTCAATCGAAAGTTCTTCGGCCTTGCCCAGCAGCGCGACGCCAGCATTGTTGAGGAGGACTGAGACGCGACCATGTTCGCGCGCGACTTCTGCTGCAAAGGACTGCATCGCTTCTTTGTCGGCGACGTCCACGACAAACGGTGTGACTTTGACGCCGAACGCTGCCGCCGCCTGCGCCGTTTCATCCAGGCCCTTGGCATTAACATCGCTGATTGCGAGCGCCGAGCCTGCTTTGGCTAAGCGCAAAGCGGTCGCGCGGCCAATGCCGGAGCCTGCGCCAGTGATGACAGAAACCGTGTTGCGATCAATGTTCATAGGGATATGGGTTGAGAGTACCCGCGCACGTGATAACACGTAGTAGCGAATGAAGGTCTTTGAAAATTAAATTCGGCGATGCCCCGGAGGGACGATTGAGAGTAGGCAGGTCGTTCACGGCCTGTCTAATAGACATATGCTTCCTTTCATCTGTGAATGATCGAGAGGTCAATACGCGCGCCGCTATTCACTGGCCTTGAAATATTCAAACGTTACCCTAAATCAGGCAAACACCTTCAGGACCGGGTCGCCGCCAAAGTTCGTCAATTGCTGGTTGCGTCCGCCGTAATAATACGTGAGCTTGCGATGATCCATTCCCATCGCGTGCAAAATCGTGGCGTGCAAATCGTGAACTGAATATGGGTCTTCCAACGCCTTGTATCCAAATTCATCGGTTGCGCCGAGCACTTGCCCGCCCTTGATGCCACCGCCCGTCATCCACATCGTGAAGCCGTGCGGATTGTGATCGCGCCCGATGCCGCTCTGTGAAATCGGCATGCGTCCGAACTCGCCGCCCCACACAATCAGTGTGGAATCCAGCAGCCCACGCGCCTTCAAATCCGCGATCAAGCCCGCGATGGGCTGATCGGTTTCCTTGCAATGCAGCGAATGGTTTTCATGCAAACCGTAATGCGCGTCCCACGATTCCTGTTGATGGCCGCCGCCGCTGTAAAGTTGAATGAAACGGACGCCACGCTCCACCATCCGCCGCGCCGTCAAACATTGCTTGCCGAAATAATCGGTGTGCCTTTCGCCAAGGCCGTAGAGTTTCTTGGTTGCCTCAGATTCCTTCGACAAATCCACCGCTTCCGGCGCGTGCGTCTGCATCTGAAACGCGAGTTCATACGACGCAATGCGCGCGTCCAGATCGCTGTTGCTCGGATGCGAGCGCAGATGTTCCTGATTCAGCTTTTGCACGAAATCAATCTCAGCGCGCTGCAAATGCGGGTCCACCCATTTCGGCGGATTCAAATCCACAATCGGCGTATTGCCCGAACGAAACGAAGTGCCTTGATACGCGGCAGGCATAAAGCCCGACGACCAGTTCGGAGCGCCGCCAATCGGCCCCCCGCGCCAATCGTACATGACGATGTAGGCCGGAAGATTTTCGTTCTCGCTGCCCAATCCATACGTCAGCCACGATCCGAGCGAAGGATTGCCGGGCCGCATATTCCCACTGTTCATTTGGAAAATCGCAGGCGAGTGATTGTTGCTGGTCGTGTACACCGACCGAATCATGCAAAGATCATCCACCTTTTGCGCGAGGTGCGGATAGAGTTCAGAAACCTCAATGCCCGATTGCCCATACTTCTTGAATTTGTACGGCGAAGCCATCAGGTTGCCGGGATTGCCAAAGAACACTTCGACCTTGCCTTTATTCATGGGCTTGCCGTGCATTCGCGTCAAATCCGGCTTCGGATCAAACGTGTCCACGTGGCTGACGCCGCCGTACATGAACAGGAAGATGACCGATTTTGCCTTGGCCGGAAAATGCGAAGGCTTGACCGCGAGCGGATTGGCGCGCTTGTCATTTGGCGTCGCGGCCAATAAACCATCACGATCCAGCAACGAAGATAACGCCAAACCGGAAAAGCCTGCGCCCGCGCGAAAGAGCAAATCACGGCGCGATATTGGGAAATGATTGTTTGCGGTCATCTCGGAAACCTCTCTTCAATCTTGAACTGTAAAGCCAGGCTACAGGTGTTCAGAGTACAAGCTTCAGCCTGGGGTTACCTTGTCCAGCGTAAAGCTAAACTGAAGCGCAATGGCATTAAGTTCAGGAAAATTGGTATCGTCCAACGGGCGGCTCGCCCGTTCATGGCGGGCGAGCCGCCCGCCATACGATCTTAACTTAACTCAACTCACGCTCTGAAAGCCAATATCCATCACTTTGTAATGATCGCGCTCCGTATCCACCAAGACTTCGGTTCGCACCTCGCTGTTGCGCTGGTTGTCTTGGGCGTAGCCCAGAATGAATTGCCGGACAATTTTTCTGTAACTTGTAATCTTGTCCATTGCACAATCCTCGCTTTCTGTTTGGCGAAAACGACTAAAACCATTGTATGAAATACGGAGCTATAGAGAAATTGTCAAATCAGGGAGCAGCTTATCAGATGATTTTATTGCGCGAATAAATCTGAATTTCCACTCAACCCGGTTCTCAATAATATCAAACCCTGCGATAGCCAGCCCTCTAATGAATCCCTCTAAATCCCTAAAATGGGATTCCACTTCGTATATCAATAATTGCCCATCAAGTTTTAGCGTCCTGTTTGCCTCGCGTATGTAGTCAGTAATGTTTCGCCCCATCAGTGAAAGATTAAAAATTGCGACGTCCAAGCCTGCATCTTCCAAAGGCGTATTTGTAAAATCACACTCAACGACAGAGTCGTTTATTGCAATGAAGTCAAAATTGTGGATGGTATGTTTATCCGCGAGAGCTTTAGCAATGAGTGCTTCACCACAGCCGAAATCACCAATGACCAAATTCGAGCGTTTTTCCAGCCACTTGATAGATTCTTCATACGGGACAATCGCCCAAGTCTTACGCGCGGTTTGATATAGAGTGTGGTATTGCATCCACTCTTCAGGATTCTTTTGCAGTCTTTGAAATGTTGTTGCGCTATAGCTAGTGTTCCAACGGGCATTCATTCGGCTGAAATCTCCGTACTTGGCATTTCGGCGTCTCACCTCGACAACATCCCCGTCAGGCAACGGTACAAAAATCTTGGGTCGTTCGATTGATCGTTGTTCCCCAACTTTCAGCCGGTCAAGCCAGCCTCGCAGGTCACGGAATGCTTGTGCTTCGGTTCGTAATTGACCTTCCGGCATCAGGCCGTCAACCGCAGCATCAGCAATCGTCTGTTTGTTTTGCAATCTTGCCAGTCGCCCTTCGTCCCAACTCCATCGCTCATCACCATCAAAGCCATACGTCACAGGAAAGATGATCGTGAGTGATTCATGCACTTGTCCTTGCCGATTTAGCCGACCTTCCAATTGCTCTAGTTCAGCACTTGTCCACGGGGGAATGTTTAAGATCAGCCGATCACAAACCTTTTGAAATCCATCAATGCCGACAGCCATCGCGCTGCTGGCAATAAGGACATCTGTGGAACCGTTGATGAATCGCTCACGACCGCTTTTATCTCCTCCTAAATGAAATCCAACCGACCACCCTTCGGACTCAATTGCTTGCTGCAATTGATCGACAATCCCATCCACATAGTGAGTATAAATGATCGTTTTAGGGCGAATCTCGGAAAGAATAATTGGGATTCTGGCGCTGGTAAGAATTTGCTCCATCTTCAGAACAGATGTTCCATTTTCACGAATCTCGTCAACTAGGTCCGTGCAGTCAACAGGAACTGTAACGCGATTAATTTTGATTTTCGGTTTTACTCTTGAACGGATGCCGAGAGTCACAAACGCTTGATGAAGCCGCATACAATTATTGATGGTAGCTTTTTCTCCCAAATCCGTGCGCTCGACTCCAGCTACTAATTCGACAAGGCTTTTTCCTTCTTTTAGGTTGTTGATGATAGGCGTCGCACTCATCCCTAAAACGTGCAAATCAGGGTTCTTTTCCGCTGCATTTGTAATAAGTGCCAAAACCATCTGCCGCCTTTTCGATGGATCATCGCTTCGTTGCTTGCAGCGATGAATTTCGTCGACGATAACCAAATCAATCTTGTAACGTTCGAGTAATTGCCGAATATCGCTGGCGGTCGAAGGTTGCTGGAACATTTCGTGGTTCAGGATTATGTAGTGATGCCCCTCTTCCACATTGATCCAATAAGGGTTGAAGTTTTTAATCGTAACTTTGCTGTCAGGGAAAACGTGCTTTATTTCTGCGTGCCAGTTATTGATGGTATCAAGAGGGCAAATAATCACAGTCAAGTTAGCATCAATGATGCGGCTCCCCAAAATCCCGCCAATCGTTTTCCCTGTTCCTGTCAGCGATAAGTTTAGCATCCGCCTTTGATTTCGTAGACGGACTGCTGCCACCTTTTGCATCAAATTCGGCGGGGTAACTTTCCCATTAACGCGAAAAGACCAACCCTGCGGAATTTGCATATCAATCGCTTGATTGTATTCATCAAGAAACTGATCTCTAACCTGCCGCCCATATCCCTCATCAGCAAAGTTTAGTAAGCCCTCAACCGCAGACTGATTTTCAAAGACTTCCGCCCAAATCCGATTGCTTCTGGACGCAACGAAAAACTCAATTGCTTCTTCATCAGAGGACGCGACCACCTTGCTATTTAGAAATTCCAGACTCTTTTGTATACGAATTTGAGGAAGATCAATAGTTTCATCTTTGATAGAGTCAGTCCCTTTACCTACTTCTTGAGAATAACTTGAACTTATACTCTCAATAGTAAGAATCACCTCTTGCAACTCAGCGTTTGCATCAAAGCCGACCCCGCTATCGTCCGTATTTTCTGTGATCTGTGACGTTTTGCCCTGAATTACTTCCCGAAGTTTCTGGCCACTAAGCTTGCCTTTTATGATGTCTTTTACAATTTTTAGCCCTTCCGAGTTATTAGTACCTAAAATGCCTGCCTGCTCAAAAATTTTATATCTTTCGGATTGCGTGAGATTTGGTATGTGTTGCTCAAGGCTTGCTACAAACTGACGAATCGCTTCTGTTGTCCATCCTTGCCCACAACGCGGGCAACCACTGTTCCCCAGCGCCCACGATCCTTTTGTTATAAAGCCTACCCGCACTTTCCATTCAAAGTCATCTATTGGACATTTAAACCAAGCTTCTCTATTCGTTCCTCTTGATATTTGGTTGGGGAACAATTCTAGAGCGTCATTCTTTTCGTAATGCCAGTAATTGCTCACCCAATCTGGATATAATGTAATCAATGATGTTTTATCAGTAACAACTAGCCCACGGCATGCAGGGCACCCGCTACGCCCATTCTTCCAAGCATTATTCGCGATTGCTGAAATACTTGTTTGCCATTCACAATCATCAAGAGGACATCTAAACCACGCTTTCTTAAAGGACCCCAAGGTGATTTTCGTGGGGTCAAGTTTGAGTGGTTTATTCTTTGAATAATCCCAGTATTTAGATATGTTGTCAGAAAAACAATCCATCAAAATCCCAGCTTTGCCCCATTCGCCAGTTTTCCTAAGATAGGTACCATTACAAACTTTGCATCCGGCATTTCCCTTAGCCCATTGCTGTTTGATCATTACGAAAATTTTGGCCTGCCATTCATTCCCATCCTTCGGGCATTTTAACCAGACGCGTTTATTGCTATGAAGAGTAAGCTTTTCTGGGTCTAAGCCAAGAGATTCGTTTTTCTCAAAATCCCAATATTCAATAACAAACTCAAAATAACTTTCCGTCAAAGTGGGTTGCTTTTCGGCCTTTCTTGTCCTGCCTATGCAAATTGGGCAGCCACTGCTCCCGTTCTTCCAACTATATCTGGAAATCTCAGAAGGCTTTTTTTGCCAAGAATGACCATCTTCTGGACATCTCAGCCAGATGAACTGCATTGTACTTCCAACGAAAACATCTTCAGGTTTTAAATCACCATTTTTTTCATAGTCCCATAACTCAGCTACTCGGTCAGGAAACTTTGCTGCTAAGCTATTTTCGTCTCGTTTTTGTTTGGCAATCTCTTTTTCTTGCCTTTCCGCCAGTATCTTTGCCTGCTCAAGTTCTTCTATATACAAATGAAAGGCAGGTGTTTTATCAAGTATCTGGCGCACTCTTTCCCTTGTTATCCCTTTTAATTCGCCAATCGCTTGATAAGTGAGTCCTTTTTTATAAAGGGCAAGGTATTCTTCGCCTTTGTTTTTCCATCTGAACTGCTTTTGAATTTTGGCCTCCGAAATAAATGTTGCTTCGAGGTCTTTCTGTGCGAAAACTCTATAGGACTCATTGTACCCTTTTCCGAAAGCCTCTTGTCCCTGCTGTGTGATCCGTATCTCATCATCAATGATTTCAAGAAGCCCTCGACTTTTGAGTGCGGGAATTATGTGTTTTGCCTTTTTGATCTTGCTTAACGAGCGAGGTGAATGACAGATGAATTGTAGAAACATGGCTTCCGGCTTAGTCAATTTAATTCCTTTAGACTCTGCCTTTTCAAAATGACCTACCTTCAATTCATCCTGAGACTTTTTCTGCGCCTCAATATATTCTTGCAATTCTGATTCAACGACGTTCTTTCCTAACTCGGTAATAACCGCGCGTCCTTCTTGTATGTCCACTAATTTTTTTGACTGCAACGCTGACACGACTATCTTTTGCGCAGAACTTTCAGTGAGAAGTTGCTGATTAAGGTAAATATTCGCCAAAAGCTGTTTTTGTATTTTCCCGAACGACTTTATTTTGCTTTGAGACATAAGACACCTATACACAATTATTCCTGCAAGGATAATTCTGTAAAAGTGGGGTCGGTTAGCAGCGTATGCGCTAAGGAGACATACGTGATATGGCCTGTTGAGGCAAACAGATCACACAACAAAGGAAGATTTTAGCGATTGAGACGCTTTGGGTTCAAGCCGTAATGTCGCACCAATAGATTTTTACGCAAACACCTTCAAAGTCGGATCACCGTCGAAGTTCGTCACTTGCTAATGGTGCAAATGTCATCAGGCTGCTGGGCGAAGCTGCTCTGCGGACGAAACCGAAACGCTGTATTCTTTCAGCAACGATTGATGCGCCCGTGACTCTTTGGCTGTCGCTAATAACTGACGCACGCTCTTAAATAATTCGTCCGCCGTTTCAGGTGTGAACGCGGCCTCTCCATCTACAGGACAAACCCACGCATAGATATTCGGTACACTCACAGTGATGCCATCCTCACTGTACACATAGGTAGTTTGCTTCCACTCTTTCGGCTGTTTGTGTTGGCCGCAGATAGGCGCTGGTTTGGTATTCATAAACTACTTCCTGCTTTTGCGTCGCCGTGCGGAGGGCGGGGTTTCCCATTGCTTTTCATCTGGGACGTAGGCAGTCACCAGTGCTACCGAAAACGGATCAGCGCATTCACAAACGACGTGCAAATAAATCGAAACGTTCGGCATCAACTCAACTCTACCGCAAACCAAGACACGCTGGGCGGCAGGGTATTGCTCAATGATCTTGCCGTTCAAAACAGCCGTTACTATATCACACGGTGCAAAGCCTTCTTTCAAACCGTGTGTCACGGCGTGGCTCAAAATGAAGTAATCGCCACGATTGATCCGTTCATGAATCGTCTCTATCTCGATGTCCATTGCATCTCAAGCAAACACTTTCAAAATCGGGTCGCCGCCGAAGTTCGTCAGTTGCTGATTGCGCCCGCCGAAGTAATATGTGAGTTTGCGATGATCCAATCCCATTGCGTGCAAAATCGTGGCGTGCAAGTCGTGAACGGAATACGGATCAACTGCTGCTTTCAAACCGAATTCGTCTGTTTCACCCAACGATTGTCCACCTTTGACGCCGCCGCCTGCCATCCACATACAAAAGCCATAATGGTTATGATCGCGCCCGATGCCGGATTGCGACATTGGCATGCGCCCGAACTCGCCGCCCCAGACGATCAGTGTCGAATCTAACAATCCGCGCGCTTTCAAATCTTTGATTAAGCCGGTGATCGGCATATCAGTTTCTTTGCAATGCAAACGGTGGTTTTCGTCGAGGCCGAAATGCGCGTCCCAGGATTCCTGTTGGTGGCCGCCGCCGTGATACAACTGGATGAAACGAACGCCGCGTTCGACCAAACGGCGCGCAGTCAGGCATTGCTTGCCGAAAAAGTCAGTGTGCTTTTCGCCAATGCCGTACAGTTTTTTGGTGGCTTCGGTTTCTTTGCCGAGGTCTACGGCTTCGGGCGCGTGGGTTTGCATTTGAAACGCCAATTCATACGAAGCGATGCGGGCGTCAAGGTCGCTGTTTTTCGCGTGTTGTTCGGCGTGCGCCTGATTCATCTTTTGGATGAAATCAATCTCTTTGCGCTGCAAATGCGGGTCCACCCATTTCGGCGGGTTCAGGTCAACAATCGGTGTCGAGCCGGGACGAAATGACGTGCCTTGATACGCGGCAGGCATAAAGCCCGACGACCAGTTCGGAGCGCCGCCAATCGGGCCGCCGCGCCAATCGTACATCACGATGTAAGCAGGGAGATTTTGATTCTCCGTCCCCAAGCCATACGTCACCCACGAACCAAGCGATGGATTGCCGGGGCGGATGTTGCCGCTGTTCATTTGGAAAATCGCGGGCGAGTGATTGTTGCTCAGGCAGTACAACGATTTGATGACGCAGAGTTCATCGGCGACGGAACCGAGATTGGAATATAGTTCGGAAATGTCTAGGCCGCCGCGTCCGTACTTTTTGAATTGATAGGGCGACGCCATCAGGTTGCCGTTTTTATTGAACGTTTCCAGCTTTTCGCCTGTCGGCAACGGTTTGCCGTGCATTTTTTGCAGCATTGGTTTCGGGTCGAAGAGGTCCACCTGACTCGGCCCTCCGTACATAAACAGGAAGATGACGGATTTCACTTTTGATGGAAAATGCGGCGCTTTAACTGCCAGCGGGTTGCCGTTGTTTTTGGCATCGGGCGTCGCGGCAAGCAGGCCATCCTGATCCAGCATGGAAGCCAGCGCGAGGCCGGAAAATCCTGCGCCCGCTTTGAAGATCAATTCACGGCGCGACATCGGTTGCGAAGTTGAAAATTTGTCGTTCATAAAAACTTTCACTAAAGAAGTCTTCCACGAAGCCACCGAGTCTTAAAATCAAAAGGCAAAAGTTAAAAGGCAAAGGGCAAAAGTGCGGCACTCATTTTTATTTCATTGATAGAAAGAAAATAATCTTCCGACCTTTTACCTTTTGATATTTGCCTTTTGCCTTTTGATTTCTCATCTCTTCGTGTCTCTTCGTGGAGGAAAATTACCACATTACACGCTTACCACTCCAACCGCATCGTGCCTTGCAATTGGCGCGGGCGGATGCCGTTGGCTCCATACGAATTGGCCAGACTGACGATGCCTTCGGCGTTGGGTGTGTTCAGTCCTTGCAGGTTCAGAACATTGAAGATGTCCACATTAACGCGCAGGATGAGCCGTTCCTTGATGCGGAAAAACTTCATCAGTGATACGTCCAGGCTCGAATTGAATGGCCCCATATGATACTGGTTCCGCCACGGATGTAAGCCCGTATCTTTGGCCACGCGCTGACAGTTCGACCGGTTCACCGCCGGAGTCGTTCCCGACGCAGGCGTATAAGTACAGTTGAATGTCTGCGGTACGAGTTGGCCCGTCGCCGTATCCAGCCGAAACGCCAGCGGAATGTATTCGACGTTCGTGTCGTAATCGTTGGAAATCGTTGTATCCGTGCTTTGCGGTTGCCCGAAGAACGGCGAAGGATTGAGGGGCTTTTGCGCCGGTTTGTAATTCTCCGGCAAGCCGAACACGCCATTGCGTAATCCCGCCGCATTCGTGCTGCCGATCAGTCGTTGCGGGATGTAACCATTGAACCACAGATAACCGTCAGTGCAACGTTCCTGCGATTTCTGTGTCGCGGCGGCGGGTGTGGCGCGGCAATCGGTGATCTTGTACTTCTTGCCATAAATCTCGAAGTTGCCGAACTCGCCCCATTGCCCGGTTGGACGTGCGTACCAAGTGTTCAGGAACGCCACTTTGCCCACCATCTTCCACCCGCCAATGAAGCCGTTGACGAACGTGTTGACATCTTTGCCTAACATCTGACCGCGCCCGAATGGCAGGTCATAATTCCAGTTCGCGCGAATGCGATGTTTGGGGACGCCCGTGTCACGGTCATAAAACAGGAAGCGGTTGAGCGCCTCGGTATCTTTGGGAATGTTGGCATCCGGCAAAAAGACTTGCGGCACGGTTCCCGTATCGTCGCGGAACGCATTGCCCGCCATGCGTAGCGCATTCGTCATCGTATAAAACGCCTGGAAGCTTAGCCCTTGCGTGAAGCGGCGCTCGATTTCTGCCGTCCAGATCGAAGTGTTGATGAACCCCGTCTTCTGGTAAATGATGATATTTGTGTACGCGGTCTGATCGAACACGCGGCGCGCGACGTTGGCAAAGGCTCCGGTCGGCGTGGCGCGTTGTTGCGTCTTGAACCAGATGTAATCGTTGGCTTGGGGGTTGATATTGAATTGCTGATCGGAGTTGACGCCGTGTTTGCCGCCGTAGGTGAATCGAACCACAGTGGATTTACTCAACTGCTTTTCAATCGTCAGATTCCAATCGTGAATGCGCAGGTTCTTTTGATTTTCTGCCATTCCCGCGACTGCCGTGCCGCGTGCGATGCCGACCGGGTTGGTCGCATCAACTACATTCGTGCTGTTGGTTCCGGCGATGATCGTTTGCGGTGTGCGCAACAGATAGTTGGGGATGGTGTCCGGGCTTTGCGCCGCGCTGTTGGGGTTGTAGGTGAAGTTCGCGCGGAACGGAGCCAGCCCGAAGAACGGCACCAGCAATGTGCGCATCGGTGTGTTGGAAATATACAACCCATACCCGCCGCGAATCACCATCTGCTTGTTGCCATCAAACATGCGGTAGGCAAAGCCTGCGCGTGGACCGATGTCGCGTAGTTGGCTGATGTAGATATTAGGATCACGCCCGATATCGGCGGCGCTGGCGAATTTCACGCCAACATTGGTGAATGCATTCACGACGTTTTGCGTGGTTGTGCCGTTGGCAATGTACGACGAAATCGGGTCGGGGAAATATAACGTGCGCGTCTTTTCGTCGAAGGCATTGATCGCGTTGTGCTTTTCGCTGAAGGCCGGGAACATATCCCAGCGCGCACCGCCATTCAGCGTCAACCGATTGGTAACGCGCCAGCTATCCTGAAAATACAAGCCGAAATAGCGTTCGTTCAGCTTCATGAAATTCCGCTTGAGTCCGACCGTGTACGTCGAGGCTGCACCTAAAAAGAAATTTGCCGCGTCGTATCCGGTTTGTGGGACGGCTGCCGGAGCTGCCGCCGAACCAAGCGTCGGACTGTGCAAGGCAGTCGCCAAACTGCTGAACACTGCCGAGCCGGAAATCGCGCCCTGATCAGGTTGCAGGTGCTGCCGTTGATTGTTGAAGCGCCAACCGAATTCGAGTTTGTGGCTGGCGATCAGCCACGAGTAATTTTGTTCGGCATTGGTCGTGATGGTATACAGCGCGCGGCGATTGTCGCCTTCGATGTAATTCATGAAACCATTGCCCGTGATGTTTGGAAAGCCCAGTTCACCGAGCGGGTTGGGCAAACCCAACTGCCGCGAGAAATCCTCTGTGGTCGGGCCAGTCACCGTGCGTGTGCTTTGCCACGTGCGATTCATTGCCGTTTCGACGAAAAACTTGGACGAGAAGAGATGCGTCCAACTCATCGCGCCCGTGATGCCTTCCATCGGCAAATACGTCACGTTCGCTTCGTTGTTCAGCGTCGGTGCACCGTTGTTGGTCGCCGTGCCGAGAAAGTTCGCGCGGTTTTTGCCGCCATTGATTTTGAAGAAGGCGTTGTCTTTATCGTTGAAACGATGGTCAAGGCGAATGGTGTTTTGATCGTTGCGCTGATTCGGCAACACGTTCGTTGCCACCGGAGTGCGATAATTGGTCGCCACCAACGGGTTGACACTCGGATCAGTCGGCAACGGCGTAATCGCAAAGAGTGCGCGCGCCAACGGACTCATCCGGCTAATCGGAATAACGTTGTTCGGGAACGGATCGCGCAATGATTGCTGACGTCCATTGGCAAGCGTGATGATGCGCGTCGTCGCTGGATCGTAGAGCGTGATGGCGCGTCCCAGATTGTCCTGCAAGCCGCTGAAATCGCCGCGTCGCCACGCTTCGGTCGGCACGGTGAAATCGCGCGTAATGCCTTGTTTCAGACGCAAACTTTCGCGCGAGAAAAACCAGAACGTGCGGTTCTTGCCGTTGTACAGCGCCGGGCCGCCCTCCCCAAATTTTGGCAAAAAGACCGGGCCGCTCGCCGAAAAGCCATATTCATTGCGCAGCAGCGTCGGCACTTTGT
>JAEUQN010000017.1 GCA_016789725.1 Blastocatellia bacterium | reverse complement strand
TTATTGCGTCGCATCGCCCACGCCCACGGCTCGCCCGGCCACGTCAGCATGTGCGCGTCATACGGGCCGTAGACTTCCAGATTGCCAGCCGGCCAGCCGCCCCGTTGGTTGTAAAGCGTCGGTTTGATGACGCTGGTGTAGTAGAAGATTTCGCGGTTCGCTGTTTTGTCGCGCGCTGACCAGATGCGCCCGCCCAGTTCCGGCAACATCACGACGCGCAGATATTCGTTTTCGAGCGTCAGCGCTTCGTAGCGAACAGACACCGGCTTGCGGCTCATTGTCTCGCGGTCGAGTCGCGCGTATGGATACAGTGCCGCACTGTCTGCCGATTTGAAAAGCGGGGCGACGGTTTCTGATTGGTTGATGGTGTAGGTTGGAATTTCCAGCGTGCTTCGTGTGAATTTAATCTGAGTTGGATTTTGTGCAAATACTAGCGAACTAGCCACGCCGCAAAGAACAATCAATGACGCAACCAATCGAGAGAGAACGCGATTGCTTTCAGTCCGCAAAGCGGACGCCAGCATAAAGCCCAGGGTGGAGCGCGGAAGCGCGGAACCCTGGGAACGGCAAAGCAATAGTTCACCAGCCCGCGAAGTGGGCGATAGAAAACCTGGTCTTTCAACCTTTCTCACGCACACAATGGCTGTCGCCCACTCCGTGGGCTTGATGGTCTCGCGCTCGCTCACCCAGGGTTCCGCGCTTATACGCTCCACCCTGGGCTTTATGCTGCCACCTGCTCCGCAGGTTGAAATCGGATTACCGAATCGTGATCTCTGCATTCGCTGTTTCTCCGCTGATCGTGTCGGTGACAGATACGCGCCATGTTCCCGCCGAATCATTGCGCGCCGTTCGGAAGCTGATACTGCCTGATCCGTTCTTGATTTCCTGATTGCCGCCGTAATAGTGCATCTCGCGCCCGGTTGGCGAGGTCACTTTGACGACGGCTACGGAATTGAGTTGCGGCGCAGAGGGCAGGCGAAATTGAATTGTCACGCCTTCGCCCAATCGTGCGGTTTTTGTCGCCTGCAACGTCATTCCGCTGATGCGCGTTTCGATCAATGCCAGCAGGCGCGGCACAGCAGGTTCGACATCAATTTCAAACGATGATCCCGTGCCGAGATAGCGTCGTTGCCGCACGTCGTACAGCACGCCTTGCTTATCGAACGTGACGCGCAATCGTTGCGGCGCGGGCTTGTCCATATCCGGCACAAGGCCGAGCAGTTTGGTAGAACCGAAATTGAAGAGATAGCTTTCGCAATCGGCCACGCGTTCGCCTGCCAGCGAGGTCAGGTTGACGGCGGGCTTGATTGCCGCAGCGGTCATCACCTGCTTCAATTTCTCCAGCGTCGGCCCTTGTTTTCGCTCCAACTTATCTTCGGCGTAACGATACAGGAAATAATTCAGTAGGTACGCGCGACCTTGCCCGAAGCGGTTTTCGACGAGCAATGGTTGGCCCGCTTCGTTGCGCAGAGCTTTTGCGCCTGCCAGTTTCAAATCAGGCTCGCCGTTCATTGCTACGACTGCATCGCGGTTGGATTTCGATGGCACAATGCCAAACACATCGGCCAGCGCGCGGGCATCACGAAATGCGCAATGCTCATCCATCACGCCGGGCAGCGCATCGGCGATGACGGTGCCGCCCTGTCGAACAAACTCGCGGATTGCTGCGACCTCTTTGTCGCTCAGCGCAACGCTCATCGGCAGAATAAATGTGCGGTAGCCTTGCGCGATCAGATTGCCTTTCTCAACGTCGCCATAAGCGATGAAATCGAATTGTAATCCAGCATCGCGCAGCATCTTGACCCAACCGTCACGATTGGCGTTGAAGCGGCGATGCGTGACGCTGGTCGGATCGTAAACGACTTCCGGTTCAATCTTGCCGTCCACAATCCACGATCCGTGAATGCTCGGATAGGAATAGTGAATCGCAAGGCGATTGTTGTCGGGTGCACCTGAAGCAATCAGTTTGCCAATACCCGCGCCGCGTAGTTCATCAAAGCCTGCGGCGATGTCTTTGCCGCTCTGACACAGCGTCAAATCAGGGCTGATCGTCGAATACTGCCAGAAAACATACGCGCCGCCGTTCGCGCCTTTGAACAGGTTGCGGTAAAAATCGTAGAGGACGTTTTTGCCCAGCATCCCATAGCCAGCGCCGCCTGAAATCTTCACGTCCGGGTTGAAATTGCGGTGGAAGTCGAACTGATTGCCGCCTTCGTAAGAGTTCAAATGTTTGGTGAATTGATTGAGGCGGCTGTAATCACTGCCGTTGTGCGGGGCTGATTCCTGCGTGCCGGAATTGAGCAGAATGCCTTCAGGATCGAGCTTGCGCAGTTCGCCCAGCACAAACTCGAACGTGTCGGCGTAGCTCTTTTCCATAAACGTGCGATGATCGGCCCACGAAGCATAATTGCCGCGTTTCTGCGCTTCATACGTGTCGTCTGGTGTGACTTCCTCCCAACTCGTGAAACTCGTGCTCCATTGCCGATTCAACGCGTCGAGCGTTTTGTATTCCGTCTTCAGCCACTCGCGCATCGCCCGCATCGTGTGCGGCGAAAAACACAAATCCAAATCGTCCACGTAGCAGGTGAGCGAAGGCTCTTCCAGCACGTAATACGACATCGGCGAGAATCCGACCCAGGGTTCCGCCAGTTGCTTGAGTTCTTTGCGAATCAGTTCGCGGTAGGCCGGATCGTGCAGGCAGTATTCACGCACGAGCAATTTTTTGTCGTGTGTTTCGGCGTACTGCTTCTTCATCTTCACGTAGTAATCGCGTTTCGCGCCATCGGGCGACTCCTGCCCGCTGATGCGTGTTTGCGCCTGAATGTTGAAGTTTGCGTGTTTGCTGTGACTAAGCGTGTAGGACGAAAGCGTTGTGATATTCAGCCGCCGCAATTGTTCGTCAATCGCGGGCCAGATGCCGGGAATCGGCTCTTTGCCAAAGAGATACATCACCACATCGTAATCGTCCCAGCGGCGCGGTTGCAGGACAAAGACTTCTGAAATTCTGCGATCCGCGCGCACGCCATTGACGGACACCTCGCAATCAACCTTGGCAAGGTGCGTCAACGCGCCGATTGAGTTGAGACTGATTGGCTGTTCGATTTGCCCTTGTGCTTTGACCGGATAGCGTCGTTCATCCAGCAAGCGGTCGTAATTGTCGTACAGTCGCGCTGTGATCGTGGCATCTGCTGCCTGATTCGATTGTAGTTTCAGGCGGGCGCTGATTTGGCCGCCAACTTTGACGCGATCACTTTCGGGCGTGAGTTCGCTGATCGTTGTTGCTGCCGGAACCTCAAACGTCTGCATTGCCCAATCAATGCCGCGCCCCTTTTCGATCAAATACGCTTCGGCAAAATGGCGACCGCCAGTCAGCGGTTTGGGAAAAGTGAGCGTAGCGGTTTGTTGCTTGATCGGCACTCGCTCCATCGCTTCAAACTCATCGAAGCTGGAACGAATCGTCACTGCTACTTCGGCTCCTTCTGGCGCATTCTCCAGCGTCACGTTCAGGCTTTTCGGCGACAGTTGCAGTTTGCGAATTGTACCTTGCGGTTCGTGCTTTGCGGCCCAGACAACAGCGCGCGACACCAGCGACCAGAGATATTCGTGATATGAATAATGCAACCCCGTCTCGAACATCTCTTCGACTTCGGGAATCATTCCGCGCTCGCTGTAGCCGAAGGCGACGACGCGCCCTTTGCCGACAGTCTTCACGGCCAGCACAGGTGTTCCATTTGCGGTTTCCAACAGCACCTCGCCAGCCGCTTCAGACGACGGCACGCTCAAATGTCCCCACGGAAACGCATCCAACGGAACGCCGCGCGTGATGTAATGCTCGCCTTTTGCACGCCACTGCGTCTGATCCAATCCCGTCCGGTCGGAACCTTTGCCACGTTTGATAGCTCCGGTTTTTGTGAGCGGCGAAAGCTGCCACAGATCGCTTTC
The DNA here is from genome assembly GCA_016789725.1 of Blastocatellia bacterium. Lineage (GTDB taxonomy): Bacteria > Acidobacteriota > Blastocatellia > RBC074 > RBC074 > JAFDVL01. Next base: position 57,955 of record JAEUQN010000017.1, on the reverse strand, counting down.
CTGACTGTTTGGATAAAACAGCACCAGCCCCGCACCCGCTTCGACGCGGCGGCGGATTTCTTTGCGAACTTCTTCGGGATAACTTTCCCACGCGTGCAGCCCCGGCCACAGGATCACATCGTAATCCGGGCCATTGAGCAGATCGTCGGCAATGTAGGTGCGTGCCAAGCTGAAAGCGCCTTCCCAGAATTCCCCGCCAAAGCTGCGATGCTGGTAAAAATCGCCAAAGCCCCATTTGTTTATGCCTTCGTCGCGGCCTATCGAAGTTGCTTTGAAATCCAGATCAAGACGCTGCGCCAATTCGATAATGCCTCGCCCGTCGGCCACATCCGAGAGGGCAAACGCTTTGATTCGCCCGTTAACAAATGGCTTGGCCCACGCAACGTGCGGCGTGGCGATGTTCATTGTGTAATCCACATCCCAGCGCCCGCGCTCTTCCAGCACCGGGTGAAACCGATCCAGCGCAAAATAGTCGAAGTAAAATGTGCCGCCGCGCGTTGCCTGTAATGTCAGCGACCGCATCGTTTGCAGGTCAATGCCAGTCACCCGCGCCAGCCGCAATTGCAGGTGATTTACGCCCGTGCGAAGCGCAAACGTCTGAATGAAACGCCCGCCGTTTGCATCGTGCAAATTCACTTTCAATTCCGCTGGTTGCATCGCCCACGCAAACAACAGCAGCGATTCTTTTCTGCGCCAATCTGCCGGAATCTTCGTCAGTTCGATGGTTCCGCCGCTGGCTGGAAACACGGCTTCGAGTGAAGAGACGTTCCAGGCCGGAAACTGTTTTGAGGCCGCGAGGCGCACGTTGTCTGACGCCTTGATCGAAGTAATCTCTGCCTGATTTTCAAAGGTAGCGAAAACTTCCTGCGCATAGCTGCGCTGAATTGTCAGCAAAGTGAAAGCGAAGGCGAGCGCTGCAATTTTGAGACAACGAGGCATAAAGTTTTCCTCAGAAAATGTACGACAGGCGGCCCGCCTGTCAGGGGTTTTCATCAGTCCAGAGACAGGCGAGACGCCTGTCGTACATCATTTGAGATAGCGCACGAACCAGGCACCGACTTGTGCAAACATCTCATTGGTGTATGTGTGGTTTCCCGCTGTGACGTGAACTGCGAACCGATCTGACACCTTCTGATTGGCGTACACCGCTTTGTTTTTCTGTTCGAGTTTGCGCAATCCGTCAATCGGCATTCCCTGATCCTGATCGCGCCCGACAATCAGCACTGCACGCGGAGCCAGTGCGGCAAACACATCGGGCTGGTCGCCGGGGAAGAGTTTCAGGAATCCCGCCGGATAGAAATATTGCGAGTGATAATTCGCATTCGGTCTTGAGCGCAACAGGTCGTCATACATCCCTGCGCCGCCACAAACCGGGACGATCACGCTCAGGCGCGGCTCTACGACTGCGGTATACCAGGTGATTGCGCCGCCGAGCGAAAAGCCCGTGATGCCGAGTTTTGAGCCGTCTACATCTTTCCGCGTTTGCAGATAGTCCACCGTGCGAATGGTTTCATGCACCAGGATGCCCATGAAGCTGCGTCCTGCGAGTTGTTCGCGCAAAGCTTCAAGGTAGATGTCCTGGTTGCGCGCTTCAGAGCCGCGATAATCCAGCGAGATGGTTAGAAATCCTTGTTTGGCTAGGGCGCGCGCCCAGCCGAGGCGCGGAAATTCTGTTAAGCGCAACCTCGTGTCGGTCAGATGTTGACGCGTTCCGCTGGTGCCGGGCAGGCAAATGATCGCGGGCAACTTTTGCGTCGCGTTGCGCGGCTTCACAATCATCGCCGGAACCCAATTGTTATTGTCAGCCTGAAAACGCAGGTCTTCAATGATGACATCGTCCTCTTCGCTCGTTTTTATCATTTCAGCTTTGGGCGGGGTTTTCTGCGGCGACAATCCTAACAATTGATTCATCCTGACGCGCACCGAAGATTGTTTCTGCGCAGGCGTTGGGATAGGAAAGAGGTACAGCAGCGCGATGAGCATTGCGAGAACGGTTTTGCTTTTCATTCACTCGCTCCTAAAATTTTGGCTTCTGGATTTAAACTGGCAATCTCGTGTTTGAATCCCCGCGTCAGCCACAGCAAATAGACCACACCGATTACCATCCACAACAATCCCAATCCCAACGCCAGCCGTGAAAGGTGTAGCCAGATGTATAGACAAACCGCGAAGCCCAGCGTCGGAAGCAGTAGATCAGAAATCCGTCGCTCCTGCTTCCCCAGCCAGTAATGCCGGACGACGCACAAGTTCACGGCCATAAATCCGATGAACGCGCCGAAGTTCACCAGTTCCGCCGCTTCGGTGTATTGCAGGATCAGCGCGCCTATCAGGTGTAATGCGCCCATCAGCAACACGCTGTAAATCGGCGTTCCCAAACGAGGATGTACATATGCAAAGATGCGATGCGGTAATAATCGGTCGCGCCCCATTCCGTACAACAAACGCGAGGCGCTGGCCTGTCCGGTAATGGCGCTCGCAAATCCGGCGACGACGAGGACAAATGAAAGGAAGTAAAAAAGGGAATTGCCGCCGACCAGTTTACCCACATCCATGAAGGCGGTTTCGACGGGTGCGAATTTGGTGTAATCCGGCCAGACCAGTTGTGCCAGATAGCTCTGAAATACAAAGAGCGCCCCCGCCACGAAACAGACCAACAGCGTTGCGCGGCCAATGTCGCGGCGCGGGTTCTTTGCATCTTCCGCGAGTGTCGTCACGCCGTCAAAGCCGATAAAGGACAAAACAGCAATCGAAGTCGCGCCCATCACAGCGGGAAAGGAAAACGTTTGCGGATTAAAAAAAGGCGTGGAGGAAAGCAAGCGTCCTTCCCCCACGCCACCCCACAAAGCTCTCAACGTCAACAAAATGAACCAAACCAGCGAAGCGATCATAATCGCGTTCATCACATAATTCGCGCGCGATGCCATTACCATCCCGCGCAAATTGATCAGGGTGATAACGGCTGATGTGATGATGACCCAGACGGCATACGGCACTTCCGGCCAGACCTTGTTTGCCGTCAATCCAACAAAGATCACGCTCAGCATCGGGATCAAAATGTAATCAATCGTCATCGCCCAGCCGGCCAGAAACCCTGCTCCCGGATGCAGTGCTTTCGAGGCGTAAACGTAGGTCGAACCCGCAGCCGGGAAGGCCGCAGACATTCGCCCATAGCTGATCGCCGTAAAGCTCATCGCAATCATCGCGATCAAATAGACCAGCGGCAGATGCCCGCCTGATTTGACGGTGGCGATGCCGAACATCGAATACGGCGCAGTTGGGCCAACAAAGGCGAGGCCGAAAATCACCAAATCGCTGAGCGTCAGGACGCGCTTGAATTCGCTGCTGGTTGTTGCTGTCTGTTCAGCAATCATTTCATTTTCCATTTCTCATCTGTCATTTTTAATTTGCCATTTGTTTTTTGCTGTCGGGGCAATAACAAATGAGAAATGAAAAATGACAAATGGAAAATTGAATCGAACTTATTCCTCGACGCCACACCACTGACAGATGAATTGCGCCAGCGTTTCCATCGTCGTCTGTGCAGAATCAAGATCAACCCATTCATCCGGGTTGTGCGTATTGCCACCGCGCGGGCCAAAGAGCAGCGCAGGCGTGTGAAAATGCTGATGGAAAACGAACATATCGCACGGCCCGCCAATGCCGCGCACTAACGGTTGCTCGCCTGTTACCTGCGAGAAAACGTCGGAGAGTTGCGTGATGACTTCATTGCTTTCCGCACTGACCGAAGCGGGCAGAAAATCTATTGGAAACGTGACTTCGGGAATGACGGTGAACAGGTCGGCGCGAGCGGTTACTGTCTCCTCGAACCAGGCGAAGAATTCGCGCTCGACGGCTTCTTTATCTTCGCCGGGCATCGTCTGCCAGTACACTTCGATGCGACACGTGGTGGGAAGCGTAATCGGTTCTTTCATGCCCCAGCCGCCGCTGTGAATTTTAGTAACCCAGACGGGCGTCGGATCAGCACCGTCGGCATACAGTGGATGTGCTGGCGCGTTCGCTTTTCTTTGTGCAGCGAAGTCTTTGATTTTTCCAAGCAGGTAATGCAACTGATCGTTGACGTTGGGGAGCGGCGCACCTTCGTGCAGAATCCCGCCGCTATCAGCATAAAGCGTGATATGTGCCGTGCGTCCTCCGGTTTGCGCCGGACAAAGCATCAGTTGACTCGGTTCGGTGATGATCGCTGCGTCGGCATTGTGCCCGCGCAAGCGTCCTGCCAGCGTGCCATTCACACCGCCAAACTCTTCATCCACAATAGTCTCAACCAACACGTCACCGCGTAAACGAACACCGGCTTCGCGCAGGGCTTCCACCGCGACCAGCATCGCTGCAATTCCGCCTTTCATATCATTTGAGCCAAGCCCATACAGGCGATTGCCTTCGATGGTTGCGCCAAACGGATCGTAGTTCCATTTCGCTGAGCCGCGCGGCACGGTGTCAATGTGGCCGGAAAGTAATAGGGATCGGCCCCCGCCTGTGCCGGGCCAGACAGCAGCGACATTCGGGCGATTCCTGTAATCCCGTGAGTGACGAAACGCCGGATGATCGGTAAGACCGGAGACATCATTGATGTCATACATCTCCGCCTTCAGCCCTAGACCGACCAATCGCTCGTGGACATATTGCTGACAACCCAATTCAGCTCCCGTGGGAGGCGTATTTTCCGAAGGAATTTGCACCAGTTCTTTGATTGTCTGAACCAGTCGAGGCACAAGTTTGCTAACAGACTTTGCGACTTGCCCTTCGCTTCGTGAGGCGTCCTGAGAACCCATATGATTTTATCTTTCTGCTTTGAATTATGCTAGTTGATGTCAGAACGGAAGTAATTATAAGGGCAATTGAATAATTGTCAAATACCGTAAAATCAAGGCAAAATGCAGGCATTGTCAGATTGAGATTTGCGCTTGACAAGATTCAGCAGATGGGTTACTGTCCGCACGACATCAACTAACCAAATACAAATCTTTGCTGAGAGACTCTTCTAAAAGAGCGAACTAGAGATGAAAAAGATCAATCTTCACAAGGCTGGTCGTGCGACGCATCAGTCGTTGCGCGATATGAATGAGATTTTGGTGCTGAATCTGGTCCGAGAACGACAGCCCATCTCACGGATTGACATTGCCGAAAGCACCCGGCTGGAAGGTTCGACCGTCTCGAAAATTGTCGCGCGCTTGTTGGAGGAAGAGTTCGTGTATGAGAACGGTGTGGGGCCAGCCTCGCCACAGGGCGGGCGCAAGAAACGATTTCTGCATTTGAACCCGGAGAAGGCGTATGCCATCGGGGTTGATCTTGGCCCGCAACATAACGAAATTGCGGTCAGCGATTTTTCAGGGCGGATACTTCGTCAGATGACTATCGCCAACAGCAGTGATCCACAGCAGGCGCTGGAAGCAGTTGCACGCGGTATTAAGAAGCTCTTGCAATCGGATTTGCCACAAGGGCGCGTGGTGGGAATTGGCGTCAGCTTGGTCGGGTTGGTGGATGCGAAGGAAGGGCGTGTTTTGGCTGGCGAAAACCTGGGATGGGGCGATGAGGTGCCGGTGGGTTCGATCTTGCGCAATGCCCTCAACCTCGATTTGCCGCTCTACTTTGACAATGGCGCACGGTTGGCTGCATTGGCCGAAATTTGGTTTGGCAAACATACGTCGCGCCAGCCGCAAGATTTGGTTTTTCTGGAAGTCAGCGAGGGCATTGGCGCGGGGATTATTATTCAGGGACAGCTTTATCACGGTTCGCTCAACGGTGCGGGTGAGTTTGGACACATCTCGCTTGATCCCGCAGGCCCGAATTGTAGTTGTGGTGGTCGCGGATGCCTGGAAGTTTTCGCGTCGGATCAGGCCACTATCAACCGCTACAAAGAATTGTGCCGGACGGAAGGCTGTCTGGCCGAGATTGAGAACGAGATTGACATGGAAGAATTGATCAAGCGCAGCGCGGCGAACAATCCGCGCGCGATTGAGGCGCTGCGGCAAACCGCCACGTTTCTGGGACGTGGATTGATCCCGATCATCTATTCGGTCAATCCAGAAATGATTGTACTCGGGGGGGCGATTACGCAAGCCTGGGACATTGTTTACCCTGAAATTCGCCGCGTACTGGCAGCACAGATTACACGATTTTATTCGAGCCACGTCACGATCACCCCTTCAACATTGGGGAATAAGCCGAGCCTGACTGGTGCGACGGCGTTGGTGTTGGCGCGCGCCTTTGCTGCGCCGAGCCTTGGCTGGTGATTGAGCAGCAATAGAAGCTTCCTAATTGATTTGTATAGCTGGCACGTAGTAGCAAATTTACTTACTCCGCCTGACAGAGAATGAATTCGCCGCGACGTGTCATTCAGCATCCTGATAACAAATAACTTAAATCTTTTGGATCACGGCTTTGTGACCGCGCATTCAAATTCTCCCACGGAGGTTGCGATGAAAGACCTGAAGCTGAAATCGCGCAGACAGCTAAGCGCCGTCTGCTTTTCCTTTGCCCTTTTTCTATTGTTGACAGCATCCGCAGTTGCTCAAACCGGACTGGGAACAGTTACTGGCACAGCACACGATGCAGCCAACGCGGTGATCCGCAACGCGAATGTTACGCTTACCAGCACCGCCACAAATATCGCGCGCAAAGCGGTCACGAATGAAGATGGTGCCTACTACTTTGGCTCGGTTCCGATTGGGGCGTACACACTGGCGATTGAGGCTGCGGGCTTCAAGAAATGGGAAAGCAGCCTGACCGTGCAGGTGGGACAACAAGCCACGTTAGATGCCGAGTTGGCCGTCGGTTCACCACAGGAGACAATGACCGTGACGGATGCCGCGCCGCTCGTGCAAACCGAAAGCGCAGAAGTATCGGACATCAAGGATTATCAGCGCATTCGGCAATTACCGCTGAATGGACGCAACGTCAGCACGCTGTTTGATCTGACCCCGGGGATCGAAGGTGGCGGCAATGCCCGCGTCAATGGACTGAAGGTCGGGTCACTGGAAATTACGCTGGACGGCGTTTCGCTGGTGGATCGCTTTGGCGGCGGCATCGCGCGCGTACAGCCGGGATTGGATACGGTGCAGGAATTTCGGGTGGAAACGGTCGGCTCCGACGCTCGGTATTCGCGCCCCGCGACTGTGATTCTTGCCACTCGCAGCGGCACGAATGAATTTCACGGCACGGCTTTCGAGACACATCGCAACAATGCTGCCGGGTTGTTGGCACGGCGGCGGGAAAATCCTGTTGACTTCAAACCGCCCAAACTCATCCGCAATGAGTTTGGAATTTCTGCTGGTGGTCCGGTTTTTCTACCCCGCTTCGGCGAAGGCGGCAAATCTTTCCTCGACGGACGTAACAAGACTTTTTGGTTCGCCGCATATGAAGGATTGCGCGAACGTTCCAGTGCCCTGCCCTTAGGCGGTTATGGTGCCGTTCCGACCGCTGTAATGTGGGGAGGCGATCTCAGTAATCGTGTGGATGAGAACGGAATCAAGACCATCATCTATGATCCGCTAACGTCCACAGGTCCCAATGGCGTGCGCCAGCCCTTCGCCAATAACATCATCCCGGCGAATCGCATTTCTCCGTTTGCCAAAGTGATGCAATCGCTCACAGCGTTGCCGACGAACAACCTCAACCCCTATCTGGCCGACAATATTCAGAAGTTCTACCCCGTCAAAAACGATACCGATAACCTGACGATCAAAGGCGATCACAACTTCTCAGAAAGCGATAGGCTATCGGTACGCTGGACGCGATCTACACGCAAAGCGGCCACCGAAGGCGGCGTCTTCGGTAATCCCGTTAATGTCGAAGCTGGATTGGGGACTTCGCGCAACGATGCCAAGATCAACAATGTCTCCATCACTCAAACGCATACGTTTTCCCCAACGCTCATCAACGAACTGCTGGTTGGCATGCATCGCTCATACAAAAGCTCAGGCACGCTGGCGGATTTTGATGACTGGGGGAGCAGATTGGGAACGCCCAATCCGTTTGGAGCCAAAGGCTGGCCCACGCTCTATGACGATTGGTTTGGCTGGGATTCGGACAATCGCAAGGACGAAGCGTTAACAGGCGGTGTGATTGAAAACAACGTCACCTGGAACAAGGGCGCACACGCCATTCAGTTCGGCGGCAAATACCGCCGCGAGTGGAACAACATCGTCGAATTCCAGCAATATCAGGGATCGCACGATTTCGACGGCAGTTGGACTTCGCTCTACAGCCCGAATGATGATGCCGCAACCCCCTACACCGGCAGCGGGTTTGCTTCGCTGTTATTAGGGCTGCCGTCATTTCTCTCCAACCAATACAATCGCGGCTTCTTCTATTTTCGGCAGACGGAAAAGGGGTTGTATTTCAGTGATCGCTGGAAGGTCACGCCACGCTTGACGATGACACTCGGCTTGCGCTGGGACAATTGGACCCCTTACCGTGAAAAGTACAATCGTCTCGTGACAGCGGATACACAATCCGTCGCCACGAAATTTGAAGTGCTCACACCAGGCAAGAATCAGATTCAGAACTTGCCGGGCATTCCTCCCGCCGTGCTGGCTTCCTGGTCGGCGCGCGGATTGACCTACACCACGGCTGACGCTGCCGGTTATCCTGAGAACTTATACAAACCGGACCACAACAACTTTGGGCCGCGTCTCGGCGTGGCGTTCAAGCTCAACAGCAAAATGGTGTTGCGTGGTGGCTATGGCGAATATTTCTGGACGATGCCGCTGTCGCAATTGTTACAGGCCGCGCGCACCAATCCGCCGTTGAACCTTCGCTTCACCAATGACATTTACGCCAAGAACAGCACCTTCAACTATCCATTAGTCACGCGACCGACAGCCACAGATTTCATCGGTGGGGCGACCGTCAACACCCAGGGTGTCGTTCCCATTTCTGCCGTTGCACAATCCATCATGGTGTGGGATGGACGCAATTGGAAAGATGGGCGCGCACAATCCTGGCACTTTACCCTGGAGCGCGAACTGCCATTTAATACGGCACTGCGACTGAGCTACATCGGCGAACACGGGCGCGATCTGGAACAGAAATTTGCGCTCAACTCACAAGAAGCCGAATACAACTATGTGAATCGCACCAAACTCGCGCCGCCCTCGAATCGCGCGTTGTTGCGGGCAAATCCCAACTGGAACGTTGCCAATGCCGTCAACCGCACGGGCTATTCCAACACGCATTCGGGACAGGTTGAACTGGAACGCCGATTCACCAAAGGCCTGGCTTTTCAGTGGTTCTATGTCTTTAGCAGTTCATTCAATACCACAGATGCAGGCGGCTTTGATGCTGGCAACACGAACATCAATTCCGGCGGTGGCGGCGGTCAGGTGCCAGAGAACATTCAATTGTTCGGGAATCCCAATCTGAGTTACGAGGAGCGGTTGCGGCTGGTTTATTTCCGGTCAACCAATATTCCAGCGCATCGCATTCGCTACAATGCCATTGTTGATTTGCCCTTTGGGCGCGGCAAGAAAATCGGCGGCAACGTCCCCGGCTTCGTCAATCAGGTGATTGGCGGGTGGCAGTTGGCGGCCATTGGGGATTGGCGGGGCGGTCTCAGGATGAGCGTCGCTCCCGGTCTCTATCAATTTGGCGATATTCGCATTGACGCGGATGAGCGGCCTGAGTTGACTTTCTCCGGGCTGCGGCAGCGGCTGTGGTTTAAGGGGGATTTCAATCCTGCGCTGGCGACCAATGTGACGGGCGGCAATCTGACGGCACTCATTCCGGTAGATCGCGCTCAGCGTGTTGCTCGCCCGTTGGGGCCGAACTTCAACAACCAAATCCCCATCACATTGGCAAACGGCACCGTGCGCAACGTGCCGATTGGCGAGTTGTACAATTACAGCCCGCGCGCCAACTTTCTGGGGCCAGGCGCGTGGAATGCGGATATGTCGCTCTTCAAAAACTTCCGGTTCCTCGAATCCGGGAACATTCGCTTCACGGCGGATTTCTTCAATGCCTTCAATCACCCAGTGGATGTCGCTCCGAATACAACAACGGGGCTTCAGAATCTGGGGGTGCAGGCCAATACTCCACGAACCATTCAATTCTCATTGCGCGCTGAGTGGTAAGGGGATGTTTGGACAGATTTGCCACCCTCTCCCAGTCAAAGCGATTGGCAGAGGGTGGCTTTGTTTGTGTGAAACTATGCGGCCAAGGGAACGGGGGCAACCGAAGCATTTTCATCGCAAAGAAGCAATAGGACAGAGGATCAAAGAATGTCAATCAACGAAACCTCTTTGTCTCTTTGTCTCTTTGTCTCTTTGTGGTGAAAGTGCTCCGGGTGCCTCCAGGCACGTTTTGGGAAAAACCATTTCTCCCGTTCTAATCTTGGTTCTCTGTTTTGGTACATTGGTTTGCCTCGGCGCACAGCAGCAAGCACCAGAGGAAAGTCTCTTAGCAAAGGGCATTCAGTTCCTCTCACAAGGCCAGTTTCCCGCCGCTATCAACCTCTTCAATCAGTGTAAGCAAACGAACCCACAGGATGCACGCCCGTACTTTTATGCAGGTCTGGCCTTGGCCGAGGCCGGGAGTGTAAGTGCTGCCGCGCTGGAAATGGATGAAGCGGTGCGCCGCGATTCGCAGCGGCCCGAATATCTGATTTTCCAGGCGAATCTTTTTGCTCGCCTGAAACAAAAGCCTCCTGCCGAAGCCTCGCTGGAAAGTTTGCAAAAACTGGGCGCGGTTGAGCGATTGGAAGCTTCGTGGTTGTGGATGCTAAGCGATGTTTACTACCGAATGGAGCGTTTCCCTGATGCGTTGCGTCTGCTTGATCTGCTGGAAAAGCGCAACCCGGATGATCCTCGGCTAAACTTAAATCGCGGTCAGGCTTACACCATTCAGAGTCAGTTTGATTTGGCACAGGAAGCCTTCCAAAAAAGCATTGCGAAACATCCTGCCAATGCGCTCGCGCATTTTGAATTGGGCAAGTTGCTTCATTTGCGCAATGACCTGCCAGCCGCTAAAAAAGCCTTGCTCGAAGCCGTCCGTCTGGAGCCGAAAAATCCGCAGTACCTACAAAAGCTCGGCGCAGTTTGTCTGACTTTGAAAGACATTGACGAGGCACTTGTTCATCTCGAACGTGCGGCAGCTTTGAACCCAAATTCATCGCAGGCGTATTACTCGCTGAGTCAGGCTTATCAACGCAAAGGCGAACGCGAGAAGGCTGCCGGATTGATGAAGCAGTTTCAGGAATTGAAGCGGCGCGAAGAAAGCGTCGAAGAGATGGAAAGGCTGCTGGCACGCGGTGAGCGTTTGCTGGACGAAGGAAAAGACGTTGAGGCACAAGCCGCGTTCGAGCAGCTTCTTCAAACCGCGCCCGACAACTGGACAGCACGCGCCTATTTGGCCGAGATGTTTCTCGCGCAAGGTGACTGGCAAAAAGCCGGGCCGCATTTGGAAAAGATGGAGACTTTGGAAGCGGATTCGGTCGTCGGAAATTACCTGATGGCGCGGCACTGGTTTTTGCGCAAGGACTTTGCGCGGGCGCGCAACTACGCCGAAAAGGTCAAACAATCACGACCCGCACATGCCGAACTGCGCAATCTGTTAGGGCGAATTTATCTTGAGCTGGGACAACGCGAATTGTCGCTGCGGGAATTTGAAGAGGCTGTGCGGCTGGCACCGGGACGCGCCGATTTCCGCGCCAATGTATTGAAACTTAAAAACCAATAAGGAGGGATCGGCCACGAATGAACACGAATTTTCACGAATGAAAGAGCACAACTCGCACTGGTATTCTGTCGCTCCGCTTCGTGTCAATTCGTGAAATTCGTGGCTGACTTTTCTTTCCCTCAATAAACTGTTCTCGGAGGTTGCATCACGCAATGAAAATCAACGTCACATTCCTGTTCGCTTTGCTCTTGCTCGCTCTCGCTTCCGCCCTTGCACAGCCGCCGACAGAATTGTTTCTGCGCGGTTATTCGGTGATTCCCGCCCCGCAAAAAGTAGAATTGCAAACGGGCGATCTTGAGTTCAATGACGCGTGGGGATATGACGCGAGCAAAATTTCCAAAGACCACATTGCTACGCGCTCGTTGCTGGGTGACTTGCAGGAATTTCATCGTATTGAGCTGCGCGCCGCGCCCACTCAGAGCAAAAATGTCATTCGACTTGCAGTTTTGAAAGGCGCTGTAAAACTGAGTGACGACCCAGAACTTGAAAAGCAGAGCTATCGGCTGAAGATCGCGCCCGGCTTGATCGAAATCACGGGTAACAGCGATCAGGGCTTATTTTACGGCGTGCAGACGTTATTGCATTTGCTGAAGCCCGGCCCGCGCGGGCAATTGCTGCTGCCCGTTTCGACTATTGAGGACGGGCCGAAATTGCAACTGCGCTTTTTGCATTGGGACACGAAACATCATCAGGATCGGATGGAAACCTTAAAGCGGTATCTGGATTGGGCGGCGCGCTTCAAGGTCAACATGATCGGCTTTGAACTCGAAGACAAATTCGAGTATCCGACCAATCCAATCATCGGCGCGCCTGGCGCGTTCACGACGGCGGAAATGCAGGAGATTGTTAACTACGGCTTAGAGCGATTTATTCAGGTTGTGCCGAATATTCAGGCTCCGGCGCACATGGCCTATGTGCTGAAGCATCAGCAATTCGCACACCTGCGAGCAGATGGCAACAATTATCAATCGTGCTTGTGCGATGAAGACGTGTACAAGCTGATTTTTCAAATGTACGACGATGTCATCAAAGCGACGAAGGGCGTAGATTACCTGTACGTTTCGACTGATGAAGTTTACTACGCAAGCATCTGCTCCAAATGCGGCAAACCCGACAACGATGAAAACCGCAGCTTGAAATGGGTTGAGTTCGTCAAACGGGCGCGTGACTTTGCCGCCAGTCGTGGGCGTCGAATCCTGGTTTGGGCGGAATATCCGCTGCTGCCCGAACACGTGAAAATGATTCCGCCCGATGTGATTGATGGTGTGATTGGCGAAGAGGAATACCTGAAGCCAGAAAATGAAATGGGGATGCGTCAACTGGCCTACACTTCAATGCAGGGCGCAGAGTTTCTTTTCCCAAACCATCTGCCCAATTACGCGAGCGCAGGCGGCGATTTCGGACCGTCAAGCGGGCGCTTGCAAGGCGCATTTGACGCCATCGCAAAAGGGCGCATCTGGCGCGGCAAACCCATCGGCGTTTTCGGTGCCGCCTGGGGCGATTCCGGTTTGCACAGCGAAACGTTTTGGCTCGGATGGGCGACGGTCGCGGCGTACGGTTGGAAGCCGGGCGCACCTGCGGTCGAACAGGTGGTCGCCGATTTCATGAATATTTACTATGGCCCGCGTACTTCAGAGATGGTCGAAATCTATCGCGGGATGCAATCGCAGGCACAGTTTTTTGAAAAGTCGTGGGACAGAGTCGTTTCGCGCGTGCGTCCTTCGGGCTATGGCAACTCTTATGGCAAAGGCATCGGGACAACGCGGCACGATCAGACATTGCCGCCACCTGCTTTGCCGGAGCTGCCGGGCTTGAGCTTCGCGCCCGTGTATGTAGGGCGCTATGAGAAATTGATTGCCGAAGCGCAGGCAAACGCGCGGGAAAATGATCAACTCATCCATCGCATCCATCAAAACCTGCTCAAAGCCGACCGCAATCGCTACAATCTCGAAATCTTTCTTTCTCTCGCCGAGTTAACAGGGCACCACAACCGAATGATTCTGGCAATGAAAGAGATTGAATCGAAAATGAATGCCGCACGACAAGCCGCAGACAGAGGTGACGCGCAACAGGCGGTTGGGCAATTGCTGGCAGCGTACACGCGCGCGCGCAGCACAGTGGAAGAGCGACAAAAAACGTTTGCGGATTTGACGACTGTGTGGGAGAAGAGTAGGTTTCCAAAAGGCCGGGAGGTGAATGGCAAGAAATTCCTGCACATCCTCGACGATGTAAAAGACCACTGGGCCGACCGACGCGCGGATTTGAGCTATATGATCGCGCCAGAGGAAAGCATCGGCCTGGAGCAGTGGATGAAAAAACTAGCGCCGATCATTCGGGAATTTGCACAGAAAAATAATGTGCCAGTGCGCGCGCTGGAAGAAGCGAGGCTCGAAAATTAAATGAAATCCAGACGGAAATTTATCCAGGAACTAAGCGGTGGCCTGACGGCAACGCTGGCAGCAGCATCCATAACGCTTGCTGATAGTCTGCCACAACCCACCAAGCCCATTCGCATTGGCATCATCGGTGCAGAAAACTCGCACACGATTACTTATGGGCAGATTTTCAACCGCGACCGCAAGTTCCCTGGGTGTGAAGTCGTTGGCGTGTGGGGAGAGACCCCAGAGTTCGCTAAAAATGCTGCGGAGAAGGGGCATATTCCTCTGATCGTGAAAGACCCGGCGGAATTCAAAGGAAAGATTGACGCGCTGATCGTTGACCATCGCCACGCGAAATATCATCTGGACGCCGCGCGACCTTTTGTCAAAGCTGGCATTCCGACCTTTATTGACAAACCGTTCTGTTATCGCGTCAGCGAAGGCCGCTCTTTTTTGGCGATGGCGCGCGCCAGGAAAACACCCGTCTCTTCATTCAGCACCGTCGCACGCGGTGCCATCATCAATGACCTCAAAGCGCAGGTCAAAGCGATGACCGGGATACAACACGTCATCAGTTGTGGGCACTGCGATGTTGATTCGCCTTACGGCGGCGTCTTTTTTTATGGCATTCATCAGGTGCAAAAGCTGATGGAAGTCTTTGGCGAAAATGTCACCCGCGTCCGTGTTACGCGAAAAGAGGCGGATGCTTCAGCAACGCTCGTCTTCGCTTCTGGTTTACAAGCCACGCTGGTTTTGGCGAAAGGCCGACCGCCGTTCGAGTTGGGGGTAGTTACCGATAAAGGGCTAACCAAACTCGAATCGAAAGTGACGGATGACGCGCTGGAACCTTACCGCGAAGTGGTGCAACTATTCCGCGATGGCAAAGAGCCGCGCTCGCACGAAAGCCTTTTGAAAGAAGTCTCCATTCTGGAAGCGATGGAGAAATCGGTAACCTCGGATCGCTGGGAAACCGTCGAATAAACATCAACACAAAAGCAACGGGAGTCAAAGCTATGAACAAACTGAATCGTCGCACCTTCATTCAACAAACGGGCAGTGCAAGTTTGATGGCCGGAGCCTTTATCAAATCGGGTTGGGCGCGCTCCAGCCCGAATGAAACCGTCAACATTGCTGTGATGGGCATTAACGGGCGCGGCGGGGCGCTGATGGAAGGCTTTGCCAAATTGCCAAATGTTAACGTCGCGACAATCTGCGACATTGACGAAAACCTGTTCCCCAAAGCTCTCGGCGATCTCGAAAAAGCCTGTGGCAAACGCGCCAAAACGGAAACCGATATTCGCCGTGTCCTCGACAACAAAGACATTGACGCCATCGCCGTTGCCGCGCCGAATCACTGGCACGCACTGGCAACGATTTGGGGCTGTCAGGCGGGCAAAGACGTCTACGTTGAAAAGCCCGTTTCGTGGTCAATCACCGAAGGCCGCCGCATGATTGAGGCGGCGCGCAAATACGAACGCATCGTGCAGACTGGCACGCAGAATCGCAGCCGTCCGCTGATCCAAGCAGCAGTGGATTATTTGCACGCTGGCAAGCTCGGTAAAATTTATCAGATTCGCTGTCTTGTCCTGCGTCCGCGCGACAGCATCGGCCACAAAGTGAATGGCGCGATTCCGAAAGGCGTGCATTTTGATTTATGGACGGGGCCGGCTGAAATGCGCCCGTTCAATGAGAATCGTTTTCACTATAACTGGCACTGGTTCTGGAACACAGGCAACGGCGAAACGGGCAATAACGGCCCGCATTACACCGACATTGCGCGCTGGATTCTGAAGAAGTACGAACATCCCGTCAAAACGCAAAGCATGGGACATGTAGACGTTCATGACACCGATCAGGAAACACCAACCACACAGACTTCAACGCTTGAATATGCCGACAAAACGCGCGTGCAAATCGAAATGCGCAACTGGTACACAAACAGCGAAGACGGTATGCGAATGGGACTGTTGGTGTACGGCTCAGAAGGCTGGATGCGGTTGGGTACGGATGATTGGGCGACCTACTTTGGGCGTAAAAATGAGCCTGGCCCCAAAATGACCGAGAAGGAAGCCGACGCCAAAGTGGAAACGATGAATACGCGCGGCACCGGCGAAACAGGGCATTTGGCGAACTTTATTGATGCCATGCGTTCGCGCAAACGGCAGGAGTTGAAGGCAGAGTTGCTGGAAGGCCATTATTC
The DNA here is from genome assembly GCA_016789725.1 of Blastocatellia bacterium. GTDB lineage: Bacteria > Acidobacteriota > Blastocatellia > RBC074 > RBC074 > JAFDVL01. The sequence goes on along the minus strand of JAEUQN010000017.1, from coordinate 41,686 downwards.
ATCTTCCATGTGCCACCTTGCCAATATTGCTTATCGCACGCAGCGAACGGTTAATTTTGATTCCAACCGGGAGCAATTCATCGGCGATAAAGAAGCCAATAGCCTACTCACCAGAAACTATCGCCAGCCGTTTGTTGTCCCCGACAAGGTGTAACTGGAAAGAACCGATGACAAAGCCATCCTTGTCGTGTTAGTTGATCTATTGATTGAAACCCTTGCCAAGATGGCACCCGATCAGTTGTACTAGCCTACTGATCGGGTGTTTTGCCGTGGATTCCCAGCAACAGACTTACTGATTAACCTGTCATATGGAAACACTACCGCAGGCTATGTTTTGGTTGGTGGTGATGCTCGTAATAGCGTCGAGTGTTTACCACTTGCTCAGTTTGTATAGTGCTGCTCGTTTCTTCCGTCAAACCTACTCGCCGCCTGCCTCAGCGTTTACGCCTCCGGTCTCCATCCTCAAGCCGCTCAGAGGAGCTGAAGCCGGGCTAGGTGAAGTGCTCGCCAGTTTCTGCGAACAAGATTATCCCGCGTATGAAATTATCTTCGGCGTTCTGGACCCACAAGATCCGGCTATCGGCCTGGTCGAACAGCTACGCGCTACGTATCCACAGTGTCAGATCAAACTGGTTATCAATCCGCACCGCATTGGAACCAGTGCCAAGGTAAGTAATCTGTATAACATCTGTCAGGAAGCAAGCCACGAAATCCTTGTTATCAGCGACTGTGATGCCTGTGTCGGTCCTGATTACCTGCGTTCCGTAGTTGCGCCACTGGCGGATGAGCGCGTGGGACTTGTGACGTGTCTGTACCGTCCGATTGGGAGTAAGAATTTTTCCGCCCTGATGGAAGGGCTGGGATTGATGGGGGAATTTGCCTTGGGCGTGCTGGTCGCCAGACAACTCGATGGTGTGAGATTCGCCTTTGGTGCCACCGCCGTTCTACGGCAAAAGGTGCTCGCTGAATTCGGTGGGTTTGCCGCCATTGCCAACTTTCTCGGCGACGACTTTCTGCTCGGTCATCTGACGGCGCAGCGGGGTTATGAAGTCATCCTTTCGCCCTATGTCGTCGAGACGCTCATCCCGCCATATCAGTTCGGAGAAATGTTTCGCCATCAACTTCGTTGGGCACGGAGCACAAAATTCAGGCGACCATTTGGATATGTGGGATTGATTTTTACCTATACAACAGCCCTTGTAGTGCTCGCGCTTTTAGCCTTTCCAACCTCCATACTCCTTTGGAGTGTGAGCGCCTTCGCACTGGCGATACGTTTCCTGGCGGCGTGGTTCATCGGCGTTATAGGATTTGAAGATCGCATCTTACGCCGATATTTTTACTTGCTGCCGATTCGGGATGTCTTGAGTTTTGTGGTGTGGGTAATCAGTTTTTTTGGCACCACAGTCTATTGGTGCGGAGATCGTTACCGCCTGCTTCCCGGCGGTAAATTGCTTCCGCAGAGTCGGTGGTTCGATAACCAAGCTGGCATCATCGGGTCCAGCGAGGCGCTGCCTAAACCACAGATGTCTGTAGACGTCATCTTTATCCAGATTTCACATCGGCAACAAGAAAACTACCTCTGCGTGCCAACAGCAGCAGCAATAGTGCTCGAATATTTTGGAGAGACACGATCTCCTCACGAATTGAAAGTGCTTTCACGAGGGCAGCCATATAACCCCAACGAGGCATTTACCGATTTCACCATCACCTTTTTTAGAGACCTTCTCACAGGTCTGCAAGCAATCGGCTACACCTGGAAAGAAGCGACCTACGCAAACAATTCTCACGGATTCGACAACGGCCTCAAAGAGATTCAGGAACATCTTCGGAAAGGTCTTCCGGTGTTAGCCGACACCTCATTGTTTGGCGGACACACCATTGCTATCGTCGGTTTCGACGCCCCAAAACAATTGCTATATGTTGTAGATTCAAACATCCCTCCGCCCGGCTACAGATCGCTATCCTATTGCCAGTTTGAGCAGGTTTGGCATTCCCACGAAACCGGTTTCAATGGACGCAGCGCCATCTTTACGAAACCAAAGTAAGTCGGAGCACGCATCATTTCTTACCCTTGCCCAAACACAGCAGAATCTGTTCCCGATGCCGCGTTTTCAGCATATCCAAATTGAGGCGGATGTGTGAATGGAACAACCGTTGCTGAAAAAACGTGGATTTGCCGGACGCCTGGATGCCAATGAAAATGATGGCTTGCATAACCCAGCCTACATTGGATACAGGGACAGCTGATTTGACGCGGGGGCGGCAGATTTCGATTTCGCCATCGCAGGAGCCGAGAAACCGGGCTTGATCGCAAGTGCTTCGCTCATCTCATTGCGCAAATCTTCGGTCGAGCCAACGTGATAAAAATGGCTGATGGTTTTTATCTCAGTGTCGGGCCAATATTTTTCCAAATGCTCATTCTTGCGGTAGCGATTTTCCATCCACATCGAAAGGGCAAATCCGCACGAAAGTTGATGAGCAGTCTCAGCCAAAGCAACCGCTTCGTTATTATCCCAAGCGTTGAAATAATCGGTGTGGCGACCAATGTAAGGTGGATCAAGATAGACAAAATCTTCTCGCTGCGCTTCAGACAAGATATCGCTCCAACTTGCGACTCGAAATTCCCAATCCTTCCCACGCATCTGCTTTTCGACCCACCCTACTTGGTTGACGATTTTGGTAATGTACGCGGGTGCAAATCTTTCTGGTTTGTGACCAAACGGAACGTTGAATTGCCCTTTACGATTGAATCGCATGACGCCATTGAAGCAAGCGCGATTGAGAAACAAAAAATCAAAGGGCGAGGCCGATTGATTAAATCGCTCACGCACCTCGTAGTAATACTCCTGCCCATGTGCTGCGAGCTTTTGCCCTTCCTCTTGCAAAAATTCCCGCACATTCCCGCGCGTCATTTCGCCCATTTGGATTGCTCGATAAAGGCCAATGATGTGTTTGTTCGTGTCGGCTAACAATGCGCGTTGTGGCGCAAGATTGAAGGCCACTACGCCTGATCCAAGAAACGGTTCGATCCATCGGGCGTCCGACTTTGCCTCCCACTGAAGATTGCTGAAGATGAAGGGAACCAGTTTGGTTTTGATGCCCTGACATTTAATCGGCGGAACTCCGATGTGCGCAATTTGGAAAGGGAGATTGTTCATGAGTCGCTTTCGGTGCGTAGCTTTTTGTATTCCAGATAGGTTGCCAAGTTTCGATACGGCGACTTGGCTAAATCCACGGCTCTTGCCATGTCTGGCGTCAGGTAATACATCCAGTAATCATCAAACACATCTTCGCCTAATTTTGCAAACGGCCCATTGCCATTGGTCAAATCTGCGATGCTACTGACTGCGCCGATATTCTTCGTATTCCCGCTGCCGGGCTGATCTTTTGCAATGCGATATTTCGGTTGTACGAAAAATTGCAGGTCTTTTACGACAGACGGAATTTCAGCGAGCAAGTCCACAGTGGGGATCGCCTGATCTTCAAAGCCAAGCTCTCTGACACGATGGATTTTCAATTCGTCTGCTTTCACTTCTGCGCGTGAATAGATCACGCCCAACACAAAATGCCCTGCGTATTCGTTGTAGGGGAACGTTATGTTTTTGGTTGAATCACGATTGCGAAAGTAGCCTGTAAATGCGCCCAGCGTCATCGTACTGACAGTCGCAGCATCAAGCCGATAAGCACTCTTCAAGTCCAGCGAAAGCTTGAAGCCACTTTCATCAATGAAGGTCAAATCAGGATAATGATTTTGCTCACGCGCCAACACCAATTTGAGCTTGTTAGTATTGGCGAATTCCACGAATTGCGGGAAAAGCGTTAGCTCGATGACTTTCGAGATGACTTTGGTATCGCCTGAAATTGTGTAGACGTTCTTGAAGACATCAATGAACCCTTTGACGATCCAATCCCCCTCGTTCGTGGAAACTAACGAGTTGAATCTTTCCGTAAGGGCTTGAAGTTGCGTGAAAAATTTAGCGGCGGCTTTCTTTGCATTTTTCACGTCGTCAATCTCCGATAAATCCCCGGCAACCGCTCTGGCAAGCTCATCACGTCGTCAATAATCGTGTAGCCCACTTCGCCGTACAGGTCTTTCAACTCCGCTTCTGAATCGCGGTCAATTGTGATGCAGAACGGCGTGATGCCCTGCGTTTTTGCCTGTCGCAGGGCCATCTTCGTATCCTCGCGGGCGTAGCGGGAATCGCCGTAGTCGTGGTCGTAGGGGCGTCCGTCGCTCAGCACAATTAACAGTTTTGTGCGGGCGGGTTGTTTTTCCAGTTGAGCGGCGCAATGGCGAATGGCGGCTCCGAGGCGGGTGTTGTTGTGGTAGGTGATGCCGCCGATGCGGCGTTCGACTTCGGGCGTGTAGCGTTCGCCGAATTGTTTGACGATGAAATATTTCACGTTGCGGCGGCCTTCGCTCGTGAAACCGGAAATTGAATAGGCGTCGCCGACGGCTTCCAGCGCCTCGCTCATCAGCACTAAGCCTTGCTTTTCGATATCTATGATTTTTTGCCCCGGACGCGTGTACGGCTGATTCGGATGTCGTGTGATGGTGCGTGCGGTTGACGAAGACATGTCGAGCAGGAACGAAACGGCTACGTCGCGTTCGCGGCGGATGCGGCGGATGTAAACGCGGTCGGTGGGGCGTCCGGTGGAGCGCAGGTCTACGTGACGGTCAATGATGGCTTGCAGATCGAATTCTTCGCCGTCGAGTTCGCCTTTGATTTTGCGCAGCGATTCGGGGCGGAGCATTTGGAACTGATGTTTGATCGAAGAGATCACGCCGGAATATCTGGCACGAACCTGCTCCACGAAATCGCGCATGCCGCGACGGTTTTCGCGTTGAATGACGCGGCACCACTTCGCGCGGTAATCGCCCAACTCACGATCCCATTCGTCGTAGAAAAATGCCTGATCGCCTTCCTGCAAATCCTGTTCAGGCCGCTCGGCTTGCAGCATTTCGCTGAGCAGTTCGGTTTCGTCGGGCAGATTTTCGTCGGTTTCTTCCGTCCATTGATTGAATGGATTCGACTGCGATTGCTTCTTTTCGACGGCCTGTTGCTGCTGTTCGCCGGCGCTGTCCTGTTGGTCTTCGGAATCGTTTTTGTCGGAGGCTTCTTCCTTTTCGTCGGATTCGGATTCAGCGTTTTCCTCGTTGCGGGGCGATTGCAGCAGCGCGTACACCCGCTTCGTAGCGATCAATGAATCTCCGACCGAAGCCTCTTCCTGATGCAAACATTCCTCAATGATGCGATGAAATTCGCCGATCACATCACCGTAGGCTTTACGCGCTGCCGGGTCAATCACGCCGCCACAGAGGGTGATTTGAAACAGCAGTTCGTAGAGCAATTGATCCACGGGCAGGGACGTGACAGGCGGGCGATTGTCAATCAGGCGCGCACGCACGAAATTCAAATCACGCCGAATGCCGCGATAGGCTTTGCGCAAGCGAGAATCAATGCGCCCGTTTTCCAGCGTCGTGAAAATGCGCGTCGCCAAACCAGGATTCGGAAAGCGCGACAATGTCGAACGGAAATCAGCGAACTCAAAACTTTCGGCAGTCAAATCAGGCCGAAAGCGTTGGCGCAAAATGTACTCTTCGGGGATTTCAATTTCTTCGGAATCGGCAAGCCGACTTTGGCTTTCGTCTTTATCGCGGAAGAAATCGTCCACGTCTTTCAGCGCGGCGCGCAGTGGCGGCGTGCCGATGTCGCGCGTGCCGAATTCGATTTGTCCGGCAGCGTGCGCGGCCAGCACTTTGTACAAACGAAAGTCGTCTTCGATGGAGCCGAACTCTGCAATCATCGCGGGCAGGTGGATCGTCTGTCCGTCCGTGATGCGTGATTCGTCGGGAACTGCGCCGAGCGGAGCGATTGCCAGCTCACGCCCGGTTAACCCTTCGACGTACAAGCGCAGTAAATGTGAAATGGATTCGAGCGCGAGGCCGCCGCGTGCGGCACGCAACGACTCCTGGCTGCTCTTGGATTCGAGCGCGTAATACGCCTGAGCGCGACGGCGGTCGGAGCGATGCAATCCGGCTCCGGCTCGCGCCCACGCCTGAAACTGTTCGAGCGAAGCGGCAGCCAACGCGCGCGGCGCTGATTTGAAGCATTCGAGCGCAACGTAGACGCTGTTGTCCGCCAACTCTTCGGTCATTTCCAGCACGGATTTGATGACCGCCAAACTGTGTTCGGGCGTGCGTTGTTTTGCGCCGATGATGCGACGTTGATTGGCCGACAGCGCGGACATCACTTTCGGCGTGAGCTTCAGAAAATCGTAGACGAGCGCGTTACCCTCTTCTGCGACACGTTTCGTGACGAAGTTCCATTTCTCGTAACTCGCCGCGTCGCTCTGCTCCATCACGGATTTCGCCGCGCGAAAATATTGCAGCGCCGTCGCGCCGCCACGTTCTAAAAAGCTGCTGGTTTGTTCGTACAACAACTTCGCTTCGTTCGGCGTTTTGACAAAGCTCAAGCCTTCGCCGAGCGCGGATAGAAATTCCGCCGCCGTCGCGCCCGTGCGATTCGCAAAATTTTCTGCAAGTTCCAAGGCCTGTTTCGTGAGCGGCAGGTTTTGGTTTTGGAATGAATGGTCGAGCTGATGCAGCGCGGCGACAGCGTTGGGGGCAGCCGCTAAGACTTCAGTGCTGTGCTTGACCGAGCGATTGGCAACGGCGACGGCGATGTTGAAGAGCTTGTACGTTGCTTCGGTTTCGCCAAGTTTTTCGATGGTTTTCGGCGCGGTGTAAAACGTGCTGAGCGCAGTCGAAGGTGACAGCACAATCTGCTTGCCGCACAACGCGATCAGTTGCGGGCGTAGATTGACCGGCACGGCGGCTAAGGTTTGTGACGATGAATGAAAGAATCCATTCGCTTCTTCGGCATTGTCGAGCGCGATGCGGCGACCAACTTCGGCCCATTGGCGCAGGTCTTCGTTTTCGAGATGCTGCGCGACTTCGGGCACGACGCGAAAGAATTCGGTTGCCACCTTAATCGAAACCCCGGCGAGCGAAGCGCCCACATCCATCGTCACCCACGCGCGATCATTCGGTTGAATGCCGAACGAACGGGCTAATGCTTCGACGGATTTGCGGGTCACACCTTTGAGGAGAGAACCGGTAATGCCTGTGCGCTTTTCATCGTTCATAACACAAATAAAACCACGGGGAGCACGGGGGACACGGGGAGTTTTTTGACAGGATTTACAGGATGAACAAGATGGCTTTGACGAATCTTGTCAATCTTGTCAATCCTGTCTAATGCCCCGTGTCCCCCGTGCTCCCCGTGGTTAATAACAAATCTCAATTACACAACAGTCGTAACAATTTCACGAATCCCGCGCTGCAATTCGGAATCATCCGTAATCGGCGAAGCAATAGCGATTTCGCAGGCGGTCACGGCATCAATGCCACTCGCAATCATTTGTGCGGCATACACCAACAAGCGCGTCGAAACACCTTCCTCCAGCCCGTGTCCTTTCAGGTTGCGCACCTTCTCGCCGATCTTGACCAGATCGCGGGCCAGCCCCGCGTCAATGCCGCCTTCGCGGGCAACGATTTGAGCTTCGGCTTCGGCGGGCGGATAATCGAATTCCAATGAAATAAACCGTTGCCGCGTGGATTGTTTCAGGTCTTTCAGCACGCTTTGATAGCCGGGGTTGTACGAAATCACGAGCATAAAATCGTCCGGCGCACTAATGAGTTGACCGAGCTTTTCAATCGGCAACACGCGGCGATCATCGGTCAGCGGGTGAATGCAAACGATGGTGTCTTTGCGCGCTTCGACCACTTCGTCGAGGTAGCAAATCGCGCCGTGACGCACCGCCGTCGTGAGCGGGCCGTCGTGCCAAACCGTCTCTTCGCCTTCGAGTAAAAAGCGCCCGACCAAATCGGTCGCCGACAAATCCTCGTGGCACGCAACCGTGATAATCGGGCGTCCCAGACGATACGCCATCGCCTGCACAAAGCGCGTTTTGCCGCAGCCTGTCGGGCCTTTCAGCATCACCGGAAGCCTGGCTTTGTACGCCTTCTCGAAGATGTCGGCTTCGTTTTTGATGTTGAGGTAATACGGCTCTGACTTGAGGCGATATTTGTCGAGCACATGTTCGGATGAGGTCTGTGATTTTGGGTTCATAGGCGAGCTTTTTGCCATTGATGGAATTCGCAATCCTTTACTTGGGTTTGTGCCTTGCTGATCTGGCGTGTGCTAGAATCAGTCCGTCATCTTAGCATCAATATTTCTGGATTTGAAATTTGCGACCGGAGATTTGAAAGAGGAATTCAATGATTGCAGTTGCGATGAGTGGCGGCGTAGACAGTTCGACGACCGCTGCCTTACTAAAAAATCAGGGACACGAATTGGTGGGCTTTTCGATGCAGCTTTGGAATCAACGCCGCATCAACGTTGGCCCGGACGGCGAACCGCTGCCGTCAAAATGTTGCTCGCTCGACGATTTGTATGACGCACGCGTCGTGGCCAACAAACTCGGCTTTCCGTTTTACGTGCTGAACCTTGAAGACGATTTTGAGCGCGATGTTGTCGCGCCATTCGTGAATAACTATCTGCAAGGCAAAACGCCAAGTCCGTGTGTCGCGTGCAATTCGTATTTGAAATTCGACAAGCTGGTCGAAATGACGAAGAGCGTCGGCGCGGACAAAGTCGCTACTGGGCATTACGCGCGCGTGACGTTTGACGAAGAGCGCGGGCGTTGGTTACTGATGCGCGCGACGAATCGGGCAAAAGATCAATCGTACTTTTTGTTTGAACTAACACAGGAGCAATTGAGCTATGCGCTCTTTCCGTTGGGCGGGATGACGAAGCAGGAAACCCGCGACATCGCAGAACAAGCGGGATTGCCCACCGCGCAAAAGCCCGAAAGCCAGGAAATTTGTTTCATCCCCGATGGCAATTATTCGCGCTTCATTGATCGGTATTTGGACGAGCAAAAATCGAATCCGCAGCCGCTGGTGCAAATCGAAAGTGTGAAGAAAGCACCCGATCCAACACCCGGCGCGATTGTCACGACCGAAGGCAAAATCTTAGGCCAGCACACCGGCATTCATCGTTACACAGTCGGACAACGAAAAGGCATCGGCATTTCTGCGCCGGAGCCGTTGTACGTCGTGAAAGTAGACGCCGAAAAAAACCAAGTCGTCGTCGGCTCACCGGATCATTTGCTCAAACAAGCGATGATTGTGACGCGTCCGAATTGGATTGCGATTGCCGAGTTAACCGAATCAATGCGTGTTTCCGTCAAGATTCGCTCGCGCGCCGAAGAAGCGATGGCAACAATTGCGCCGCTCGAAGACGGCAAAGCACTGGTCACATTTGATGAACTGCAACGCGCGATTACGCCGGGACAGGCAACGGTGTTTTATGATGGCGAGGTGGTGGTGGGCGGCGGCTGGATTGCGTGAGGCAGGTGATCTGACACTTGGCTTTTGACAGGTGTCTGTGCCAAACTTTCCGCGCTTCATCGAAGCAGTGTTATTTCAATTAATCTTCAATTCTCTCATCGCAAACACGAAGTTACTTCCAAAGCTTGCGCTCTCGCCCCTTTGCGTATTGTCTTTGCACTAGCGGCGTCTTTGCGTTGACCCTATCCACAAGGAGCAAAACGCATGGCAGTAGCAAAACAAGGGGATGTCGTCCACGTGCATTACACCGGCAAATTGGTGAGCGGTGAAATCTTTGACTCGTCAGAAGGACGTGATCCGCTGGCGTTTACCGTTGGCGGCGGCGAAGTGATTCCGGGCTTTGATGAAGCCGTAACGGGAATGCAAATCGGCGAAAGCAAAGATGTCGTGATTCCGGTGCAACAAGCGTATGGAGAACGCCGTGAAGAGTTAACACAGACTGTGCCGCGTGATTTGGTGCAGCTTGGCACAGACCCACAAGTCGGGATGCAAATTGAAATGCACCGACAGGACGGCACAGTGATCCCGTTGCTCATTACCCACGTAGACGAAACTTCGATTACGGTTGATGCCAATCACCCGCTTGCAGGTGAAGAATTACATTTCAACATTCAGTTGGCGGCGATTGCAGGAATGTAAGGGCAGGCGGCTCGCCTGTCTTCACACCAAGTAAATGAAAACCCTGACAGGCAAATGGCCTGTCGTATATTTTCTGGAGGCCCCACATGTATCGCTTCATTTTCGCAGCCGTTGTGCTTGTGATTCTGCTCGGCGCAAAGTTTGTCCCAGCCGCACAGCAGGATTTTTCCAAAGTTGAGATCAAAACCCAAAAGGTCGCAGGTAACGTTTCCATGCTCGAAGGATCGGGCGGGAATATCGGCGTTTCCACCGGTCCCGATGGCACGTTGATTATTGACGATCAATTCGCACCGCTGGCCGACAAGATCAAAGCTGCGCTCAAATCGCTCAACAATGCGCCGTTGAAGTTTCTGGTCAACACGCATCATCACGGCGATCACACAGGCGGCAATGAAATCTTCGGCAAAGACACGTTGATCGTTGCACACGCCAACGTTCGCAAGCGTATGGAAAGCAAGCCGAAAGAAGCGCAACCGGTCATTACCTATGACCAATCGGCTTCCATCCACTTCAACGGCGAAGAAATTCAGTTGATGTATTTCACCAATGGTCACACCGACAACGATACGATTGTGTACTTCACGAAATCGAACGTCGCACATTTCGGCGACACATTTTCGCCAGGGCGATTTCCGTTTGTGGATTTAAGTGGCGGCGGCGATGTCGAAGGCTTGGTGCAATCGTTGAGTGAAGCGGTCAAGCGTCTGCCGGCGGATGTTAAAGTCATTCCCGGTCACGGTCCGGTCTTGACGTTGGAAGATGTGAAAGGCTATCGGGATATGATTGCAGAAACGGCAGACATCGTGCGCAAACAAATGGCAGCAGGCAAAACGATGGATCAAATCAAAGCGCAGGGGATGCCAGACAAATACAAAAATCTGGGGACAGGGTTTGTCAAAACTGACACCTGGATTCAGGTCATCTACAACAGTCTGAGCAAGAAAAAAAGCTAAGGCTGGTGCTGTTGCGCCGCAGCGATCAACCATTTGCTGAGCGCGCGTATTGCGGCGGTGATGGTTTCATCATTGACTCGATATTGGCGCGACTTGCCGTGATCTTCGATGGTGAATTCATATTCAAATTGATCCGGCATCGTCGCTTTTTTCTTTTTGGTCGGGTCAAGGGGAAATGCTTTCTCGACCAACTCTTTTAGGGTTTTCGCTTCTTTGGCGGACAGTGTTTCCGAATCTACTTCGGCAGTAATGGTGAGGCCCGCAAATCCGCCAGAGCGATCATAACGAACAATCATAAGAATCTTTCCTTGCGGGGAGCGCACACAAAGTACGCTCCCCGCAAATTTATTTGGCTTTAATCCCAACCACGTCCCACGCCTCCTGAACAGCTTTTTGCTCCATGCTGCCCGTGCCGTACAGTTCGCCAGCCACTGCCAACGTCAAATTCGCGCAATCCTGGAATTGCGAATTCGACCGCAAGCGATCTCGCAAAGTAACGTACCAAATGCGTCCGGCTTTTTCCCACGCGTTGCCGCCAATGCGAATCGCAGCTTCATAAAACGCTTTGTTTGGGATGCCGGAGTTGATATGTACACCGCCATTGTCGCGCGTAGTTTTGACGAAGTCTTTCATATGTCCGGGCTGTGGGTCTTTGCCAATCAGCGGATCATCATAAGCTGTTCCCGGCTCTTTCATGGAACGTAAGGCAACCCCTTTGACGGTTTTCGCCAACAAACCCTTGCCAATCAACCAGTCGGCTTTATTCGCCTTTTGCTTTTTGGCGTACTGTTTGACGAGCGAGCCGAAAACATCGGAGAAATGTTCGTTGAGCGCACCCGGCTGATTGCGATAAACCAACCCTGCTTCATATTGCGTAACGCCGTGCGTCAACTCATGTGCGATCACATCCAACGCAATCGTAAACCGCTCGAAGATTTGCCCGTCGCCATCGCCATACACCATTTGCCTCCCGTTCCAGAATGCGTTGTTATACTCAAAATCATAATGCACCGTGGAATCCAGTCGCATGCCGCGATCATCTATCGAATTGCGGTCATAGACCTTGCTGAAAAAATCGTAGGTTTTGCCAGAGCCAAGAAATGCTTCGTTGACGGTTTTGTCTTTGCTGGACGGATCATTTTCGCCGCGTACGAGCTTGCCCGGCAAAGTAAGTCCATTTTTCGCGTCGTAAACGGTACGGCGCTTGCCACCCGCAGGAACCGCCGCCAGGGCCGCAAACAGCCCGACCACTTCGCGTTGCCCTCGCAATTGGGCGCTTTGCTCAATTGCCTTGTAGGCCCAATCGCGCTGTGCGTCATTCCCCTTCTCTGCTACGTTGCGCAGGATGTCAGGCGGAATAATGCAATGATATGAGTGAAAAGTTTTGGTCATGTTTCCTCCAATGGCCGAAATCGAAATCGTTAATCTCAAATGGGGGAGGCAAGATTTGCAGGGAATGCGGGCGTGACTCTACTGCGGTTTGGAAACAGCGTCAAGGAGAATAAAAAAGGGCGTAAGCAGATGCTGCTCACGCCCTTCCTGATTGGCTCAAAACAAAAATTATGCGCTAACAAGTCGTCGGGAAAATTCCGACGGTCAGCGTTGTCGCGGTCGTTCCCAGCTTATGCAATGAACGAATCCCAGAACGTCCAGTGGAGTTCGTCGGAACCATCAATAATCCAACCGCAGCCCGCACATTGAATTTGATCGTACCGACTTGCCCTGCGGGAATAATGCGTCCGACTCCGCCGGGAGGACGCGGTGAGCCGGTGGTCACGACCCCAAAACTGTGACAGCCTTCAGAAATCCAGGCCGCAAAGCTGCCTGAAGGCGTCTCGTTTCCATTAATGATTTGCCCCGCTCCAATTTGCCCGGTTCCACTCAGTGTGCCATTCAAATCGCCTGTCAATCCAGCCAGCACAATGCGCTGATTGGGAATGGTCAACGGGCTTTGGATTTCCACGGCAAAGCGATTTGGCGCATTAAAGGTGACCTGTGCGGTATTCGGGTCCAGGATCACGCAAGAAGCCCCGGCAGAGCCAAAGGCTTCTGCACCATACGCCCCCTGAATACCATCAGCAGGTAAATTAACAAATGCGTTTCCAATCAAAACGGTTGAGGTCGTCGCCGGACATCCTGCTAGAGGTCCACCCTGAGCAACCACATAGGCGATGATGTAGCCCGTGTTATCCGGGTCCATCTCAGACGCCCTGAACGCTTGAGACGCGTTAGGCGTCAAGCACAGAAACATATCCGCCTGCGAACAACTTTTGCCGTCCATAAAATAGACGTGAACAGCAACGGTTGTCGTGCTGCTCGCATTCGTAATCGTGACGAAGGTATCTTCTTTTTGATTCGAAGAACGAGAGTGGTAATACGGGTAAACCAGCATCCAACCGGCTTGCTGATCGCTCACGCCGGGCGATGGAAAGGATGTTTGCGCCGAGGCTGGAATGAGCGCGCCAAATAGCGCAATAACAACAAGAACAAAATGTGTGAGTTTATGTGAGGTTTGCATACAACGTTCCTCTATCTGTTTCGCGTCAGGTCAGCTTCCCCCTTGGCCCAAACGCCGGAGAGGATGCCGCCTTGCTCAATAAGTACAAGTAAAGAATGTGAATAAGTTTTCGGAGAAGATGTGCCGGATGTGAGGAAAACTTATTGCTCGTCATAGTAGTGTAGATGCGACAATCCCGTCAATTGAATATTATGAATGCCGCCGCATCTCCACTATTCCGTCAGAACTCTCTGATCGGCAAATCCTATTCAGGGCAATCACGACTATTTGCCTTGGGGGGTACTGAGATAATCCGCCAAATAGTCCGGCACGAACAGGCCGAAATGCCCGTAGGCTTTGATATATGATCCGCTGAATTGAGGCGAGCGAAAGTTCAGCATACTCAGTTCTGAAGGGGTGATGACCGCATTATCGGGAGCGTCGCGGAAGTACGTCACATCACGAAACAGCAGGCGCGTTTTATCCCGTAAATCCGCGCGCCCCGTAATGCGTGCAGCAACCGTCAATAAGGGAACACTCATCATGCCCAGTTCGGTCACACGGGGGTCTTGTACGTCTTTGTCCGGGGACCAAAAAAACGTGGTTCCCATTGGCTCATATCGGCCATCTGTTTGTGAGCGACCGCCTTTCAGAACCGCGCGACCGCCTTTGGCACCAACCAACCAATCAGCAATCCGCACCAGAAAGTCGGCAACGCGCCGATCTCCGGTTTCACGCCAATACTCAATCGTGCCAAGCTGTGCGTAACCGCTCCACATAAACGGCTGAAGTTGATTGCCAAACGGCGAGTTCGGCGGAATAAAATAGCCTTTGCGCCCGGCATTCTCTTCGGCCTGCACCATCAGATAAATCAGTCGCTTGGCCTGCTCGAAATATTGCACATTGCCGCTATATCGCCAGGCCACCATCAAATTCATTGCCGGCCAGCCGACCCAACGCGATTCGTTGTAATTCAACCCGTACAGGTAATTGTCCATCGGGTGTTTCAGCAGGACATCCGAACCTTCCAGCGCGGATTGCCGCACAGCTTCATCCCCCGTTAAGGCCCAGTACAGCCACAACCCCTCAACCCAGTGATGACTTGGCAGTGGAGGTCTGGATGCGCCGTGATCGCCTTTTTCGTAAAAGGCGAAGCCTTTGAAATTGAACGTGCGCGACGAATCCCAATAATCAACGGCGTGATGTTGTCCCCAATCCGCACGAAAGCGCGCCATCTCGCTGCCGACTTGAAACGCGCGTTGGTCCCCACTGCGCAGGTATTCGCGGAGCGCGATGAAGTGAATATCGTAGTGCAAATTGGTGAAGCCTTCGGCCCAGATGAAGTCCCCAAAATTGCGCCAGCCAAAATGCCCGTTGTTTTTTTCGACCGTCCCTTCCCGGCTCATCCGGCGCACTTCAAACGCGGATTGTGCCGGGCGCGGGCCATTGCCTTCGTTGGCTTCATTGGAATAGATGCCCGCGAGCCAACGCTCCATTCGCATTGCCGCGACACCAAGCATCCGATCCTCAGGAAATACTTTCGTCCAGTTACGTTTTTCAACCAGCAACGGACGCACCGCCTGTGTGGCCACCACATATTCAGGATCAAGGGTGATGCCCAGCGAGTTGGTCATCACCGCCGCTGCTTTGGTTTCAAGGCCAAAATAGAATTCGGTCGTTTTGGCGCGCGCCCCATCGAAAATGTAATCGCCATTCATTTCGCCCAGCGCGCGCGGCAGGATTTCAAATCGTGCGCCAGTGGCATCCGCACTCAAAGCCTTCGGAAAGTTTTCGGCGAACTCTGGTGCCGTTAGCTCAACGCCTTTGCCCGCGATGAGCGAAGCGGTTTTCACTCCGTCTTCATTGCGTGCTTCGAGGCGCTGCGGTTTGCTGGCCGCACCAAATGGAAAGTTGATATTGAGCGATTGGATCAGCGCGTGTTGCGCATACGGAGGCGTATCGTTACGGCTTCCGCCAAAACCAAACGCGCCGACATTGACGATGCGCAGTTGCCCGCGCACAAACGCTTGCGAGGCGTAAACGTGATAGCGCATCGTGAAGCGCAACATTGCTCCCGCATTGGCGGCACGATCACTGCTCTGAAAATGCCCATCCTGTCGCACCACCAACCGCAGCGGCCCTGATTCTTCAAGCTTCGATTCATCCACAATGGCCGTCAGCGTGAGCGGCGCAGCTTCGGCGATGATCTTTTCATTGCCGCTGTGTTTGAGGCGCAAGGGCCGATCCAGCGTCACGACTTGATCGCGGATAGATTTGATGACAGCAGTTTCTTCTTCGCTCACAAGATCACGAATGCGCGTGCGTGGCGGGTGCGTTTGGCGAATCGGCGTGCGCGTGTAAATCCAACCACCATCATCACGGCGCACGATGAAAATATCTTCCTGCCGTGACGTGCCTTCGTCCAACCGATAGGTGCGATTCGGTTCGTACATCTGATCCTGCTCACGCGCGGCCACGCGATTTGCGCCAGCTAGCGTTTCAAAGGGCAACTCGCCGATATGCTCAAAACGAACCTTTGCGCCAACCGCCAAGGCACCAGGATCAGTGACCTTGAGCGTCGTGCTGCCCGCCGCAACATCGCTGACCAGTAAGGTCGCGCGCGGTTGTTCGATGGTTGCAGTAACGGGTTGCATCAACCGCTCAGCACCATCTATCTTGAAACTGCTCAGCAAGTTGCTACCTTTCGCGGCGGCAATCAATTGCACGCGACCCGCCTGCACAGAGAAATCATTTCCCGGCAAACTGTTTCCCAGCGAATTGTTTCCCGATGAATTATTTCTCGGCGAAGCAGTTGGCGGAGTCGTTGTGCGCGGCGGCGCAGTTGCGCCGAAATCTCTGCCGCTATTTTCAAATGGGCCTTGAGCAGGCGTAGAAGCAGAAGAGGTTATTCCGCTTCCCACTTTCATCGTTGGCAGCGGATTGCTGCCCAGCACGAGACGGTAATCACCCATCGGCGCGTCGGTATCCACCAGCAACCATTTGATCGGACGGTTGGGATCGCTCACGGCCCCGCGCCACCGCGCCAGCACGCGAAATTGCGAAGGCACAGGCTTATTCGCGGCATCCATCAACGCCAAGCGCAGCACATCACGAACGTTTGCCGTTTCGGCCAGCGGCACGCCAGCGGTCGCAGGTTTGCGCGTGATCGTCAGTGGCACATCCAAAACAGGCTGATTGGTCGGCGCAGGCGGAACTTGTACCGAAGCGTCAAAGGATGAATCCAAGGCCAGCGACGATTCGCCGCTCAGATACCGTTTGACCAACGCTTTGCCGCGCGTGCAGGAAGATTGTGAAATCAGCAGTGAGAAGGTTAACGCGATGGAAAGCGATTGTCGAAAAGGCGATGAGTACGGCATAAAATTGACGGATGGCGACCGATGACGAATTCAGGAAAGCCTCAGGAGATCTGGGCCAGTCGCGTAATTTGCGCTTGCGTGCGCGCTTCATCAAAGAAGCGATCCAGTTCAGCATTGACGCGGTCGTTGATGAGCCGCGCTTCGATGTCACTGCGCAGCTTATCATCCAGCTCTGGCGCACCGACACCTTTGCGTGCGGCTTCGGGTACGACAGTATTGCGGTAATAGGTTTCGATCTCTTCCGGCTTGATAAAAATAAACGAACGAAAGCGGAAATCCACATATTTCAAAATTTCGAGGCGGCGGCGCACAATTTCGCGCAACATCGCTTGTTCTAACCCCACCTTTCTCATCCGTTCGACGAACTTTTCGTTGCCACCGAATTTGGCAATCACCTCTTTGTTCAGATGTTCGGTGATTTCCTCTTCGGTCGGTTCGTTGCGCGGTAATTTCTCGGCTTCCTGCAACAACAGCTTTTGGTCAATCAGGCGTTCGAGCATCGCGCGCCGATTGTCCGCACTCAAATCCAGCGGCTGCAATTCAGGATCAAGTGCCAGTGCCCATCGAACATCACTTTCGGTCAGCACGTCCCGATTGACCAGCACCAGTAACCGATCCGTGATTTCACTCTGGGCAACAGAAATGACAGGGCAGGCGAAAAAAGCGAAATAGACGAAAAGTAATTTTCGAGTGACAGCCAATAACCTCCCGCTCATGCCTTCTCCTCAAATCGTAACTTCACAAAACGCTCCGGCACGTGAAAACTGGGCGTTTCGGTACACGTCGGCGAGTACGCCAGAAACTGACGCTCACCATTCAAGCGACTGACGCGAAATAAATTTGCATCCCATTCGTCGCCCGCCTTTGGCACAATTCCAAAGGCCAAAAACGGAATCGCCATCACCACGCGCCAATGAGTTTCATCAATCTGCGCGGCGGTTTTCATCCCGCTTTTCCATTGCCAATCGTGCGTGATGTCAATGCGATTGATGAGCAGGTCCACCCATTGTCCGGTGGGCGCGACCTCAAACTCTTTGTAAATACGGTAGTCGGATTCAAGCGGCGAACGAACAAATGCTTCGCAGACATCTCGATCCCATAACGCGTGCCGTTCCTCGCTCACCTCAAACTCCTGATCCATGTCTAATTCGGTGTATCGGCATTCGTAGCCAAAAAGCAATTCCTGCGGCGTCCACAACACGCGCGCCGTCGTTTGTAATACTTCCGGCATAATGTCTCCACGCCAGTTGCTATCAATTGTATGCACGACTGCGGCTTGCCAATGGGCTGCCGAAAAATCTGTATTGAGCTGGGAAATTGCGGGCTGAAAGACTGCGGTAATTTGCATAAAACAGGAGCGGGTCAAGTGTGGTTGGTGGCTGGTTTCTGGGAGAGCTTTTCACATTACCGGCCACCGGCCACCGATCACCGACCACCTTCTAAAGGTACTTCACAAACATCACTTCATTGTGAACTTCGTTGTACACCAATTCGTCCACCATTTGTTGCGCGAGCATTAAGCCGAAGCCGCCGGGACGCATGCCAATTTCGGCGCGTTTGTTCAGGTGTGAGTACGGTTCATCCGCCGGATTTGAGATTGCGGCATGCGACAGTTCGTCCATTTTAAATCCTTTGCCAGAATCTTTGATGTGACACACTATCGCGCGTTGTAGACGAATGTAACTGACTTCAACAAACTGGCCCGTCTCGCATTTGCAACCGTGTTCGATGGCATTTTGCAGCAACTCCCGAAAGGCAATGCCAACCGATTCGCGCAATTCCATGTCGAGTGTCAAATCCAGATTAGTAATGACGCGATACAACGGCTGCATCGCGCCCAAATGGCAGGGGATTTTAAGTGTCAGCCACTCCGGCTTGGCAGAAATGATTTCGATATTGTCTTTGAGTTCAGGCGCGGACAACGCCGAATGCACAGTGTCGCGCAATTCGGCCACAGAAAATGGTTTGAAAAGCAATTCGCACACGTGATGTCTCAGCGCTTCAATCGCGGTCTCTGGCGATTTGACCTGTGCCATCACGATGATTTTCATTTCGGGATGAAGCCGTCGGGCAGTAGCAATCAATCCAAAGCCTTCGTCGGCTGGGGACTCGGCATCTGCAATCAGCAAATCTATCGAGCGTTGTTTGAGAATCGCGAGACCGTTCGCTGCGTCTTCCGCCGATAGCAATTCATAGCCATCAGCTTTTAACGCTGCGCCAACCAGCGCAGGGATCATCGGTTCGTCATCAACAACCAGAATGCTTTTCATAGTTTGGATTTTACGCTTTCGTCTGCGCGAGGCAAATAAAACCTGATTGATCTTTGGCCTGAGCCTCTTTGGTCTGCACGGGCAGGCAGTGTATAGTTGCCACGTGCGGACAGAATAAATCTGTCCCCCACTTTCTGCAATCAACGATTCAATTTATGCCCATTCAACTTGATTTGCCGCCGACTGTATTTGCTGTGGCCAGCCTCTCGCTCAAACATTTTGGCAATGCGCTGACAGCGATCCGCGACGTAGAAGGATACGTTTCTCTGATCCGTGATAAAGATGAAGTCACACTGATCCTGGCGGAAGAGCTGTGGCATCAAATGGCAAGCGATTTTCCGGGAGCGCAAGTTCAACTGCGGCGGCGGATGATTCGCTTTGATACCATTCTGGATTTTTCAGTGGTGGGATTCATCGCCGAAATCAGCCGTGCTTTAGCAGAAGCAGACATTAGTATTTTAAGTCTCTCGACTTATCGCACAGATGCTGTTTTGGTACACGAGGCAAATTACGAGCGCGCGCTCCGGGCCGTCCAGCAGGCACTCGTGACATTGCATCACACCGTTCTTATTCAACATTAATTGGCTTGTACCGTTTTCAGTTTGTGGAGTTTCTTTTCAGAACGCCACAACCTATCAGTTTTTTATGGAACAAGGTCTTCAAACCAAAGCCGTTCACACGTCACATCCATTCAACCCGACAACTTCGGTCAGCCCGCCGATTTTTCAGACCACGACTTTTAGTGCTGAAAACGCCGAGCATTTTTACGAGATGGCGACCGAACCGCGCCACACCGAGTTTTACACACGCTATGGCAATCCGAATCATCAGCAAGTTGAAGCGACTGTTGCGGCACTCGAAAATGGCGAATCAGCGTTAGTCACTAGTTCCGGGATCGGCGCGATTTTTGCCGCCGTCATGAGCCAGTTGCAAAGTGGCGATCACGTGGTCGCACAACGTAATCATTATGCCGCAACAACCGTTTTGTTTCGTGACGTGTTGCCACGCTTCAATATCGATTGCACGTTTGTTGACAATACCAATTCCGACGATTTTGTGGCCGCCATTCGACCTAACACAAAATTGTTATATACCGAAACCCCCACCAATCCGCTGATGCAACTTACAGATTTAAGTGTCATCGTAGCGATGGCGAAGCAACACCATTTGCTGACGATGGTGGATAACACTTTTGCTACGCCGATTAATCAACGCCCATTGGAATTGGGTTGTGATGTTGTTTTGCATAGCGCGACCAAATACATTGGTGGGCATCACGACGTCACCGCAGGATTGATTGTCGGATCGAAAACACTGGTCGAACAGATCTGGCGTTTTGCATTGGTGTCGGGCAGCGTGTTGAGTCCATTCGATAGCTGGCTGTTGCTGCGAGGCCTGCGAACATTAGGCTTGCGCGTCGAACGGCATAATCAAAATGCGCTGGCCCTGGCGCGTTTTCTCGAAACACATCCCAAAATCGAACGTGTCTACTATCCCGGTCTTGAATCGCATCCACAACATGAATTGGCAAAGGCACAGATGCACGGTTTTACAGGGATGTTAGGGGTTGATGTAAAAGGCGGCTATGCAGGCGCAGAAAAAATGATCGCTTCACTAAAGCTTGGAATTCGTGCGGCCAGCCTGGGCGGATTTGAAACGCTGGTCGTACATCCGGCAGCGATGTGGAGTTTGCAATTAACACCGGAGCAACAACGCGCGACAGGCATCAGCGAAAGCTTAGTGCGAATTTCAGTAGGATTAGAAGATACCCCGGATATGCTCGCGGACTTCGCACAAGCACTAGATCAAGTTTAGGTAAAAAAATAGGAGAGGCTTTTTTAGGACCTCTCCGTCAATCTAGCTTTGCTGGGATGAAATTCTCGGAAGACTGTGGTGCAACAAAATTGTAAGTCGCACACACGCCTGTAATAGAGCAAACCGAATGCCACGAACAAGCGAAGTTATAGAACAACACTTATCTGTTGCAACACGCTAAGTTAGCAGGTTATTAGCAATTTCTGATTTCCTTTTCCCAAGGCCATTTATCCAAAATTTCGTAATCAAGCTTCAGTTTTTCGGAGAAAGAAATTTTTCTGTACTCTAGCGACCAAAATGAAATAAGATAGCCACGTTTTTGAGGGCAGCCGGTCCCACCTCTTTCGCCTGCTCTTCCCGTCCCGATTCCCCGAAATCGTTTTCAGCAAATCACAACCCAGGAATTTCAAGACGTCGTTCACGTCATTGGAGACTTACTACCGCGTATGAAAGAAAATCTTGCGTTCCCAAATCCGCCTGTAGTGGCGGTTGCCGCGTTGCCACGTTCACTCGAAAAGCTCAGCCCATTAACCGATTATGAATTAGGGATTGGTGTTGAAATGGGGAAAGACATAGACCCCATTTATACGCCCGATTCTATTGCACCCCGCCCCAACTGGCCCTCTCTCGCAGAAGGTGTCGAATTACAAAAACGGCTCCTGGAATTGGAATCACTGGTCGAGGAACTGCGCGAAGAAGGCCAACTCAAAGCCAGTTTCATCAATGCTGTGGTGCATGATATTCGCTCGCCTTTAACTGTTATGCTTGGCGTGTTGGATTTAATGAACGAGGACCTCAACGCTTCACGCCCCCTTGAGGAAAGGTATTACCAGCCGCTCTTGAAAGATGCGCTCAGAAGCTGTCAGGAAGTGGCAGGCCTTCTCAATGACATGCTTGATCTGTCAAAAATGACCAAACAAAAACTGCTGGCATTGGACTCCGAATCAATGCCAGTCCTAGAGGTCATCGAATCAGTGATGCAAGTGGCGGAGGGCGTCGCACGACAGGCTGGAGTTAAGTTAAGTTATAAGATTCAGCCGAATCTTCCTGAAGTCTATCTGGATCGAAAGCAAATGCACCGGGCACTGATGAACCTTGTGACCAACGCGATCAAATTCACCCCTGCGAATGGTTCAGTAACAATTCGCGCCAGCTTCCTGAATGAAAAGCGACGCGATGCGATGTGCGATTACGTCTTGCTTTCGGTGGTGGACACGGGCGAAGGATTATCCCCCACTGAATCGCCCTACGTTTTTGATGCCTATTGGCAAGCACAAAACGGCAAACGTAAAGCAGGTTCAGGCCTGGGATTAGCTATCGTAAAGCGGATTGCTGTTGCACACGGTGGTAATGTTTCTGTGCGTTCGCAACCTGGCAAAGGAAGCACTTTCACAATTATGATTCCTGTTCGTGAGGCGATGCAGGCAGAGGCAATGACGCAGGCGGTGTGAAAGGCGCAGGATCAATGTAGGAGCTTCGTCAACAGTCACAGAAACCATTCAAACCAGGCGACTGTAAACCTCAATCGCACGTTCGGCCATACGCGCAACGCTGTAATGTTCGCGCACACCTGCGACTCCACTGCGGCCCAGATCATCGGCCATCTCCGAATTTTTGTAGAGCGTATAAATTCCTTCGGCAAGGCTCGCGGCATCGTTTGCGTCAACCAATAAACCACCGCCCGTGCGTTCGACCATTTCAGGGAAGGAACCATGTCGCGGCTGCACAACCGGCACACCGGAAGCCATTGCTTCCAGAATCGTCAAGCCTTTCGGTTCGGGATAAGTCGCAGGCATCGAAAACACCTGCGCACGCTGCAAAAATGCCGCTTTACCTTCCCGATTCAATTCGCCGTGATAATGAAATTCGTTGCGTAGCCCCCATTCATTCAGCTTCTCTTCGATCTCGGCAAGGTACGGTTTACCTTCCGGCCCCATCCATCCCGCCGCTTCTAATCGCGCATTGACCACATCGCCGCGTTCTCGAAACAGCTTGTACGCTTCGGCCAATAAATGCAGTCCCTTTTCTGGTGCGATGCGCCCGAAAAAGCCTACGGTGAAGGGTTCGGATTCGTGCTGCCCGTTGCGCGGGGCAAAGTCGTTCGGATTGATGCCGAGTGGTACGACATGAATTTTGTCGCGCGGAATGCTCAGATAATCGGCCATAAATTCCGCACCATATTGACTGACCGCAATAAACGCATCCACATGCGCCACACTGGCACGAATCAGTTGCATCGCTTCGCTGTGATACGGCTCCTGCAAACCATCCAGAAACAACTCTTCACCCTGCAAGGTGCAAACAATCGGGCGTTGCAGTGTGCGTTTGATCGGTGCAGCGAGGCCGATCAGCATTGAATTTTGCATCGCTACGACATCGGGCGTGTCCTGATCTTTGAGCCAGTGGACGAGCTTATCCACTTCTTTGCGCTGATGCCCCAGCTCGCCTTTGAGCATCGAAATCGTCAACTCGCCGAGTTGTTTTGGCTCCACAGAAATGGAACGTTTCGTCGCAAGTTTGAGAGCAAACCTCGAATCCCACAGCTTATCCATCCACGCGGGCGTTTTGCGAAATAAGGCTGAGTGTTGTTCAAGGTAGACGCTGATGCCGCCGAAGAACACTTTGTCAATACTCGCGCTCGGCTCGTCCGTGCGCAGCGGCGTGTAGAGCGGAACCAAAATGCAATCGTGCCCCTGACGCATCAGCTCCGTCGCCAACGCATTGTCGCGCAGACAACTGCCACAATACATTCCTGCGGCTCCGGCTGTGATGTAGAGAATGCGCATAAAAACAGCGAAATCAAAAGGCAAAAGGCAAATATCAAAAGGCAAAAGGTCGGCACTTTAATTTTTTTATTCTTTGGCTTTGCCTTTGGCGGTTGCGACTGCTTTTGAAAGTATTTTCTTGAGTTGTTCTGATTCATCTATCAATTCGCTCAATCTGTGTTGGGGGAGTACTTCAGCACGATGAATGACTCGCAACCAGTAACCAGTCTCTCGCATTTCCTTCAATGCGATCTGCATCTTGTGCGTAAAATCTGTATGCGATTCTGCGCCTTGTGCTTCTTCATAATTTGCGCCCGGCGAAGTTCCACTTCGCAACAATTGATCTCCAATTCTTCGCCCCGCAATCGTATTCGGCAATGCTTCCACCAATTTGATAACCCATACAGCAAAATTCAGCAACCGCTCACCAAGATCATTCCGCTCCATCTTCCATCCCCTTTCTGAAAATAAACAAAGTGCCGACCTTTTGCCTTTTGATATTTGCCTTTTGCCTTTTGATTTTAAGCGGTTGCCGCCGCGCGCTGAAACGCTCGCCGCGCGTACAGATGCTCGAACAAATTACCTTCGTGTGGTTGATCCCACGAAATGTGCATTGTCGGAATCGGGCCAATGTTCAAGCGGTCTACGTGCGACGAAGTCACGATGCGGTCAATGAAATCCTGATCGTTTGTAATCGCAGTAACGACCAATGACGGGCCAATGGCGTTGAGCAATTGATCCTGCGGCACTTCGACGACGCTCGCAAAGGGAAAGAGAAATTCGCGGTTGGCCAGCGGATGTTCGTGACTGTCGCAGTGTACGACCGTTGGCAGCAAGTATGTCGCACCGTTCCATTCGACCAGGCGCGAATCACGGTATTTTGCCGTTTCATCCGTCGCGCCCGCTTCGCGCAAACCTGCATCTACGATCCCGGAAATACGCTTGGCGACTTCACCATTGGCGAAGGGCGAGATTTGCGCATCGGGGTCTTCTTCGTCGCGCGGCTTCACTTCGGCGAGGCGTGCGGCAATCGCTTCGGCAATCGCTTTGCCGTGACGCGGAACCCACACGCCCGACGCATTGATGCACGAACGACCGCCGTTTTCGACAATCGAAGCGACCATCACATCCAGATATTTTTCCCAGTCATCAATGCAGTCTTCGCCAATGATGACTTTGCTATAGCCCGTGCCGTGCAATTCAATGCGCGAGTCGTTCGCGTATTTTCCGACTGCCGATGAATCGCCAAAGAACATCCCGCGCCCGCAATTATTGAGGATCGCGCCGGAGCCGCCGTGATCGGTTGGATAGTAGCCAAATGCTTCTTTCGGAATCCCCGCTTTGATCATCGCTTGCGCCACGCGATACGGCGACCACGGCTCTGAACTGCCGGGCTTGAGCACGAGCGCAACCTTCATCGCAACCGCTGGAATCCACAAACTGTGAACGCCGGGCGAATTCGACGGCAAGATCACACCCAGCGAATTGGTGCGCGCAAAGAAGCTGACTGCATGGCCTTCGTGCGTGCCGAAGCCGTCGTCCAGAATCTTCAAATCCAGCCCGCGCGTCAGCCCCGCAATCATACTTTCCATCTCGGCCATCGCACCGTAAATCTTTTTCATATTGCGGCGCACCAACACATGCGGCATCCCCGTCGTAGCCGAAAGCTGACGCACATAATCATCCGCCGTCTGTTCGCCATCACCGCAGGGCAGCGTTTCGTGCATGTAATATTCGGCGGCGGCCTTGCACATCGCCAGCAGTTGATCAGTTGAGAATGCCGTCAACGCCGCGCGCATTTTGTCTTGTTCGAGCAAGTCGCGCCGAATCAGCCCGGCATTCGCCTGACTCATTTCAACAAACGTTTCGCGCGTGCGGTAATGCGGCACGCGCGCGACATCAATGCTTTTGTATGGATTGCCTTTGCGAAGAATCGGAATGTGAAGCATAAGTTGGTTTCCTTTTTGAATAATTAGTAGCGTATGAAAACGTGTTCATTGTTCCTTGTCCATCGTCCTCCGTCCATTGTATGCCGAAGAAAGGCAGGGACACATCTAATGAAAAGTTTACTCCCTGCATACAATGAACAATGCAAAAGGGACAAAGGACAATTTTCGTGTCGCGCCTTTCCTTCTGCCGCAAGTGCCAACAACTCTTTTTCATCATCACTCAGCAGTCGTTGCGCAACATTACCACCGTTCATTCCTACCTCACGTTTCTTTACGGTTTCGGCAGCGGCGGCGGGCCGTCCGAGATATACGGTTTGTAGACGAAGCCTTTCGTTTTCTCTTTGAATTCGGCTTGAATTGCGGCGCGCGCGTTGGCATCCTCGAACAAATCAATCATCGTCGCGGCCAGTGTTTTCGCGGCGTATTCCATTCCTTTGTGGCCGATAGACATGCCACCTGCGGCTACGACAGGCCACGCATGCCACGCGGCTTCGGGCGCGGTTGTGACAGACAGATGCAGCGTCGGCACAACCCAACTGACATCGCCAACATCGGTCGAGCCGCCGGGCGGATTCGGCAGCGGTTTTTCGAGCGGACGAATCTCGCCGTCCAAGCCTGTCTGCGCTGCGCCAACCGCACGTTGAATTGCGCGTGCGAATTGCTGTTCGGCATCGGTGTATTTCAGCGAGCCGAGCCAGTCCAGATTTTGTTGCAGCAGCTTCGCGCCCGCCATATTGACGAGGATTTCGTAGCAGCCGGTTTGCACAGTGAATTTGACTTCGACGCCTGCGATTTTGCCTGCGCCGTCGGCGATTTCGCGCAGGCGTTGCAGCACGACTTCGACGCCGTCGCGTTTGGAATCGCGCGCCCAGCACCAGACTTTCGCGTACTCCGGCACGACGTTCGGCACATCGCCGCCTTTCATAATCGCGTAGTGAATGCGCGCTGTCGGCTTGATGTGTTCGCGCAGCATGTTCGCGCCGTGCGTAAAGGCTTCGAGGCCGTCAACGGCGCTGCGACCATTCCACGGATCAAGCGCGGCGTGCGCGGTGCGGCCTTTGAATTCGACGATGAAATCTACGATGGCTTGCGAACTGTGAACGTCGGCAAAAGTCTTCGTTCCGGGATGCCACGCGAGGCACACTTCCAAATCTTTGAAGAGGCCATCGCGCGCCATATAAACTTTTGCGTAGACCGATTCTTCCGCCGGAGTGCCGTAAAAACGAACTGTGCCTTTGAGCTTGCCTGTTGCGATGAGTTCTTTGATGGCGATAGCCGCACCGAGGCTTGCCGTACCGAACAGATTGTGACCGCAGCCGTGACCGGGCGCACCGGCTTCAAGCGGTTCTTTGTTCGGAGAAGCTTTTTGCGAAATGCCGGGCAGCGCGTCGAATTCGCCGAGAATGCCGATGATGGGCTGGCCTTGTCCGTAGCTCGCGGTGAACGCGGTCGGCATCCCGCCAATGCCGCGTTCGACTTTTAGACCTTGTTGTTCGGCATAATCGGCGAGGGCTTTCGCGGATTTATGTTCGCGCAACGCGGTTTCAGCAAACGTCCAGATTTGATCGCTCAGCTTGATGAGTTCGGCGCGGTGCTTTTCGATGGAAGCGACGGCTTCCTTCTTTTTGGTGACATCGGCATAAGCAGACAATGCAAAACAAAGTGCGAATGCGATGAGCGTGCAATGTAATTTCCGTTTCATTCCAAACCCCACAGCGTAACGTTGGCGTTGTCTTTGATCAGAATTCGTTTGCCGAACAGAACTGGATGCGCATACGTGGCGCTGTCGGCAACCGAATATTTCGCCAGTTGCTGAAACTTGTCCGCCGCTTTTTTCGCCACAATCAAATTTGCATCGCTCGTCAAAATGAACAACGCATCTTTGGCGTTCAGCACCGCAGCTTGATTTCCTTCGCGTCCTTCGGTTGCCCACAACACTTTGCCGGTGGCAGCTTCGGCACAGAAGAATTGGCCTTTGCGTTTGGCGGACATGCCGTAAAAATACTCGCCGTCCAGCACCGGCGAATTCATGTACATCGTCAATTCAGGATTGTGCCAGACTTGCTTCGTTGTCCATTGCGCGCCGCTTTTTGCAACCTGCACCGCCATCGTGCCTGTGCGCACGCCTGAGAGAATCAGCGTGTTTTTATAGAGAGTTGGAGTCACGATGTTTTCGTTCCATTCGTCCGGCCACGCGAGTCGCCAAAGCTGCGTGCCGTTTTGCACGTCTACGCCGAGCACCGATTTGTCCGTCATCGTCACGAGTTGGCGCGTGCCTTCAACCGTCATCACAATCGGCGAAGCGTAGCCGGGGCCGTCACAATTCAGTTTCCATTGCTCTTTGCCCGTCGCCGCCTCAAACGCGATCATCAGGCCGCCTTTGATGTCGTCGCCAACGTGAACGATGACGTTGCCGTTTTCGATCACGGGCGACATCGCCGTACCGCAGAACATTTTGGACGTATCGGGAATGCCAAAATCCTTGCGCCATTTTACTGCGCCCGTGTTCGCATCAAAGCACGACAGCACCGCATTGACGCCGAGCGTGTAGAGTTTGCCTTGATACAAAACAGGGGTCGAATGCGGACCGCGCCCCATTTCTGTAGCGTACTGATTTTGCTTGAATGGCACGCCGTAGCTTTGACTCCAGAGAACCTTACCTGTTTTCAAATTGAGACAGGAAATCACTTCCGTCTCGTCTTTGCGGCTGAAGACCCAGGCTTTGTTTTGAGAAACAATCGGCGACGAATAGCCGCTGCCGACAGGCGTTTTCCAAATCAATTTCAGTGTCTCCGGCCACGCAGCAGGCGCATTGAAATTTGTAACGACACCGTCACGATTCGGTCCACGCCATTGCGCCCAGTCCTGCCCGTTTGCAACTACCACGCAGCTTAGCAGAAAACCTATTGTGATAATTTTGCGAAGCATCCTAGTACACGCCTTCGACTACGCTGGTTTGGAAGCGCGAGAACGGACGCACATTGCGAACGCCGTCCCACGGATACAAGTCGCACGGTGGTTCGCGTTCGCATTCGTCGCGTTCCAGAAAGCGCGGCATGAAAAATTCTTTCGTCAATGTCGTCAGCCGCACGCGCCCTGTCTGGCCATATTCAACCACTTTCGTTGGCTCATCCGGGTCAACGACTTCGATCAAGGCACGCGGACTCGGCGGGTAATAAATGATCGCGTAGTTGTCCGCCGGGTCAAATGGTTTGTGCGTCGCCAAGCCCATCAGCGTGTTGCCGTAGGTCGCGGCGAAATAGGCACCTTCCATCAACTCTTCGACGGCGAAGCGGTGGAATTGCGGCGTCATTTCGGTACCACCGCAGAACACGCCCGTGATGCCTGCCTTCTTGAGCGAAATCTTTTCGCACAAAGCTTCTAATAACTTCGGCGTCGTGAACATGCATTTGACGGAGTCGTGCGCGCGCAGAATCGTCAAAGCCTGGTCAATCACGTGCGCTTTGTATTTCTCCATCATCTGCATCTCGCCCATTTTGATGAGTTTGATAACCCAGCGCGGATCAAGGTCAACACAAAACGCGATGCCGCCGCGTACCTGCGCGAGATGCTCAATGGCAAGGCGTAAACGACGCGGGCCACTGGGGCCGAGCATCAACCAATCTGCGCCTTTGGGAAAGAATTCGTCGGGCAACGTCTCGCTGAATTCTGAATAGTCAATACGAAAATCCTCGTGAGCGATGCGCGATTTCGGCACCCCCGTGCTGCCGCCGGTTTCAAATACGTAAATCGGTTTGTCACCCAATCCCTTTGGAACCCAACGTCGCACGGGGCCGCCGCGCAAGGCTTCGTCTTCAAAAAATCCGAACTTGTCCAGATCCGCGTAGGTCTGAATGTCTTTGCGCGGGTCAAAGTCCAGCGTCCTGGCACGCTCTAACCAATACGGCGTACCCGTTTCAGGGTTGAAATGCCATTCGACAACTTCACGCACCCAGGCATCTAATCCAGCGTGCGCAGCTTGGTTTTTGGTTTGCAGTTCTGTTTTCATAATGACCTTAATTATGTCCCTCAAAATTTGGTTTTCTGTTACGGATTTTGTGACTCTCTATGTTTATAATGTCACCCTCAATCACAAAAGTCCAAAGACGCAATGAATCGAAACAAAACATAACGGCAGGTGTTTCAATCAAAATCTGGTTCCTAAATACTAACGTTTCTGCACCCGTTGGCGTTTCGCCTTTTCTATGAAAATCAAACCTTTTCTCTCGTTTGCACTGCTCGTACTCCTCGCGGCTTCAACCGCAGCACAATCTACCAATTCACCGCTGGACGATGCCCGCCTCGCGCAACTGAAAGCACGGATGAAATCTTTCGTTGAGCAAGGTCGGACAGCAGGCATCGTCACGCTGCTCGGCTATCGCGGTCAGGTGATTCACGCAGATGCCGTCGGCTATCAAAACCTTGAGACGAAAACGCCGATGCGATTGGATTCCTTATTTCAGATTGCTTCCATGACGAAGCCGATTACGGCGGTCGCTGTCCTGTTAGCGGAAGAAGACGGGTTGCTCACAGTGCTTGATCCGGTCGAAAAGTACCTGCCCGAATTCAAAGACCTCAAAGTCAAAGAAGGTAACAGTCTGGTCAAGCCTACACGCCCGATCACGATTCGTGACGTGCTGACACACACGTCGGGAATGAGCGGTGGTTATCCCGAAGCGGTCGGTGATTTCCTGACATTTTATCGCAAGCGTGACAAAACACTTGCCGACGCGGTCAAGCTATTCGCGCAACAGCCGCTTGACGTGCAACCCGGCACGAAATGGATTTATAGCAACACAGGCATCGCCGTTGCGGGTCGTATCGTTGAAGTCGTCACGAAAAAAAGCTTCGAGCAGTTTTTGCAAGAACGATTGTTCACGCCGCTGGACATGAAAGACACGCATTTCTTTTTGCCCGCGAGCAAGAACGCGCGCGTCGCGCAGATTTATCAACTGAATGACAGCGGTTTGAAAAAATCTATCATTGAACCAATGCGCGAAAACGCGATCTATTCCGCGCCCGAAGCCGGTTTATACTCCAGCGCCGCCGATCTGTTTCGGTTTCTGCAAATGTTTCTGAACGGAGGAGGATTCAAAGGCAAGACCATTTTATCGCGGCATTCGGTCGGATTGCTGACGGCGAATCACACAGGAGAGTTGCAGGCAGGCTGGTCGCCGGGAATGGGAATGGGCTTGGGCTTTCAGGTGGTGCGCAATATCGAAGGAATGTTTCGACTTCAATCCATCGGCACGTTCACTCACGGCGGCGCGTGGCAAACGTATTATTTTGTTGATCCGCGCAAAGAACTGATCGGGGTGTTGTTGATGCAGCGGCAAGGCGGTGGCGGCGATACGTCGGATGAATTCAATGCGTTTGTTTCGATGGCGTGCGCCTCGATTTATTAGCCACAGATTGCGCAGCGGCACAGGACGAAGAGTGATAGCGATTTGGTTCATACGATTACCAAATCGCTATCGCTCTTCGTCCTGCATCAAGTGAATCAATTTGCTTTCCAAACCGAACCATCTTCGTAATTAATCTGTTTTACTTTGGCTTCAAGGCGGTAGTAACTGGTGGTCTTTCGTGTCTGTCGTCCACAGATTCGCGCGACAGACACCACGCCTCCTTCAAATCTCATGGGCATTCCGCAATCGCGATAGTCGGACACCCGTGTAGCCAACGCCGCCGCTTGTCCCGGCGCAATTTTTAATTTGGTCGTTGCCGCGCTGTAAACGAGTTCCTTGTCGCCTTTGAAATGCGGATCGGTGTATTCCCACACGACGGATTTGATTGCTTTTGTACCTTCATTTTTCACGCGCAAGGTGGCATACCGGGTGACCTCCGTGCGCTTTTCATACTGATAATACTGACTGTTTCGCGTGGGGGCGCTGCTGTATTCCGCGCCCATGTTGGCCGTAGCGGTCGGAGTCATTCCACTCCCCGCAGGCTGAACAGGAACTACTTCTAAACGCGAAGTAGATTTCGGCTCAAAGTTGAAGCCCGTTATCTTCAATCCAGAGGCTTTGGCGTCGGAAGAATTTTGCGAAGAGGGTGTTTGTGCTATCGCAACCAAAGTCAGCGAGGCGAGCACAAGGCAGCTATACCAAATGGCTGTTTTCATGTGACTGATCCTTTCTGAGAAGTGTTCCAGTTAATCTTCAAAGGATTGGCGAATTTGGGCCAAGTCGTACCCCGCGCCCAACGCCAGCATCAGCTTAATTCGTACTTTGTGGCTCGGCAAGACGCCACCGAGAATTACGCCGCGATTCGTCAGTGTCTTCCCTGCCCCGTCATATGCGTAGGTATCCAGCACTCGCCCGCGCGGACAACGGGACGTCAGCACAATCGGAATCCCGATTTGTGCCGCACGCTCAACCGCAGGCACATACGCCGGAGGAATGTTGCCGCGCCCGAAGCCTTCCAGCACGATGCCGCGTGTACCTTGCGCAATCGCAAAATCCACAAACTTCCCATCGCCACCCGATACCATCTTGAGCGTTTCGACGCGCGATTCGAGGTGGTCGGTCGCAATGTGTTCGCGCTCCGTCGGACGCCGCGCAATGAGGACACGGTCTTTGTCAATCAGGCCCAAAGCACCGAAATCACGGCTCTGAAACGTGTCAACGGATTCGGTGTGCGTTTTCGTGACTTCGTTCGCGGCAATGATCTTTTCACTCATTGCCACAACCACACCAAGCTCGCGCGCTTCTGTCGAAGCCGCCACGCGCACCGCCGCCATCAAATTCGCCGGGCCATCCCAACTGAGTTCCGAACTATTGCGCATCGCCCCAACGAAAACGACCGGCTTTTCGGATTGCAAAACCAAGTCGAGAAAGTACGCTGTTTCTTCCAGCGTATCGGTGCCGTGCGTGATGACAACCCCGTCAACATGGGGTTTGAGGAGTTCGGCATTCACCGCTTGCGCGAGTTCCAGCATAATCGCAGGCGTCACATGCGGGCCGGGCAGCCGAGCAAAATTGAGGATGTCAAAATCGGCGATGTTGCGGAGTCCCTCAACGCGCGCAACAATTTCTTCGCCGGACAACGCCGGAGCCGCGCCGCCCATCGTCGGATTAATGCTCATCGAAATCGTGCCGCCGGTAAAAAAAATTGCAATGCGTGGTTTCATGCGAATCCCTTTCTGTGGCGGTCAGTATAGCCTGCTGCTCTTGCAATGCAACGCGCGCACCTTCGCAATCTCGCAGCGCGTGAAGTAAAATGACCGCGCAATTTTCCGACATTCGTTCCGACAAGATGAAAAAAGCACCCCTCCATTGGACCATCCTTTTATTGCTCGGCTGCCTGTCGCCAACGCTCGCAGCGCCAATGTCTGAGCGCGACATTGCCGTGTGGGCGCTGCGACAAGGCGGGCGCGTCATTCTCAACACCAACCGACAGCCGATCAGCGATGTGGTGCAACTTCCCGCAGGCGAATTTCACATCGTCGGCGTTGATTTGGTCGGCACGCTCATCGTCCCCGAAGATTTAGAAAAGCTCAGCGGCCTCGCGCATCTGAAAGAACTCTCTTTGCCCGGTCCTATCTGGAATCCCGGCGCGGGCAGTCGGCTGGATGCGAACGAACAACTGAAACATCTTGCAGGCTTGAAGAATTTGGAGAAGCTGCATTTCAGTCTGCATTTTCTAACCAACGTCAACGTGCAGGACAAAGGCCTGGCGCATCTGCTCGGCCTCCCCGAATTGAAGGAATTACGTTGTGCGCAATGCCGCATTGCAAAACTCAGCCTCGCGCCACTGACGAAACTGGAATCGTTGGATGTAAGCCTCACGCCGTTCAATGACGAAGGAATGAAAG
The DNA here is from genome assembly GCA_016789725.1 of Blastocatellia bacterium. Classification (GTDB taxonomy): domain Bacteria; phylum Acidobacteriota; class Blastocatellia; order RBC074; family RBC074; genus JAFDVL01. The sequence goes on along the minus strand of JAEUQN010000017.1, from coordinate 8,190 downwards.
GCTTGGCGGAGTTGAAGCAATTGCGGCGACTGAATCTGCGCGACACGTCGGTAACAGATGAAGGCTTGCAGTTCTTGCGCGGTCTGACGCAATTGGAAGAACTGGATTTGAGCGGCGTCAGAATTTCTGATGCCGGATTCACGCATCTGCGGAATTTGACGGCACTGCGCAAGCTGAATTTACTGGGCGCGAACATCAGCGACGAATCCGTTGCCACCTTGGCCGGAATGACCAAGCTCCGCGAATTGATTTTGTATCGCAGCCGCCTCACCAATGCAGGCTTGGCGAAGCTCAGCACGCTGAAAGAACTGGCCAGCTTCGATCTACGTTACAGCCGCGTGACCGGCACGGGCGTTGATGCGTTTCGCACCGCCGTGCCGAATTGCAAAGTCAATTTCGTAGACGCACGAATGGCGCACAGCAAAACCACCAAGCTGGATCGCCCCGCTGGAACCAGCGCCGACGCGATTGCCAAATGGATCACGGCGCTCGGTGGCAAAGCGGAGTTCGCAGGCACAAATTTGCGCGCCATCTCGCTCGCCGCAACCAGCATCGGCGACGCGCAGCTCGCGCATTTGGCTTCATTGACCGAACTGGAATCGCTTGATCTGGAAGCTACCGAAATCGGCGACCTGGGGTTGCAATCGCTGCAAAGGCTGACGAACCTGCAAACATTGAATCTGAGCCACACGACGGTTTCAGATGCGGGCCTCATTCATCTCGCCAATTTGCAGCAACTCCGCGCATTGCAACTCGGCGGAACGTTGGTTCGAGGTAATGGCCTTGCGCATCTGAAACGCCTCTCGTTGCTCGTCAAACTTGACCTGACCGGCGCAGCCATTGGCACCGAAGGCGCGCGACACCTTGGCGAACTGACGAGCCTGGAAACGCTGTTACTCAGTTCCACCGATGTCACGAATGAGAGCTTGCAACATCTGAGCAAACTGCCGCGCCTGCAAATTCTCGATCTCGACAGCACAGACACAGGCGACGCGGGCTTGCGCCATCTGGCAACGATGACGAACCTGCGCGAACTCTCGCTCAATCACGCGCGCTTCACTGACAAAGGGATTGCCGCGTTGCAACCGCTCACCAAGCTCGAACGGTTGGAACTCTTTCGCACCCGCGTCGCCGCCAATGCGATTGCAACAATTGCAACCCTGAAGAATCTGACGGTGCTGAATCTCGATTACACGACTGTAAATGACAAATCGCTCGACTTACTGAAAACGTTGCCACGCCTGCGCGAATTGCGACTCGATACAACCGACGTGACCGATGCAGGCGTCGCGGCATTGGCCGAGATGAAGAACCTGCAACGATTAAATCTCTATCACACGTTGGTTACAGACAAAGGCAATGAACAGTTGAAAGCCGCGCTGCCGAATTGCCGCATCATTTACGAGCGCGATTCGTCCTCGTCGAATCGGCGGAGAAGCTGAGCATTTTCCATATATCATTTTTGATTTGTCATTTTTCATTGGCTACGCGCAGCAAATTCAATGACAAATAACCATTGAAAAATGGAATATGGAAAATGAAAGAACCAATGAACCATCTTTACGTATTCCTTCTAACCACGCTCTTGATCTTTCCCCCCAATCCTGATTGGATCACCGCAGCGGGCGGCACGATCACACGCGACCGCGCGGGCAACGTCATCGCTGTAGATCTGCGCGCCAGTTGGATCACTGATGCCGATGTGCCGCAGCTTGCCGCGCTGCCACATTTGGCGCAGCTTGATCTCTCGCACACACGCATCACCGATCACGGCTTGCAGCAGTTAAAGAACGCGCCCGCCATCACTGACTTGAATCTGCATTACGCCGAACAAATCACCGACGAAGGAATGGCTGCAATCAAAGGATGGAAGAAACTCAAACGCCTGAACCTGCGCGGCACAAAAGTCACCGACACCACGCTTGAACATCTCGCCGAAGTGCTGACGCTCGAAGCGTTGGATGTCGGCTACGCGCAAATTACCGATGTCGGCTTGGATCGCTTAACGCCCCTGCAAAACCTGCGCGAATTGACGATTGGCGGCAACAAACTCACCGACGTCGGCTTGCAAGCATTGCGCCAACTCTCCGGCCTGACCACGCTCAGCCTCGGCGGCGAACAGCGCACCGATTCCGGCCTCTGGAGCATCAGCCTCACCGAAGCGGGCGTAGACGCAATTGGGACACTGCAAAATTTGCGCGAGTTGCGAATGGACGGAATGCCCGTGACGAATCGCTGGCTGGAAAAGCTGAAAGCCTTGCGCAAGCTGGAACGCGTGAGCTTGCAACGCTGCAAACGAATTGACGATGCGGCGGCGGCAATGTTAGCAACGTGGCCGCTGTTGCGCGTGGTGGATTTGACAGGAACGGCAGTAACGGAAAAGGGACTGGTCGCATTGCAGCAGACAAGACCGCGCGCGCAAATTTTATATTAAGACGGGTGGGAGTGTTCTGAAAGTCCGCAGTTATGACGAACGAACCTGTACCGAGCCGTTTGCCCATAATGCCAGTGCAAGGCATTGACCACTTATCCGGCAGCCACTCCTGTTATATCTTCCCAAAAACCACGCAAATCTTAGACAGGTGCGTGTAAGAATTACATAACACTATTCCAATTCTTACTATCCAAAGCGTACAGCATAAGTGTCAAGATCGCTTTTATAGACAATCTTAATCTCAAAAATGCCTCTTTGAGAAAATCTTTAGGCCACTATGTTTTGTGTTCATTGATGATAGCTTCGTTCGTCCTGGAAATGCTGCTCACGAGCCATCTCTTAGGCACACCTTTTGCAATCACAGGCAATCATATTCACAGATAGGTTTAATACCTGGCTGGTCTTTTACAAAAACGATCAAATTTACCACGGAGAATTTTGGAGGATAAAATGAAACACAATGGCGCATTCCGATTTTTATTCGCTGTAATGGCGGCATTCGCATTGACATTGCCGATCATTGCACAAGAACAAGAAACATCTACGAGCCGTACACGGTCAACCGCAGAGACGCAATCCAGTCCGCAGACCAAGGAGATGCCAGCGGCGGCCAAAGGCCAGGTAAGCACGGGGCAAAAACAGGAAGTTAATGGGCTTGTCTTACGACGGGAAGGGGATAACCTGACGGTGCGCGCATATGATGGAAAAGTATACAATGTTGTTGTCAACGATGCGACGAAGATCAGGGAGCGTAAGAGCAATCCCTTCCGCAGCGCTAAGAAATATAACGCTTCCGACCTGGGTCGCGGTTTAGTCGTCGAGGTCGAAGGGCGCGGTAATGATGCGGGAGCATTAGTTGCCAATAAGATTCAGTTCAGCGAAGCCGAATTGCGTACGGCCAATTCGATAGTCTCGCTGGTGGCCCCTGTGGAAGGGCGCGTAACAGGTACTGAAGATCGCCTCACACAATCTGAACAAAATGCACAACGGCTCTCTGGTCAAATAGACGAACTGGTTGCCGTCGCCAACACCGCCAAAGGTGGTGCGGCAGCCGCACAAGAATCTGCGGATAAAGCGATGGCGGCTGCCAACTCCGCCAATGAACGGATTACCCAAACTGCCGAATCGCTGAACAACCGCATTGCGTCTTTGGACGATTATGAAGTGGCCAAGACGATCACGCTGAATTTCAAAGTTGGTAGCGCCAAACTTACACCTGAAGCCAAGGCCGCGCTTGATGAAATTGCGACTCAAGCCAAGGATGGAAAAGGACACATGATTCAGGTGGCAGGATATGCTTCTGCTGATGGCAATGAAGATGCAAATCGTCGGCTGAGCCAGCGTCGCGCCGAAGCGGTGATGAGTTATTTGATTGAAAATCACGACATTTCACAGCGCCGCCTGGTTACCCCGGCAGGCTATGGTGAAGCTCGTCCTGCCGCCGATAACGCGACACGCGATGGCCGGAAAGAAAATCGTCGTGTTGAAGTGGCCATCCTGGTCAGCAAAGGGCTTTCGAGTAACACGACAAGTGCAACCAGTCAGTTGCACCCACAGCAACAGCAATAACTTTTAAGTTGCTCCTCCCTATCGGAGCAGAAACAGGCAGCAGCAGAATATATTTTTCTGCCGCTGCCTGTTGTTCATTTATGCCCAGCCATTGAGAAGACTTCGTCCTCAGCCACAGCATTACCGCCGAGATTTTCAGAACGGTCAAGCTCAAGCTATATCCATTTCTCTGTCCGTTTCGAGCCATGAATATCCATTTCTATCCATTTGTGTAAGAGGGCTTGGGCGGGAATAGTGGTGGGGGAGTGTGGCGGGCAAAGCAGTGTTTCAATTCTCAATCTCAAATTGTCCGCAACTAACCAAACCATCAATGAACGTAGCGAAGAACGTAGCGAAGTCAGGCGCAAGGACTAAAACAGTCGGTGCGGTGTTTTCAGTTTCGACATGAATAACACGCGGCTCCCCTTGCGGCCCGGAAAGGCTGTAATCCAGCATGACGGTATCGTGTCCAGCCGAGGGCATTTCACCAATCACAATTCCTACGTCTGGGTATCCCCAATTCTGAATCATCGCCTTGCTCCCAAGCTCTTCAGCGTCTATTCCCCACATTCCGCCAATACCGCGTATGCCACAAATCTCAATATGATCATCTGCCCACGACGTCGGCACATTGGTTGGGAAGCAACAACGATTGGGCGTACCACCGTTCCGAATTTGGAGCAATTTTATGTAAGACGCAGGCAATTTGTATCCTAACGATGCCTCGGCAGTCCCTATTATTTCCGCAGATAACGATGGCCCGGTGAACTCGTCTGAATCGTCCCAAAAGTCGTCACTCACAACCAACTCCTCTTTGCCTAAAATTGCCTGAATTTCTTTACGCTACCAACCCGCTCAACTTCTTCGTCGCTGTTGGAAACTTGCCCAAGCCCACGCCCATCACCTCATCCGCCAGCGTCCAATACAAATCGCCAAAGGTCCCTTCCATTCGCGAATGCCGCCCTGTTGCCAATCGTCCTGCGTGTCCGGCCACAAGCAAGCCCAGCCCGTGATTCTTGTGCGGATTGGCTTCGGCGTGTTCGTGAACATAGACCAAACAACAATGATCGAGCAGTGTGCCGTCGCCTTCGGGAATGGATTTCAGGCGGGCGAGTAAGTATGAAAATTCTTCGGCGTGCCAGCGGCAGATGTCGCGCAGGACGCGCTGGCCGTCGGCTCCGTCTGCGCCGGGCGCTTTGCCGTCGGCGTGCGTGTAATCGTGATGGCGCGCGGCGGTGAAGCCTAACCACGGAAAGCGCGACAGCCCCTGACATTTCGTGAGCATGTATGACGCAACGCGCGTTTGCCGTGTGGCTAAAGCTTGCACGAGCAGATCGCTTTGCAGCTTGGCGATGCGCGGCCAGTCTTTCATATCGCCGTCGAAATCGGGCGGGTCTACGCGACTGTATTCGGGCGGCAATCCGGCGATGGCGCGTTCGAGGTCGCGGATGCCAGCGAGATGTTCTTCGACGCGCGCTTGATCGTCGGCGGGCAATTGTTTTTTCAGCGCAGTGGCATCGGTGCGCACGGCGTCGAGGATGGAGCGTTTGCGATTGACCCAGCCTTCTTCGCGCTTGCCAAACAAGCGGTCGAACAATTTGTGCGGAATCATTTCGGGCGGCAGCGCGCGTTCGTATCCGGCCCAACTCATGTTGCGCTGAATGCTTTCGCCAAACGATTCCTGCGACACGCCGATTTGCAGCGAACGAAAGCGGGGTTCGCCTCCGAGCTTTGCCGCAATCGCCTGATCTATCGAAGGGCCAGCCGTGCCGCGTCCCGTGAAAGCTGTGCAACTCACAAGGCCGCTCATAGATTTGTGATGCCCATTACCAGGGCCGGGAATCGCGGCGGCGGCGTTGTCGAGTCCGCTGATGACGTGAATGTCTTTGCGAAACGGCGCGAGCGGTTGCAGGCACGGCGTCATTCGATAGTGCTCGCCCGTTTCCGCCGGAATCCAATAGCGTTCGGGAATGCCGTTGCCGTTGAACCACAGCACGAAGCGGCTTTCAATCGCGCCTTCGGCATAGGCCGTTCCGTGCGCATTGAACATCGCCACGAGTGGCGGTAGGCCGACTTGAATTGCGGTTCCAGCAGCGGTCAACCCTTTGAGAAAATTGCGGCGCGAAAAGCGGTGGCGTTTGGTGATGACGTGTGACATACAGCACTCCGATGAGATGATTGAACCACGGAGAGCACGGAGAACACAGAGTTTTTTAGACAGGATGAACAAGATTTGCGACAAGATTTACAAGCTCAATCCTGTCCATCTTGTCTTGCTTTTTCTCCGTGTTCCTCGTGTCCTCCGTGGTTCTAAAAATTGGCAAACTCTCTCGCCCGAACGAGCGAAATCATAAGCTCTTTGAAGCGAAATTGCGACTGCTGAAATGACTGCGTGACTTGCCGAATCAGCGCGCGATCCGCTGCCGTTTCCAGGCGTCCGGCAGTGTAGCGGAAATATTGCTTGACGAGACATTCCTGGCAAGCAGACGACCGTGCCAACACAGTGCCGAGTTCACGGGGATTCGTAAAGCGTGAATTCGGCAAGCCCGCCACAAAGCCCGAAGTATCCAACGGCAAGTCGAGCATTTTCGGCTGCGACGTGTTATGCCCGCCGTCATACGCACCGAAGATTCGCAGCTTGAACGATTCGCGGCGCGCGCCAATCGCATCGAATTTTTCAAAGCCGTATCCAATCGGATCAATCAAATTGTGACAGGTTGCGCAGCTTGGATTCGTGACGTGTTCGCGCATGCGGTCACGATTGGTTTGTGGTTTCGCTTCGGTGATGTCGGGCAGATTCGTGTTCACGCCGGGCGGTGGTTCGGCGACGTGCTGGCAAAGAAACTGTTCACGGATGTAAAGGCCGCGCGCCGTGATTGACGTGTCATCCGGTTTCGCGGTCAAGGCCAAAAACAACGTTTGCCCCAGCAATCCGGTGCGTTCTGAATTGGCTGGAAACGAAATGCGGTCGAATTCCTTCGCAGGCGCAGGCACACTGTAAATCGCAGCGAGATCGGCATTCGCAAAGCTGTAATCCGCCGTAAAAATCTGCGTAAAATCCCGGTCATTCCAAACCAGATCAGCAATGAACGTGCGCGCTTCTTCGGTCATCGCAAAGGCGGTTTCGCGGTTGAAGTTCGGGTAGCGGCGGCGGTCTTTGCCTGCGGTCAACAAACGATCAAAGCGCAGCCATTGCGACACGAATTCATTCAAGGCTTGTTGTGCGCGCGGATCGTTCAGCATTCGTCGTGCGATGGCTTCGACAGCTTGTGGCGTATTGAATTCATTGCGCGCGGCGCTCGCCAACAACGCTTCATCCGGCATCGTGTCCCAGAGCGTGTAAGCCAAGCGGCTTGCCGTCACATAAGGCTTCCATTTCGGGTTGGTCGTTTCTTCCAAGCGAAACAGAAACGCGGGCGATTGCAGAATCGCTTCGACGAAAAGTTGCGCGCCTTGGTAAAAATCCGTTTCACTCGCAAACAGTGTTTCGTAGCGTTTTTGCTCTTCGGGTTCGAGCGGGCGACGAAATGCCTTCAGCCCAAATTCACGAATGAAGCGTGTACGACAGATTGCCGATGGCTTGCACGGAACAAGTGAGCGCCGATCCCCGCCCAGAAACGCATTGCGCGCGAGGCGTTCGGCGGCGGTGCTGTAGGCTTCGACAAGCAATGGCGATAAGGTTTGCGCTTGGTACTGCGTCTTGAAGCCGTTCAGAAAATCTTCGGGTGGAAATTGATTCGCGGGCGCGCTTTGATCGTTCAGCAAATCGCGGATCGTGTTGTTGTATTGGCTATGCGTCAATCGTCGCAAGGCAATGGAAGGCCGCGCGGCATTATGTTCTTCGCGCGTTTTCATTGCGCGCGCGAGTTCTTCGGGCGTGAGTTTTGCCAACCGTTCGACCCACGCTTGCAATGCCTTTTCGTCTGCGCTGCCCGGCTTGATGCGTTGCCCGCCCGCGTGTGCGATGCGGTTTGTGGGCTTTTTGAGTAGCAACGATTCTGCCGGATTGTTGCGATCTGCGAGTGTGGCGAGCGACAGGCCGAATGCTTCGATTTGTGCGGGGTTGGCATCGGCTTCAGGAAAGACCAATCGCGTAGCAGACGCGACGCCATCGGCGCTGTGACACGAACGGCAGGCAGCTTTTTCCAGCACTGGGTAGAGCGTTTGCGTGAAGGAAATCTGCGCGGGCGAACTGCGCTCTTGAATCC
>JAEUQN010000179.1 GCA_016789725.1 Blastocatellia bacterium | reverse complement strand
TCTACCCCACCCGAAAATGTCACGCCAGTCACTCCGGTGAACCCCAGCCCAGTGATCGTGATTGAGGTGCCAGTCGTCCCAATCAACGGATTGATCCCACTGATTGCGGCGCACCCGTCGCCCGGCAAAACCGTGAAATTTGTATCGGACACATCAAAGAAAATATTGCCTACGGCTTCGACTTTGACGCGTGCTTTCGTGGAGTACAACCCCAAAGGAATCGTCACATTGGCTGAGCCATTGTTCGGCGCATCATTGCTCAGCTCATACGGAAAGGTTTGCCCGTCATCCGTAGACAACGTGAGGCGAACCGTTTGACAGTTCACAGGCGCGGCGTTCGTGCCGTTCACGCTCCACATCACCATTTGCGTGGTCCCCCCGGTCCACGACACTGCTGTACTGGGCTGCGTCACTACAAAAGGCCCGGAATCAGCGGCAGTAATCGTGATCGGTTCAATTGCCACGCCGCCGCGATTGTCCCGGACAATGCTATTGAAATTCATGGCGCGTCCGGCAGTCGGCAAATTCTCAGCCGTCTCCAATCCACCGACCGTCGCCGGAGGCACGTTCGCATTGTTGAGAATATAGGTCAGGCTGGGGAAATATCGCGTCGGGTTACTGGTCGGATTGAAGGGGCGAAATAACGGCCCGGTCGCGTTCGCATACGGCGGCGTTGCCCCCGCATCAACCTGCTCCCAGGAATAGGTCAGGTTCGCAAAATCGCTGGCGTCCGCATCGCTGCCGGTGGCCGTCAAAACAAACGGCGTCTGCTTGGGAATCGTGAAGGCAATGCCGGGGTTGAGGGACGGTGTATTGTTGCCCGTCGGCGCGGTCAGGCCACAACCGCCGCCAGTGGTTTCGTCGCCGATGAATTCCAGCATCTGACTGATGCTGGCACTGTGAAAATGTGTGGCGGCACTGCTGACAATCGAAGGATTGCACGCTCCGGCATACGACATAATCGTCAAGCCACTCGCGGATTCATAGGCCGTCGCATCGCTGCGATTGTTATCGCAGGACGCACTGAAGGTATGCGTGGCGCTGAATTGATGCCCGATTTCATGCAACAGCGTTTGCAATCCGAAGCCTGTCCCCACGGGTTCACTCGGACTCACCAGGCTCACACCCAAACTCTTATTATTGGCCTGACAAACAACTCCCAATCCCGCAACACCGCCACCGCCCGTTCCCAAAACATGACCGAGATCGTATTTACTCTCTCCGACTTTGTCTTTCAGTGCGGCGTTCACTTGCGTCAACATCTGGTTGGCATCGCCGTTGGTGAACGGGTCTGGCTCGCTCGTATAAATGGCCTTGTCGTTGTCCTGCGCGAGGACAAAATGAATTGCCAGTTCACGCTCGTAAATTACATTCACGGCGTTCAGAAACGTTGTCAGCGAAGCCATCGTATTCGCCACGGTTCCGCCCCCCAGGATCGCCGCGTTGGTGTATTCCTGCGTAGTCGCAATGGCAATCCGATAGGTACGCAGCACTGCGCCTGAAGTCAACGCAGCAGGTGCAGATGTCGGCACCGCTTCCTGGCGGCGAAGGTCATCTTTGACCAGACAAAACAATTGCTCGGCCTCGCGGCGCGGCGCGGCGGTGTCATAGCTAACATAATGTTCGATGGTTTCGGCGCTGACCGGATGAATACTGATGAGCCGATTGCCCTGCAAAATGGTCGCGTGAAAACCGCGCGGCGACCAATCGCATCGCATCGTAGCCGCTAGGCCGACTGCCTCTCCGCGATAACTTTGAAGGTCGGGGAATTTTGCGGCGAGCGGCGCAGGTAAAACAGGTGAAGCTTCAAGCCGAAATTGAGCAAAACCGCCATCAGGTAACGGAAGCGAAAGTAGTGTTTCATGGGTTTGTTCCTTTAGATTCAGCGGCGCTTTCGTGAGCGTCCGCGTTAAAGTCGTTCGATTTAATCGAAGCGTGCGCGCCGCACGGGGAACAGTCGCGCCAATTGATTCATAATTCGGAATGGACGTCCGATTCACATCCTGCCAGAGGGCATCGCTGGCCTGAGGAACCGCACGAGCAGCAGCCTTGGCTTGGGGTTGACGCAGGGCGGCGTATCCCCAAACCGCAACCAGGAACAACGGTGCAAACAGAAACACGAACTTCCGTGTCAATAACGAGCTAAACAGCGAGTTCGTTTTCTTACGCATCGGTTTCTGGTTGATAAAGGGCAATCGTCAGCAAGCACTGACCGATTGCTCATTCCATTCACTTGTTCATTCTGCGTGAGGCAGATGTGCTTATTTCGGAGTAGTGAGAAAAAGTAGTAATTAGAGGTGGCTGGTGGTTGGTAGCTAAGTGGCTGGCAAGATATTTTACCGATCACTGACCACCGCCCACTGACCACCAATTACCGAATCTGTAATTTCACGGGATTCGCCGCCTGACCATTCACCAACACTTCGACAGTGACCTCGCCGCGCCCGATCAATTGGCGCGGGATCAAAGCATTGATCTGGTCAAGTCCGGCATAGCCACCTTGTTTTCCGGCATATTCGACGGGTACATAAATATCGCCGAGCTTCACCTTCACCTGATTCAAAGCGGCACGTTGGCGCAATCCGGTCCCGTACAAAATCAAATACATCCGGTCGGAATCCTGGCCGCGTTCCGGCCCTAAATCAATGGGCATACCAATCACCTGATTGGTATTGGCATCGTAGCGGGAGGTGCGTTCCCAAAGCTGTTGACCATTGCGCAGAACGCGCACGACATCAGCCGCAGCCAATCCCTTTCCGCTGGCATCTGCCGAAAAAATACTTGGCGCAGTCGTCGCAATTTGGACCGAACCACGCGAGGCAATGCCGTTGCGATTCGTGATTGTAACTTGTGCCAAGCCTTCTGCGAGGCCGTCAGGAAGCAGGTAATTCACCTGCGTCGGCGAAACAAAGAACAATGATGCCGCCTTGGTCACACCTTTGCTGTCCGTAATGTTGACGCTGGTGCCAGCCAATGATTCCGGCAGCGGCGCAGCGACAGCCGCCGCGATTTCGGTCGCTAAATCAACGCCAAAAGCCGACGCCATCGAATCGCCCGCGACCTCTGGCCCCACATAGCTCGCGGCTCGCACGTTCGTGATGCCGCGTCCGTGAATCGTGACCGTCGCTTTTTCATACGTGGCTTTTGGCAATAACGCGGCAGCGACATCCGCGATTTCACGCGCGAACACCTGATCGTCAAAGGTGATCTCCGTGGTTGCCGCTTCGGTTCCGCCGAGCGGCGCGAAATAGGCTGTAATGATGGGCTGTCGGCCTTGTTTTGCTACGATTCCCGCACTCATCGCCAACATTAATCCCAACCGTCCTTGTCGGAGTTGGTCACGATTGACGTTGATCGTCCAGCCTTCGGGGGCAACAGCATGCGAGAACAGCAACGACCGAGGATCAAAGTTCAAGCTGAACGACACCCCGTTTTCATTGCCCTGCGCGTCCAATTCAATCGGCAAAGCATTGAGCGCGCCGCGCGTAAATTCAGCATTGCGAGCGCGAACGACACGCGTCAATTCAGGTTGTGCTTCGGCAAAGGCGGCGGCCTTCGCTTGCCAGGCGGCGGCCTCTACATTCGAGGCGGGCAGGCTGGGGCCTTGCGCTGGCATAATGGGATCAAGTCCGACGGCGAACCGCCCGGCCTGAACCCAATCCGCAATCGTGATTTTGCCGTCACCAAACGTCGAAAGCGGAGCCGCGTCAGCCCGCTGGAATTCGCTGCTATCCTGTGGCGAATCCAAACCGCTCGCCATTCGTCCGATCAGCACCCAATCCGCAATCGAAACCTTGTTGTCGCCCTTCGGGCGCGGCGAGAGATCGGCTTCAAATCCTGTCAACGGATTGACCGCGAATTTCGCGGCACTGCTCGCGCCACCGCCTGGCACGGGATTGAAGACCGTCACATCAATCATTCCATCGGTGGCCAGATCACTATTCAAAATCGCCGCTTTCAATTGCGTAGACGAAACAAACGTCGTCACACGATCTGCGCCATTCCAGCGCACCACCGAAGTTGGAACGAAATTCGTCCCCGTGACTGTCAACGCAAACGCGGGATCACCTTTGAAGGCGGCATTCGGACTGAGGCTGGTCAAAGTGGGCGCGGGATTATTCACCGTCACGGTCAGTTCCGGCGAAGTACCACCGCCCGGCGTTGGCGTAAACACTGTGAGCTTCAACAGGCTGCCACTGGCGACGTCAGAACCGAGCAACGCCACTTTCAATTCCGTCGCTGAAACAAAGGTCGTCGCGCGGTCTGTGCCATTCACACGCCCCACCGAATCGGGGCGGAACCCGCTGCCCGTTATCGTCAGCACCGTCGCGCCCGTGCCTGCGATGATCGTCGGTTTATCAACGCTGGTCAGAATCGGCGCGGGATTGTTGATGGGCAACGTCAATTCGTTTGAAGTGCCACCCGCAGGCGTTGGATTGAAGACGCTGATTTTCGCCGAGCCAGCATTCTTGATGTCATCAGCAGTCACCGCAATCGTCAGTTGCGCAGCGTTGACAATCGCTGCCGCGCGATCTGCTCCATTGAATTTCACGACCGTTCCCGCAACAAAGCCGGTGCCATTCACCGTCAAGCTAAACGCTGCGCCGCCCGCCGTTGCCGTCGCCGGATTCAGGCTCGTCAACGTGGGCACAGGATTGTTAATCGTGAAAGTAAGTTCCGGCGAAGTACCACCGCCCGGCGTTGGCGTAAACACCGAAAGCTGCAGCGTCCCCGCATTTGCCAACTCAGCCACGGTCAACGTCGTCTTCAATTGCGTCGCCGAATCAAACGTCGTCGTGCGGTCTGTGCCGTTCACCTTCACAATGGAATTGGGTCGGAACCCCGTGCCAGTCAATGTCACAAGTGTCGCCGCGCTGCCGACCAGCGTTGCACTTGGAGCCAAACTCGTCAGCGTCGGCGCGGGATTATTGATGGGTAAAGTCAGTTGATTTGACGTGCCGCCGCCCGGCGTTGGATTGACCACCGCAATCGTAATCGAACCTGTGTTGGCAATGTCGGCGGCAGTCACCGCAATCGTCAATTGCGTCGCACTCACCAACGTCGTCGCGCGATCTGTACCATTGAATTTAACTTGTGAAGCCGCAATGAAGCCGGTGCCATTGATCTTGAGTGTAAAGGCTGCGCTCCCCGCCAACGCCAGCGCCGGATCAAGCGTCGTCAAAACTGGCGCTGGATTATTGACGATGAAATTGGCTTCGGGCGACAAACCACCACCGGGCGGCGGTGTGTTGACCGTGATCTTCAAAGTGCCAGCGTTGGCTAAATCCGCCACCGTCAATGGCGTTGTCAATTGCGTCGTTGAAACGACCGTCGTCGTGCGGTCATTGCCGTTCACACGAATCACGGAATCCGGTCGGAACCCCGTACCGTTGACCGTCAGTAAAGTTGCCGCCCCGCCGACAATCGCCGACGTAGGATTGAGCGTAATCGCGCCCGGAGCCGGATTATTGATCGGCAAACTCACGGCGTTGGAAGTACCGCCGCCCGGCGCGGGATTGAAGACGCTGATGGTCGCCGAACCCGGATTCGCTAACTCTGCCGCCGTGACATTGATCGTCAAACTTGTCGCCGAAACAAACGTTGTCGTACGATCCGCGCCATTGAATTTCACCACGGAATTGTTAAGGAAGTTGCTGCCGTTGATTGTCAACATGAAGCCCGCATCACCAGCCAATACCGTACTGGGATTGAGCGTCGTGATCGCAGGAACAGGATTCGGCGCGGTGATATTGAACGTCGCCGTGTTGGAAATGAGACCACCAGCCACAGGATCAGTCACAGTGATATTGGCGGAACCGGCAGCATTGAGATTGAGGTCGGTTGCCGGAATCGTCGCCGAGAGTTTCGTCGCCGAACCAAAGGTAGTTCCGCGCTCCGTTCCATTCCACAGCACTTTGGAATTCGTGGTGAAGCCGCTGCCATTGACCATCAGCGTGAATTCCCCGCTCTGCGCCTGCTTCGTCGCAGGATCAAGCGAAGTAATAACCAACGGCGCGACCACCTTGAGCTGTGCATTTCTGGTCGCTGTCAGACCGCAGTTATCCGTTGCCGTCAACGTCAAATCATACGTCCCGGCAGGTCCCGCGTTATTGACGGTCAAGACACCTGTCGTGGGGCTAACGCTGAACGTCCCGGTGAATCCGGCAGTATTGGAAACAGCGGTGACAGTAGCGACCGTTCCGTTGTCAGCAGGCACAGCACTGGGCGTAAAGTTGCGTGATGTACCGCTGACGACCTCCAGGTTCGTGTAATTCCCTAACCCAGGCGCAGTGTTGACGGTGACGTTCACGATGATCGTCGCCAGCGTTGACAAACCATTCGCATCCACCACTTCCAACGTCACGATTTTATCGCCCGGCAGGGTCGAGCATTCCGCCGAAATATCGGCCTTGATCGTGCCGTTGGTATTGGTGACATTACTGAACGTGACGACAGCGGGCGGAAACGCGGAAACCATCAGATTGCCCGCCGCCGTTTCTAAATCGCTGACGGTTGCAATCGTGCTGTTGATCGCGGTGCCGCCTTGCGTGCGCGTCAAGGTGGCCGCAGGCGTAATGCTCGGCGGGGTATTGGCGCAGGTATTCAGCAGCAAGGTCATGCTGTTGGCGGTCGAACTGACGACGGCTAAATCTACGCGATTGTCATTATTCAGATCACCATCGGTCAGAGAAACCGGCCCAACTCCGGTGCTGAAGTTCTTGGCGGACTCAAATGTGCCATCGCCTTTGCCGCGCAATAGCGAAACGAAATCATTTCCGTTGTTCGTAGCCGCTAAATCCGCCTTGGAATCACCATCGAAATCGTTCACGATCACTTCGGTCGGATTCGTTCCACCAATGTTGACAGTGGTCGGCGCGGCAAACGTCCCATCGCCATTACCCAGCGCCACCGCCAATTGATTGGACGCATCCAGCGAGACCACCAGGTCCGTTTTGTCGTCTTTATTCAAATCATTCGTCGTAACCGACGCGCCGTTGCTACCGCCGGGCAAATTGACGTTCGTACCGGTAGAAAAGCTGCCCGCACCGTTGCCGAGCAAAATCGAAACGAAACTGGAAGCTTGATTGGCAACGGCGACATCCAGATTGCCATCGCCATTGAAATCATCCACATCAACGGAGGTGGGACGCGTACCGGTTGCGAATGAACCCGTCGTCGCAAACGTTCCATCGCCGATCCCAGTCAACAACGACAGATTATTCCCCGCGTCATTCGTGGCAACGAGATCAAGTTTGTTGTCTTTGTTGAAATCGCCGCTGGCAATCGAGGTGGGTTGGGTGCCGACGGTAAAATTCGCCGCAGCGGCAAAGCTGCCCGCGCCATTGCCGAGCAAAATCGAAACATTCGCCGAGCCGTTGTTGGCGATGGCTAAATCCACATTGCCATCGGCATTGAAATCGCCGGACGTCATCGAAATCGGCTTGATGCCGACCGTGAATTCATTGGGAATGCTGTAACCACCGCTGTTATCGGCCAGAAACACGGTGACTTTATCGCCGCCGAAATTGGTGACAGCGAGGTCGGCGCGATTGTCTTTATTGAAGTCTTCGATGACAACGGCGCGCGGATCATTGAATAAAAATGTTGTGCTGCCAAACGTACCGTTGCCTTTACCGAGCAGGATAGAAATATTATTGGACGAGCTATTCGCCACGGCCAAATCCGCTTTCGTATCCGCATTGAAATCGCCAGAGACGAGTGAAAGCGGCTGCGATCCCACGGTCGTTGTTTGCGGCGCAGCAAAACCACCAGAGCCGTCGTTCAGTAACACAGATGCCTGATTGGCGAAGCCGTTGGAGACGCCCAAATCCGCTTTGCCATCTCCATTGAAATCGTTGGTGATGATGCCAAAGGGCGTCAGTCCACCAGCGAAATTCGTCGCGGCCCCAAAGCCTCCTGAACCGTTGGCAAACAGAATCGAAACGTTGTCGCTGCCCGTGTTGGCGACCGCTAAATCAAGCCGCGTGTCGTTATTAAAAAAGCCTGCGACAATCCCGTTCGGATTGGTTCCAACCGCGATGGTGGTCGCCGCGCCAAATGCGCCGCCGCCCGTGTTGGTAAAAAGCGAGATGTTGTTGGAAGCACTGTTCACAACGACGATGTCGCTGTTCGTATCGCCCGTGAATTCGCCGACCGTGAGCGCCACGGGCGTGGTCCCCGGCGTCAAAGTAGACGGCGCGCCGAAGCCACCGGAGCCGTTGTTGAGAAAGACTGAAACGGTGCCGGGCAACGAAGCTCCGGCGTCGCCTTTGTTGACGGCGGCAATGTCTGGTTTGCTGTCACCATTGAAATCGCTCACGGCAACGGCGGTGGTCACCACGCCCGCGTCCAGCATCCCGGTTACAGTGAAACTCCCGGCCCCATTGCCACTCATTACAAAAACGCGTCCGGGGTTGTATTCAATCGCTACGACGAGATCAAGGTTGCTGTCGCCGTCGAAATCGCCGACGGCCAAACCGGCGGGAGCGCCGCGCCCATCGCCAACCACAGGGATATTGGTAGCCACGCCAAACTCACCCGCACCATCTCCTAAAACGACCGAAATACTGTTGCCAAATAAATTCGCCGCAATCAAATCCGTTTTACCGTCTTTGTTGAAATCACCGGAGACGACAGAAATCGGACGCGCTTCGGTTGCCGGGTCAGGCGCAAACCCACGCCCATACGTAAAGCCAAAGCTGGAACAATTGCCGCCCGCTTGCATCATCGGGGGAATAGTTAACGCGGGGCTGGCAGAAAATCGGAGTTGAGTGAGATGGGCCAAAGCAGTAGCACGAAAGTGGTCGGCAGCAGCGAGAGAAATCAGACTGATCGCCAGGAGAATCAGCAAAAAGAGGGAAACGGAGCGCAGTGAGGTCTTAGTCTTTTTCATAAACCACCAATTTCTGAACGAAGCCTGAAGCAGCGAGGGGCCGGGGTCAGCAATACTTCAGATCGTCAAGCACCATACGACGTCGCTGGGGCAACATGCGGGATGGGGGAATCAAATTTGGAGCCGTCAGATTAATCACTGATAAGTTCTATAACGGACGGCGTGAGCGTTTTGAATGTGGCTCTCGATGTCTGAGAGATACGAGCTTTGTCTAAAAAACCAATCTTGCTCGAAGACTGATTGAGGATCGAATTGATAGTTATAACTTTAATCGTTTTCAGGTGAAGTTGACGTGAGAGCAACTAAAGTCATTTTATCCACTGGGTTTACGCTGGCAAATCTTCGCTAAAACAGGGGTGGGAGTCAAATGAAAAATCAATTTGACCGATTTTGACAGAAGGGTCAGCGAACAAACGTAGGCGTCGTCACAGACGTGTAATCAGTGCTTTTGGCGGAAAGGCGCGTGTAAAAACCTGCCGCTTCCCCACCAATCAAATAGGCTCCGTAGTTAGGGAGCATTCCATCTTCCAGCGGTGCGACCTCGAAATACCGTTGCGCCACCCAATGTCGTGGAATCGCCGTCGTCAAAGCCAATTGCCAATCATTTGGTTTGGCAAAACACCCCACCACAACCGAATCACCTTCGCATCCATAGGCAGATTTCAGCACCCATTCATCGCGGTTGAGCCGCGAAAAATCCGTAGAGAGATCAAAGGACGTCAATCGTCGTGTTTCAGGAATGTAGGTTTGAATCCAGGTTTGCGCCTGCGTGGAAAAGAGGTCCTGTCTCTCCCACATTAAGGCCATCGAAAGTTTGTTTTGCGTCAGCACTGAACCGAACGGGTTCACGACCGTCACCTGATGTTCGTATTCCGCCGCCAGCAAAAGCATCAATTCACGGTGCAACGGGTCAGCATCCAGAAACGGTTGCTGGTTCGTCCAAATGATTTCACGTTCGCCCCACCAATCGGTTTTGTAATGCCGAACGATCAGGTCAACCTGATTCCCCAGCACCGTGACGCGACCTTCCGCATCTCGATTCAAATTGTACGGCGAGCCAATCACCACACGGCAATCGCGCGCTTCCAGCCACTGCCGATACATCGCAATCATGCTCAAATCTTCGGGCAGGTCCGTCGGGTAAATAATGGCTACCGATTGCAGCCGCGCCCCGGCGTTTTGTCGCCCGGTCGCGCGGTCACTTTTGACCAGCATTTGCCAAAACCGTTCCGGCAAATCTACGTTGGGATTGCGTGTTTCGGGGTGAAATGGATGCAGCAATTCATTGAGCAAAACGGCCTCGGCTTCACCCGATGGCGTGTCCGAATTCATCTCGCAACTCTTGATCGTGCCGTCTGTGCAAAGAAACAAATCAATTCTTGCGATACCGTGCCAACGGCCTTCGGATTCCAACCACATCGCTTTTTGATATGGCGTGAGTTCGTAAAATTCATCGAGCAATTCGGGGCGCGCCCAGACGATTTCCGTCAGTTCGTGGTAGATGTAGCCGATGCGTTCCGCCGCTTGATTTAGTTGGGAGGCTTGCTCTTCGCTGAGGATGACCCCATTGAGGCGAAAGCGTTCTTTGCCCGCGATCCAGGGATCAGAAATAATGCACGTCGCATACAGCATCCGTGCAAATTCGCCATACGTGGGAAGTAATTCAGACATCGGGAAGCAATATAGACAGGATTTACACGATGAACAAGATATAGCCGGGACTCTAACGCCTGTCTACTCGGTCGTCTGAAAACCGCTATACAGAATCCAATCCGTTGAATCCTGTAAATCCTGCCCGGTGCTTCCACTTATACAGCGGCGCGTCTGGCTTCAAAAGCGGCGATCTTATCTTCGTGTTGCAATGTCAATCCAATGTCATCCAATCCATTCAGCAAACAATGTTTGCGGAACGAATCTACCTCGAAGCTAATGCTCAACCCTTCGCTATCGGTGATCGTTTGTTGCGCTAAATCCACCGTCAGTTGATAACCTTCGCGCGCCTTCGTGCGTTGGAACAATTCTTCAATTTGCTCTTCGGAAAGCCGAATCGGCAGCATTCCGTTCTTGAAGCAGTTATTGAAAAAGATGTCGGCGTACGACGGCGCAATGATGACGCGGAAGCCGTAATTATCCAACGCCCAGGGAGCGTGCTCACGCGACGAGCCACAACCGAAATTCGCCCGCGCCAGCAACACGGAAGCGCCCGCAAAACGCGGCTGATTCAATTCAAATTCCGGGTTCAACGAACCATCCGCATTGAAACGCCAGTCAAAAAACAGCGCGTCTTCAAAGCCGGTTCGTTCGATCCGCTTGAGAAATTGTTTGGGGATGATTTGATCCGTGTCAACGTTCACGCGATCCAAAGTGCCAACGATGCCTGTGTGAATGGTAAATGGTTTCATAGGATTTTGGATTTTAGATTTTGGATTTTAGATTGAAGACGTTCGGAATCAGACTGACAGCCGGAATCCAAAATCTAAAATCCAAAGTGGTCTTAAAAGTTGCGGACATCAACAAAATGCCCGGCAATGGCCGCTGCAGCGGCCATTGCCGGGCTGACCAAATGCGTGCGACCGCCTGCGCCCTGACGTCCTTCAAAATTGCGATTGGAGGTCGAAGCGCAACGCTCCCCCGGACTCAGAACATCGGGGTTCATGGCAAGGCACATCGAACAACCTGATTCGCGCCAATCAAACCCTGCTTCGGTGAAAACCTGGTCGAGGCCTTCAGCTTCGGCCTGATGTTTGATGGCCTGTGAGCCGGGAACGACCATCGCATTGACGTTCGCGGCAACCTTGCGGCCCTTAGCAACAGCGGCGGCGGCACGTAAATCTTCAATCCGCGAATTCGTACAGGAACCAATAAAGACGCGGTCAATCGCCACTTCTTCCAGCGGTGTGCCAGCCGTCAGGCCCATATATTCGAGTGCGCGCCGGGCTGCCTTTTTGGAATTCTCGTCGGGCATCGCTTCGGGGTCGGGAACCTGCCCCGTAATGTCGGCCACCATTCCCGGCGAGGTTCCCCACGTGATTTGCGGAACCAATTGCGAAGCATCAATGTGCAATTCCCGATCAAATACCGCACCGTCTTCGGTCGGCAAGGTGCGCCAATCGGCCACAGCCTTTTCCCACGCTTCGCCCTGCGGCGCGAATTCGCGCCCCTGCAAATACACGAATGTTTTTTCATCCGGCGCAATTAATCCCGCACGCGCGCCCGCTTCGATGGACATATTGCAAACGGTCATTCGCTCTTCCATCGAGAGATTACGAATCGCTTCGCCCGCGTATTCGATGACATAGCCCGTCGCACCATCCGTGCCAATCGTGCGAATGATGTACAGGATAATGTCTTTTGCCGTCACGCCGACAGGCAACGTGCCATCCACCGTAATGCGAAATGATTTGGCTTTCGATTGCTGCAAACATTGCGTCGCCAATACGTGTTCGACTTCACTCGTGCCAATTCCAAAAGCCAGCGCACCGAACGCGCCGTGGGTTGAAGTGTGACTGTCGCCGCACACAATCGTCATGCCCGGTTGTGTGTAGCCGAGTTCTGGCCCGATGACGTGAACAATGCCTTGTTGCACACTGTTCAGGCTGTAAATACGCAGCCCAAAGTCCGCCGCATTTTTTTCGAGCGTATCAATTTGCTGTTTGGACACTGGATCGGTGACGGGGAGCGACCGGCTCCACGTCGGAATGTTGTGATCCACGGTCAGCACCGTGCGCTCCGGGCGGCGCACCGGGCGATTGCTAAGCCGCAAGCCCTCGAAAGCCTGCGGGCTGGTGACCTCGTGGACAAGGTGCAAATCAATGTAGAGGATCGCGGGTTTGCCTTCTTCCTGATGAACGACATGCCGTTCCCAAATCTTGTCGAAAAGCGTTCGTGCCATATAACTATTCCTGTCTTGATGAATTGAACTACTGCCTTTGCATCTGTGAGACGTCTCACGATGCTATTTATGATCTTTCCAGAATCATAAATCAAATAAATAATGTAAATAAGCGGATAAATCCCATCGTGATGAGAGGTATTTCACCCGTGTGGGTTGCGCAAAAGAAGGTCGAAATGGGATGATTCGTCGCTGGATTCCCTTTCTATCAATTGAGACTACTATGCGATTTTTATCTCTTCCGAGCCTGTTGCTATTGGTAGCGATTTTCGGCGCGTGCTCCTCACAGAACCAACCCGTCAAGATCGCGGAGACGCACGCATCGCATCAGGCTACCAACAAACAACCGGACGCAGCGAGCGCAGCGCAGGCCAGCCTTAACCAAACTCCGCCGCCCGGTCCCGCGCCCGAAGGAATGGTCTGGATTCCGGGAGGAACGTTCTGGATGGGCTGCGATGATTGCGAGATGCCGGATGCGGAGCCGGTGCATCTGGTGTATGTGGACGGCTATTGGATGGACAAAACGCCCGTGACCAATGCGCAGTTTGCCAAATTCGTGGCCGCGACCGGGTACAAAACGATTGCCGAACGTAAACCCGATCCCAAGGATTTTCCCGGCGTGCCGCTCGACAAGCTCATTGCCGGTTCCGCGATTTTCAATCCGCCGAAACAGGCCGTTCCGCTCGATAACGCATATGTCTGGTGGCGTTATCAACCGGGCGCAAGTTGGAAAACTCCCGAAGGCCCCGGCAGCAGTATTAAAGATCGCCAAGACCATCCCGTCGTTCATATTGCGTGGCTGGATGCCGTTGAGTATGCCAAATGGGCGGGCAAGCGATTGCCCACCGAAGCCGAATTTGAATTCGGGGCGCGCGGCGGTTTGGATCGCAATAAATTCGCGTGGGGCAACGAACTCAAACCCAATGGCAAATGGGCGGCGAATATCTGGCAGGGTAAATTCCCCGAAGCCGATTCGGGCGAAGATGGTTACAAAACCGTGACCTCACCCGTGACGGCGTTTCCGCCAAACGGGTTCGGGCTGTACGACGTCGGCGGCAATGTGTGGCAATGGTGCGCCGATTGGTATCGCCCGGATTATTTCGAGAAAGTGGCGTCGAAAGAAGCGGTCAAAAACCCGCAAGGCCCGTCCGACAGCTACGACCCGCAAGAACCCGGTATGCCGAAGCGTGTGCAAAAAAGCGGCTCGCTGATGTGCAGCGATCAATATTGTGCGCGCTATCACGTCGGTTCGCGGGGCAAAGGCGCGATTGACAGCGGAGCCAGTCACGTCGGATTTCGCTGCGTAAAATGATGTGGCATAAATTTCGCGCGCGCTGGCAGCAACAAAAAACGCAAACTGACAGTTTGCGCCACCGCTGCATTTTCCATCTCAATAAAGTCCGTATACAATCGCGGCGCTTCATACGCATTCACAACACAACACAGGAGGCTAACTTTATGATCCCCGGTCACAACCGGTCTCTCTCAATTCTCTTTCTCGCAGCGTTCGCGCTCACTTCTCTATCCTGCAATAACGCGGGCAGTGGAGGCGGCACTTCCACTTCAGGTGGCGGTAAGAAGATCCGCCTTGCTTTTGTCACCAACAACCCTTCTGACTTCTGGACGATTGCGCGCAAAGGCGTCGAAAAAGCTGCCAGCGAATTGCCCGATGCCGAAGTCGAATTCAAGATCAATGAAGGCACTGCCGCCGATCAGCAACGGCTGGTAGACGACCTCGTCGCCAAAGGCATTGACGGCATTGCGATCAGCCCCGTTGATCCAAAAAACCAACAACAAATGCTGGATCGCGTCGCGGCGCAAGCCCTGGTCGTCACGCAAGACAGCGATGCGCCCGACAGCAAGCGCGCGTTTTACATTGGCACCAACAACGTTGCAGCAGGCGAGCAAGCTGGCAAGCTGGTAAAAGAAGCCTTGCCTCAGGGCGGCAACATTATGGTTTTTGTCGGCCAGATTGACGCGCAAAATGCGAAGGAACGCTACGAAGGATTGAAGAAGGCATTGGAAGGATCAAACATCAAAATCCTCGACGTGCTCACCGACAACACGGACCGCGTGCGCGCTAAAGCGAATCCAGCAGACACCCTCGTCAAACATCAGGACATCGCCGGAATGGTTGGACTCTGGTCGTATAACGGCCCTGCAATTTTGAGCGCCGTCAAAGAAGCCAACAAAGTCGGCAAAGTCAAAATCATTGCGTTCGATGAAGAAGACGACACGTTAGCGGGCATCAAAGATGGCGCAATTTATGCAACCGTCGTGCAACAACCGTACGAGTTCGGCTATCAATCCATCAAGATGATGGCAGCTTATCTTGGCGGCGATAAATCCGTGGCCCCCGCGAGCAAACAGAAATTCGTCGAAACGCTGGCGATCAAAAAAGACGGCGTCGAAGCGTTCACCACGAAGATCAATCAACTGCGCGGTCGCAGTTAGCCGCGTCCGTACGGTAGCGCAAACTGTCAGTTTGTGTCGTTGTCTATTAACGGCTTCGTATTGAGGCAACGCAAACTGACAGTTTGCGCCACGCTGATGTTGCATGCCCGTCGCCCCAAGCACCCAATTCGATCATTACGAAATCCTCGCGCCGCTGGGCAAAGGCGGAATGGGCGAAGTCTATCGCGCGCGCGACGCACGTCTGAACCGCGAAGTCGCCATCAAAGTCCTGCCCGGCGAAGTTGCTCACGATGCCGAACGATTGCGCCGCTTCGAGCAGGAAGCGCGGGCAACTTCGGCGTTAAATCATCCCAACATTTTGACGATCTATGATTTTGGCAACCACGAAGGCAATCCGTATCTCGTGATGGAATTGCTGGAAGGCGAGGAACTCCGCGCGCAATTGCCACCTAATGCAGAAGCTGGCGCGTTGCCCGTGCGTAAGGCGATTGAGTATGCGCAGCAAATCGCGGCGGGCTTAGCGGCTGCCCACGAAAAAGGCATCGT
>JAEUQN010000178.1 GCA_016789725.1 Blastocatellia bacterium | reverse complement strand
TCGACGTGCGGAACGCAGTGCGCAGATCACGCGCCGCCGGGCGTTCGTTTCGCTCTGGTTCCACACCACGCAGAATGATCTCCGCGATGAGTTCGCGTCCGGCCAGAGAAGGATTGCGCTGTGCTGCTGCCAGCAAGCGTTCAGTTGCGGAATCACTTTTGTCTACCGTGGTTTTTTGCCCGTCCGTTGAAGACAAAGCGCGTGTGGATGGCCCCGCTTCTTCGCGTTGTTGCGGTTGCTGCCGCACACGTTCCTGCGCGCGATCTAATGCCAATGCAAACGCCTGACTGAAACTGCCGGGATGGATTTTCTCGCCGCCGTTTTCATCCTGCGAACGACTAGCCAATGCGCCTTCCGGTAGACGATGGAACCGCTTCGGTTGTCCTGTTGCGCGTGTCACATAATCCTTGTGAATGAGCAGATGCAAATGTGGATGCTCGGTATTGCGATGCACGCCTGCGACCCAGCGCAAATCTGCGGCGTCGAGTTCCTGCGCAATCTCAGCAATTGCCTCGCGCGTGACTTCTTTGAGAGCTTGCTGGCGCGTCGTTTCATCACGACCGAGCGCCTGAAAATCTTCCGCTTTCAAGCTGATTGCGAGATGCGCAACCTCGTCTTTTGTCGGCGTGCGGCCTGCGGTTAAGACACGCTCCGCCTGCCAAAAACTCAAGGTGTTTTCCTTCTCGGAAAACAGTTTGCGAGGTTCGGTTCCTTCGCGTTCTTCGTCACGATCTCGATAGGTAATATAACGTGCGGCTTGACTGGCCTCGCCGCCACCGGGCGCGGCTTTGATGGAGACAACAACTCTCATTTCGACTCCTTCTGGGATGGAGATTGCAGTATGGTCAGCAGGATGGTTTCGACGTGCTGGCGGCTGCGGGTTTCCTGGTCAGTCACGAGCTTGTGAACGGCTTCTTCACTCACACCACGACTGAGCAGAAAGTTTTGTAGCAGGAGATGCGACTTCATTTCGGCGGCAATTGTGAAGCCGAGAATTTCGGTCAAGTACGGTTGCAGTGGCGGTTGCTGCGTGGCGAGTTTCGCCAGCAGGGATTTGATCTCTTTGAGTTCATTTCCCGCTGCTTGTTGCTCTGTGAGATGAACCTCACGCTGGTCGCGTTGGAAGGCTTGCCGACGACGATTGATGAGGGCTTCGTGGACAAGTTCGCGGAGCGTATCGCTGATGGTTTTGCGCGGTTCGGTTTGCGAAAGTTTGATGACTTCGCGCAGGTCATCTACAAACAGTTTCGTGCCGCTGGCCTGGCTGGCAACAAGTCTGGGTCTTCCTTTGATGGGCATAACAGACAACTCCTTGATGTCCTGTCATTCAAAACGCGCGCCAGAAAGTCACGCGATCAATATTTGGTGTGGTCTTGGCCTGCGCCGTGCTGTGGTTATTGGCGATCTGTCGTCGGCGCAATGATTTCCGCTGCTAGGTTTATGAGGTTTTTGGCGTTCGTAACCTGAGTAACCGCATAGGTTCTTGCCACGACGTACTTTACGAGTGGACGTTAACCTGACCGCCTGCCCCAATCCTGTCCCACGTGATTAAAGAACAGGTTGACCAGAAAAAAGAGCGTTGGGCGAGGAAACAAAAAGCCGAGAAAGACGGTAGCGAACGGAAGGGAGGATTTGGACCATCGTTGGTCAACGGTCTACAGGAAGGCGTGGCTCGTGGCATGGCGTTTGCGAATCAGCCACGCGTCACAGAAATCAACGCTGATTTCGCTTGTCCCAAAACCTGGAGGAATACGGTTTATGCCGAGAAAAAAGAATATAGATGGAGAGTTACGCAAACCCTTGCTGAGATTTGAACGGGTCGTGTATGAGAAAGCGTCATTTCGCCTGCGACAGGACGTGCTGCACCAGATTGCGGATTATGTGTTGTATGTGAAGGAAGTGGCGGGCGAGGAACCGACGCCAGACGAATTGGTAGATCGCGGTATGCAACGGTTGTTTGATGCAGATCGTGGCTTTTACCAATGGCGGCAACACAGACAGGAACAGGATGGAACCGGTGTCAGAACAGAAACTGTTCAGGAACCAAAATCAAGTCCAGACCCGTTTCCGGTTTCCGTTCCGGTTCGGAATCCGTTTTCGGATTGAATGCAGGAACGTGGAAGGGAACATGAAAGATCGCGTCTTTGGTTCACATTGACTGCGCTTTTTCATTCAACCAATGAACGGCGGCTTTGACAATATCGCCGTGACAGGGGACTTCGCGGTCGGACTCTTTGCACCAACACAGTAATACCAGATCGCCTTGCTGCGCTTGGATCGCTAATCGTTGCAGTTCCTGAAAAACTGGGGATTGTTCTTTGATCTGCTGCCACAGCCAGACGCGATATTGGGCAATGACTTCGTCGCGAGTGCCGTGCGCGCCGATGTAAAAGGGATTCCCCAGCAACGATGGCCTGCCGATGTACACGCCTCCGCCGCGCCAGGTTTTCTTGTTTTCAGTGCGGATCATACGAGTGGCTCCTTACCAACAGAATTTGCTGGTCTACTGACAGCCAAAATCTGTTTGCGGTTGAGGAGCCACGCCAATTAAGAGGGACGAATGAAGAAACAGAACGATGGCGACAAGAACGTTGCGCCACAACTTACTTGTGACTCTGTAAGGCTGTCGCCAGCGCGCGGTTTCCTCGACGGATCGCACTCAAAATGGGATGTCGCTATCATCCGGTTTTGCTTTCCCTGGTTTCTTGCGTCCTTTGGTGGGCTTTGGTTCTGCGACCTCTTCTGTCTCCTGTTCCGACGTCGCTTCTGTTTTCTTATGCGTGGCGACAAACTCGAACGAATCCGCAACGATGGACGTCGTCGAGCGTTGTTGGCCTTCGCGGTCAGTGTACGAATCGGTTTGCAACCGACCATTGAAAGCGAGCGCGCTGCCTTTCTTGGCGTACTGCGCAATGATCTCGGCATCGCGCCCGAAGACTGTGATGCGAAACCAATCCGCGACGTTGATTTTTTCGCCGTTGGTATCGCGTTTTTGCCGATTGCTGGCGATAGAAAGATTGAGCACGGGGACATCGCTGTTGGTGTAGCGCAGTTCCGGTTCCTGTCCTAAACGACCTGAAATTTGTGCATAAGCGGACATAACGATTTCTCCTTGTGTTGTGTAGCGAAGTGAATTGGTGAAAGGCTCACGATCAGGAACGACGATTCCTCGTGAGCAGGTATTACGAACCGCATTTTTTCTAATGGGTGGCTGAAACAACGGTGGCGTCAGATGGTTTGCCGTATGACTTTCTGCGTAACGATTTCTTTGCGGGTTTTCAGCGTCGCCCAAACGCGCGCTTGTTCCTGTGCGGGCAAGGCGTGAATCACATGCGTGGGTTGATTCGCGCCGTAAAACGCCCACGAAAAATAACGCAGTCGAGCAGGGGAAGCGGATTGGATTTCCCGCACCAAACGAAACGCGGGAGCCGAGAGTTGTTGCAAACCTAACCGTTCGCGTTGCAATTCCGCAGCGGTTTTGAGCGCAGTGAAATGTTTGAGCGGGAGCGTACCGGTTTGGCGTACTTCATACGCCCGCTTCATTGTTTCGCTAATCATCCGGGCATCTTGTGCGCCGCGAATTGTTTTGTGAAACTGGCGATACAAGGAATTGTTACGCAGCGCCGTCAAATGAAAATCCTGTTGGCATTCGCTCAAGATCGCCTCCAAAACCTGCCGTGCGAACTGTTGCCAATTGCGATTCGCGTGCGAATAAAACGCCTTGCCCAATGCGGTTTTGCCAGATGTCGGAAACAGCACCTCAAGCTGGGCATTGAGGTCATCCCAAAGTTCATCCATCGGTCTGCCATTCGCATAGAGACGGCGCAATTCCGGCACCAGATAGTTTGCCCGTTCTGGCAAGTCTTCCGCCACGTATTCAGGATCAAGCCGACCACAAGCAATGGTACGTTCGTGGCTCGACATCACGATGACTACGCCGCCTTCATCGTATTGATTGAGCGCTTCCACATGCGCAAAGGCATCATCCAGTTCTTCTACGCTTGCGCCATTCGCTTCCAATTCACCGAGCCAGTTGCTGTAGTCATCGTATAGGAAACACGCGCTTTTACGTCGCCCACGTGTCATTCGTGCGATGCTCGCAATTTCCTCGGCGAGGAACGCAGCAATACTTTCTTTGGGCTGTTTTTCAACCGTTACTGCCATCGGTTCCGCCTCCGTCCAAAAAAACTCGTCTTCTTCGCTTTCCGCGACTGCATTCAAACTGGCAAGCTGCATCGCCAGCCAGCCCATTTCCTTGAGTACCACGCTCGTGCCGCGCTCACTGATTTCGTGGTAGTAATGCGAAGCAGTCGTTTGCCGACATCGTGCATCGCCGCCTTCGCAAATCGCATTCAGACAGCGAATGAATTCCGCTGCATCTTCCGCGTGTTCCAGTTTGCGCAGTGCATACGCGAGCGTGCCGATACGCGCTTCTTCGTCTGATTGACTGACGGGAACGGCATCGGCCTCGACAGCGAAGATGATTTCTCCGGCGACGGAGCAACGCTCGAAATCCAGTCGAGCCAGATGTCCCAAACGACTGATGTGTTGCATCACGCCATCTCTGGGTGAGCCGGTATCGAAGGGAAGAAAAATGCTGTGATTGGTACGGGTGTTGGTAGCGAACATATTCTGTATCTCCTTTTGGTTTGTGAATCGAAGTGGAACCTATGCCAGGATTTGGTTTGGCACCAGATTCACGTTCTTACCCACAGCCAAAATCTTTGCCCGTCGCTACGAATTGATTTGGGGAACGAGAAACACTAAACCTGAGTAACCGCAGTGACCGAATATTCTTTTTATGATTTTCGGCAGCGTGTCATCTCCATCGTGACGAAATGAGTTTTTTTGGCTAATATTGCGCCTTTACCAGAACTTGCCATCACATTTCATTCAAAGGAGATTTTTATTAGCAAATCCATGAAGAGACCTGTATCAGCAGTTGACTTGTTCTGTGGAGCGGGTGGCTTGACACACGGTTTTATAATTGAAGGCATCAAGGTGCAAGTCGGAATTGACCTTGATCCAGCTTGTAAGTTTCCTTACGAATACAATAACAAGAGCGTTTTTCTACAGGAAGATATAAGTGACATTACGGCTGATGACCTAAGCCCATATTATCCTGACGGACATGTGAAGCTCCTCGCCGGATGCGCGCCTTGTCAGCCATTTTCAACCTATTCACAGGGGCATCGAAATGACGATGATAAACGATGGACTTTGCTTCGTGAGTTTGCTCGTCTTGCTAAGGAATTACGCCCTGAATTGATAACAATGGAAAACGTACCAAAGCTACGAGATCATGAGGTTTTTTTAGATTTTGTAGAAACGCTAAAAAATCTTGCTTATCAAGTCACTTATTCCGTGGTTGATGGCCGCTATTATGGAATTCCTCAGCACAGAAGGAGGCTTGTATTGTTTGCTTCTCAATATGGTGAAGTAGAGATTGAAGAGCCGACACACGAAGTAGAAAACTTCATGACAGTCAGGCAGACAATAGCAAGCCTTGAAAGAATTGCGGCTGGCGAATCATCGCTAAATGATTCGCTACATCGCGCGAGCGTATTGACAGCGAAAAACCTGCAACGGATTCGAGCATCAAAACCGGGCGGAACTTGGAGAGATTGGGACGAGGAACTACGGACGAACTGCCACACAAAAAAGAGTGGCAAAACATATCCAAGCGTTTATGGCAGAATGTCATGGGATGATCCTGCACCAACAATTACGACCCAGTGTTTTGGATTTGGTAATGGCAGGTTTGGCCATCCAGAACAAGATCGCGCGATTTCACTACGCGAAGCCGCAATGATACAAACCTTTCCAGAAAATTATAAATTCGTTCCACCTAAAGAACCCGTGCAAATGAAAATTGTTGGTAAGCTTATCGGGAATGCCGTGCCAGTGACGCTTGGGCGTGTTATTGCTCGTAGCATCTTGCGTCACCTTGGATGATCCAATTCCAGTCGTAACTTTTCATTCACATCCCTGTATGGCTGATACTGTTAGCGCAACTACTCGCAGCCGAATTATGGCTTCAGTCAAACAGAAGCATACTAAGCCTGAGTTGTTTGTTCGCAGCCGTTTGCATCAACTTGGTTATCGGTTTCGCATCCAGCGCCGAGACCTCCCAGGTAGCCCTGACATTGTCTTACCGAAATACCATACTGCCATTTTTGTGCATGGATGTTTTTGGCATCAACACAAAGGCTGTTCAAAGTCACGTAAGCCAACTAGTGCTTAGTAACCGAAGTTTTTAGAATGACCTTTCCATAATGGCGGCTCAATTTTTCTCGGGCGTTTTCAACTGTGAACTGCCATTTGAACTTCACCGCCAACTTGTTTCGTTCTTTGACAATGGAGTCTAACTCGCAGCGCAAGGTTTCGATGTCGGCAATTCGGCGCGCAAGGCATTGTCGTGCGAGTGCCGAAAGTTCCATCTCTGCCATATTGAGCCAACTCGCCTTTTTCGGCGTATAGTGAAACTTGATTCGGCGGCTTAACGCACGCGCTTCAGGGGGCGGCAGATTTTCATAAAAAGAACTGGCATTGTGCGTGTTCAGATTATCCTGCACTTCCACGATCACTTCCGCTTGCGGCCAGGCTTTGACGACTTCCTGTTGAAAACGGCAGTAATCCGTCTTGGTTCTCTGTGGAGACACTCGCACCAGCCGTTTTCCGGTTAAGGGTTCAAACGCTAAAAAAACCGCAGCCGTGTCCCTGCGCTCGTATTCGGAATCGAACTTTTTCTCTGTGCCTTCTCTCATCGGCAGCGGCTCGACCTTTCACCCAACATCTGAAACGGCAGCTCATCCAAGCAAAGCACCGGGCGTTGGTGATTGTAAGGCGGATGATAGACCTCCAACACATCTTCCATTTTGGCTAAATATTCGCCCGTGATTTGCCCGATACACCATTGCTTTTGGCGATGAGGTTGGAGCGAGTTTTTTTCAGAATGCGTCCGACTTCCGTATGGGAAATGGACTCCACATACCCCAGCTCGACGACCTTGTCGGCCAGCAATCGCAGTGTCCAGCGCGCGTATCCCGGCGGCGCATCCGAACACGCCAAAGCCGTGAGGCGCGCTTTTTCTTCCGGCTGGATGACAGGCGGCTTGCCGCAGCGCGGTTTGTCAGACAAGGCCGCCGCCAAGCCTTCTGCTAGAAAGCGTTTTTGCAGATTGTAAACGGTGGCGATGCCGACACCGAGCAGTTGCGCGATTTCTTCGGGATGCTCTTGCCGGGCCAGCAGATCAAGAATCCGGGCGCGCGTTTGCTCCCGCGCCGAAGTTTCTTTTTTCCTGAGAATCTGTGTCAAAGAACCCCGATCCGATTTTGATAATTTGATGATTTGTCTTGTTCTTGGCAGGTGACCAGTTTTACAAAAACAAATCTTTTCTACAAGAACTTCGGTTACTAAGCACTAGCAACACTGATTATTGGGACAAGAAGCTGGAGGAGAATATTCGACGGGATCGTTCTAAAGTAATGGCGCTGAAAAAGGCTGGCTGGAAGGTGATCGTCGTATGGGAATGTGAAGCGAAAAAGGACGGAAAGCTACAAAATAAACTATCAAAGATAGGT
Organism: Blastocatellia bacterium; assembly: GCA_016789725.1. Taxonomy (GTDB): domain Bacteria; phylum Acidobacteriota; class Blastocatellia; order RBC074; family RBC074; genus JAFDVL01. The sequence goes on along the minus strand of JAEUQN010000178.1, from coordinate 8,277 downwards.
TTTGTATAAGAAGTGCCGTGCCATTGTTGTTGCGATCAAAGTTTATTTCTCTTTGTTTTTGGAGCTTTATCATAATCACTCATCGTAATCTCAGCCAGATCATGATTTTGATGTTTATTCCTTAGCTTTGGGTCAGCCGAGTCTGGGTGTTCGGAAACCTTGTAGTAATGTTTCCCAGAATCCTTCCTTGATGTCAGCATCCGATACCAACATAAAGGATCAAAAGAGCGAAAAGGATGAGTTTCAAAGTATGACCTTAATCCGTTAACAGATTGAAGCAACCTTTGTAATTCAGTCATGCCGTAGAGACTGGATATAAAACAAAGCAGTAATGAGACCGAATCGTTTGCAGGTAAAGGCAAAGCAGGCTGTGTGACAGGCAACCAAGTCGGACATTGGTAAATTGTGAAGTCCTTATCCTTCTTGAATCCTCGGATTAATTGCACATGATAGTAGTGATGAATGCCTTTTCCTTCTGCATCAGTTCCTTCAGGCGATTCATAGCGAAGCCCAAAAGAGTTTTGCTCCCCATTCGATTGTTTGAGAAATAGGCCCAATCTGATCCGTATCTCCGGCAAATTACGGCTGAAGTCGAATTTTAAATGTACCATAGGCTGCATCTTGGAATCACTTCGTAGCCAAAGGTGCTTAGCACCGAATTCACCTTTTATTCTCGGTTTATTCGGGTTCGGTAGTACCCCGGTCAATTCGGCTAAATCATAGAATGGTGTATAGGCTGTGAGCAGTTGCATATCAACACTTTCGGATTGCCAGTCAACAATCGCTTTATCCTGCCATAAGGTTTTGAAAACTTCAGTGAATAGCAAGATTTGCGCGTTTACATCCACTGTCATACTTACCTCTGCCATAGAACATTCTTGACTGAATGAAGGCTGATTTAAACTGAGAACTTTAATGCGGGGTCATACTCAACATCTTGCAACTCGCCAGCATACTTCCGCCCTTCTTTTCCATTTGGTTCGACGACAAAGCGCCGGACAAAAGGACCAGGCAAATCAGCGATAAATTCACGGACGGAAGACCGAGGAAGGAAGCGCGAAACATCTTCGCAAAATACGACCGTTGGCGGTTCTGATTCCCACGGTTGTGCGACTTCGACAATAGATTCATTGCCAACAAGTAATTCCCAAAACCAGGCTGGCCGCGACAACCAATGTTTCGCACTCCACCTGGATTGTTTCGTCACGGTTGGGTCAATGGTCGCGTCAGTGTCGCAGCCGAAAACCACTGTCTTGTCGAACACCGGAGCCTCTTTCTTTTTCCGCTTCAGCAGGCTTGGAAAACGTGCTACGAGGTGTGGCGCGTCTACCAATATATGTTGCGATGGCAAGACGATTTCTTCTAACCACTTCGACAAACGTGCCGCTGCGATTCGGGCAATCTGTGCATCGTCAAGCGCAGCGTCTTTGGCACGCAATCCGTTACCACTTTTTTCGACGAACTCTCGAAAGGTGACACTTTGCAAATCTTCATGCTTGCCAACAAATGCTTTGAAGGCACGAGGCAGACTGTTAGCAAGTGTTTCAGGGAATTCAAGGGTTTTTGTGATGGACATATCCAAAGCACCATCTTTATGGAGCGAATTTAAGCGATTTTTGTAATCGGCTAATGCTCGCGGTATTAAAGGCCAGTACCAAGGGCGAAATAATGGTTTCGTCCATTGTTCCTGCCATAGGCCGGGGCTTCCTAACTGTGTGGATGTGAGATTCAAATCAGCAAAAGAAGTCGGCGATCCTTTAAGTGTCAAATCAAAGTAATTTGCACCACGTGATACGAACTGATTGATGGCGATAATCAACTTGCAGTTCGAGTAACAACGCGCGAGATAAGCTACCTCTTCCCCTGTAGCAAAACCATCAGCAAAAGTTTCAAGGTCATAATCTACAATGAGAATATCCGTCTCGTCGAAGATAGTTTTCTTCTCGTTTTTTGTTTGGTTTACTTGCTTACTGCGAGTGGCGTGTCGTCGCTGTCGGAGGACGTCAAGGTCTTTCTTAAACTCCTCATTAGATAAAACTTGTGGCAGGAATCCTGTAGCAACCTTTCTTAGTCCATCCTCCATCCGACGCGCCAAACCATTTAGACCGTCTTCGTCATCGAAAATACGGATAGATCCCTGTTTTTGTTTGCTCATTCGTGCTCCCTCCACGACAGCTCAAGAGCTGTATTGAAGCCTTCGCTCGGCGTTACGAACCGCACACGACAATGCAATCTTTCAGTAAGCATTCGCACAATCGTCAAGCCAAGGCCGGTCCCACCTAAACCCAATCCGCGACGCTCTGGTGAGATTTCGAGTTTCCTTTCGAATGGCTCGAATAGATGTTCGGATTCCTCTAAATCTACCCCACAGCCTGTATCCTCCAAGCGAATCATTACTCGCGGGCCATTTCGCCGAGCAAAAACGCCTATCTCACGCTGCTCAGCATCCAGCATTGCATTGAAAGCGTTGGAAAGAACGTTCTGGAAAAGTGAACTCCACTCAGCAAAACTCCCTTCAGGTAAACGAAGTTCATCATCAAAACCGGAGTAATGAAGTGGAATCCCGCGCAAAAAAAACTGCATTTGATTTTCTACCTCGCGGAGTAAGGGGATAGCCTTGAACCGTTGCCGGGATTCTCTGCTTTCTTCTGTCACTAAATGGGAATAAAGCTTCCGTGTTTCTCTCGCACGTTGCACCCATTCATGCAACCGTTGCGCGATCTGCAAAACTTGCTGTAACTCAGTCTGCTCCGCGATGGTAATTCTATCGAGTTGCTTTGCTAAATTGTCGAGTTGGTTGATCTGCCGATTGAGTTCATGATCGTATGCTAATGCCGAGATGCCTGCCGTTGCTAGAGCACCCAGCATCCCGAACCGTTCATCAACTTCCCGTGTTTCGTATGTTGTGGCTTTTTTTACCGCAACAAACTGCCGCTGTAACTCCATATAAGCAGTTGCCGGCAAAGCACTCTTTACAGATGCAATAGCGTCACCAAGTTGCTCAATTTCTTCAGCAGCCGTGGGCATCTTCCTTTGCTTTGCCCGCACTTCCTGATTACGCTTTTGCACAATGATTGAGTAGTAGTCCAGCGACGCACGCACTAATCGGCTAAGTGCCTCAGCCGCAGCATTGTTTACCAAACGGTCTCTTGTCACTTGTAATTTCAAATATGGTACTGTTTTCTCAACTTCTCGAGCTAATTTATTGACTTCAAACTGTGTCAAGGCTCGTTTCTGTTTTTGCTTGGCAGCATTTATGGCTCGTTGTATGGCTCTCTGGTACTCACTGTTAGTGTCAATCTTTACTACACCAAACAAGCGGCGCTGTGTTGGCAGGAAATTAAGGCCTCGTGCTACAGATTTCTTCATTTCCTCTGGCAATAGTTCAGATTGAGATTGTCTTCGAGCGTGATCGCGTTCAATTCCGAGCCAATCGGTATCTGGCCCATAATATGGCAGATGAAAGCCAGCATCATAAACATGAACACCACCATAGTTAGAGAAATACTTACGAGCCTCTTCAACTTTGATGCCTTGTTTCAACTTGTTGCTGAGTCGAAAGACGCGAATTTCGAATTCTAATGCTCCCACCGACTCCGCGTTCTTTTGAAATTCTTCGTCTTGAAAAGACTCTTTATAGATTGCGCGGTCAGGAAATTCCACGGTTAGATCCAAAGTGGGAGCCTTCGATTTGACCGACGTCGTGCTACCTTCGTGCAGCTTGCCGACAATACGTGCTTCCCAGTCGTTAAGTGTCGAAACCATGAGTCGCTCAAAAGCTGAGGTATAATCTGCTTCGGGGGTTTCAAGCTTAATCGAAAATCCACGCTTTCGATCTGTTTCAGTGGTCAAGTTACTACGGAATGGCGGTTGCAATGACCAGATTTCGCGTGCTAAATCCTGAAAGTTTTCTGCGTTCCATTGCTGATTCAAGCCTCGTAATGTGATCTCAGTCCCTTGCATTGATTCATTCGCAAATGATTCTGTTGGAGTTCCTCTACTCAATTTTGCTGTGGCTTTAACAAGATCATCAGAAGCAATTGCTTCATCCCAATCTACCTTGGCTGTGATTTCAATTTGTGGGCTGAGTTCTGAAACTGACCGAAGCTGAATGAACCTGGCAAGAAATTGAACGGCTAACCTGCCTACACCTTTCGAGCCGGTCAATGGGCGACCGAAGCTGCGAGAAACACGAAGATCGTGCTTATGCGACGAACCAATTCGCATCCAAAATCGACGAAATTCGTCTTCGTTCATCCCATGCCCGTTATCAATTATCTGAATACAATCATCAGTAAATCGAATTACAACGTCATTTGCATCAGCGTCATAGCTGTTTTTGACTAATTCGGCCAAGGCGATGTGCGGCTTCCCGACCAACCGCTCGCCTAATTCTCGCAATAGAGCAGATGCAACTGTGAAGGGGACTGGTTCACTTTTTGTTGTAATACCCGCGTTAATCGTCATACCTTCTAAGACCTATGAACAGACATTCCCGTCAAAAATAGGAGAGAAAACACAGAAATACGGAAGCGCAGTATTACCACAGAATTATTGAGTAAGCTATTGATAATGAGAAGCTTTGAGGTGGGAGTACGTAGCACGTGTATTTAACGTGGGAATACCTTGATAAGGCGCAAAACGATTTTCCCTGTTGGAGCATTACATCTCGTCGAGTTCGGTTAAGGTCCGTAAGAGACGTGCTTTTGCTTCTAATGAAGATAGCGCAACAAGATCAGTGGAGTGTAAAACCATCCAGATACGCGCGTACAATCCGCCACGAACCCACTCGCGCACAATCGCAGAAAGCCCCGCCAGACTTCTCTCATCCGCTTCAGCGTTACTCTGATGCACATCAAAATGGCTGCATCCGTACGGCGAAACAACGTGAATGGCGCAGCGATTGTCTGACGTCAGAAATTTGCACGCGCCATTGGCTTGTCGTGCCGGAACCAATGTCGGAATCTGAAAAAGCTCTCCGTTTGCCATCACCGTTGCGCCGGGGCTGGCAAGCAGGTTCTCGAGCGCAAAGGCCAATAGGTTGTCAAACCCAAGCTGATCTGCGATGGCAGCAAGATCGGTCGGAATCAGATAGCCGGAAATGAACCGACAATTGAGCGCGCATTCTGCGCAGGCACATTCCGTGCGGTTGAAGCCAAAGGTAGTTCTTGTTTCGGACATAGATTCCTCTCAAACCAAGCAAGGCATCAGGATGTAGCGCACAACACAGCCGTCATTCGTAGCGGGCGAAATCGCTACGCTGGTGCGGGCATCGTTGTACTGGATGGTGATGGCAGACGCAGAAATAGCGCGGGCAAATTCCAGCAGGTAGCGTCCGTTGAAGCCAATGGTGACGGCTGCTTGTGTGTCGGTAGTGAGCGGGAGGATTTCTTCGTGACCTTCACCACCGTCGGGAGAATGGCTCTGGACTTCGTACTTACTCGCGCTACCATCAGGAGCAAAGCGAAATTTGATGACGCCGAAGGATGTACCTGTGCCGCCCGTGCCAAAGACCGCCATCCGTTGAATTGCAGCTTGAAACATTGCACCTTCGAGCGTGAGTTCGTGCTGAAATTCGGTGGCCAGAATCGGTTCACAATCGGGGAATGTGCCATCAAGCAATGTGCAGCCCAGCAAGCGCGTGCCGTGCTGGAGAACGATTTTGTTGTCGTTGCGGCGCACCTGCACTTCGCCCGGCGCAAGGCTCAGAAGTTTGAGAATGATGGGCAGGCTGTGGCGTGGGAGAAGCAGCCTAACGGGTTCGTCGCGCGTGAGGTCGGAACGCTCAACACAAAGCAGCCGATGCCCATCGGTAGTAACAATGCGCAGACCGGCGGGGCTGAAGGAGAGTTGTGCGCCTTCGAGCGCATAGCGTCCGTTGTCACCGGTTTTGGCAGCGGCAAATAATACGGTGCGCAACATCGTCAGCAGGATTTCGCTGGGAATAGAGGCAATGGTTTCAGTGGCCTCGGCCAGCGCGGGAAAATCATCGGCAACTTGCGTCTTGAGTTTGAAGCGACTGTCACCACATTTGAGCGTGGCTGCTTCGGCGTTGCTCGTCAGGTCAATCGTCGCGGTCGGCAGATGGCGCACGATGTCCGCGAGTTTTTTGGCGGGAAGGCAGACGCTGCCCGCTTGCTGTACGTCGGCTTCTACCTCGCATTGCAACGTGTTGTAGAGTCCCACGCCACGCAGTCGCACACGATCTGTAAGAGCTTCCAACCGCAAATAAGAAAAGAGCGGATAGACTTGCTTGGCCTCGACGACTTCCGCCAATAAATCCAGTTCGGTGCGTAGGTCATTGCGAGTGATGGAGAGTTTGATGTTGTGGGATGGCGCGCCATCGGCAACGAGCGTGAATAGATTATTGGCGGGCAGCGCAGTTGTCTCTTGGGTGCTGGCAAACATAGAGAATCCTTTCGATGGAGATATTGGACGAGATTTGTCTTCCGCTTAGTTTCTTAGGCTATACGGTTAATGGGCGAGAGATACTGCACGGGATGATGAAGGATGCGCTGATTGGTGGAGCCACGCCATTCGCCCGCATTCTCAGTGAGTTCTTTGACGAAGGGCCCGTCAATCAAAATGTCCGTGAGCGCGAGAATGTTTGGAATGTGCGCATTGGCACGCTGCTGCAATTCTTCCAGCGTGAAGCCGGAGTACAAGGTGAGGTGTTGGCCCTGGGCTTTGAGCAATGTCATCAATGCCAGCAATCCTGTCGGTTGCAGGAACGGCTCGCCCCCGAGAATTGTGATGCCATCGCGCGGTGCGCCTTCCTCCGCCAACAATCTTGCCGCGATGTCCGCAGTGCTGAGCCGCACTCCACCGTTCATCTCGTGCGTCTCTGGTACATAGCAACCGATACATTTTTTTTCGCAGCCGGACATCTGAACAACACTGCGACGCCCCGGCCCTTCCACAACGGAATGATGATAAATCCGATGCACGCGCAGGGAGGCTTCAGTTGTGGCAGGCAAGATCGGGAGCGCCTGGATGGATGAAGAAGCGAGCGGGCGGGCGCAATTGACGGCAACACTCGGCGGTAACCATTCATTCGTCATCGCTGCCAGCGATGATTGCGGCAAGCCTTCCACCGTTAGTATTCCTGTTGTCTCGTCAATGATCCAAGTTGTTTCGGGCATACTCTCCTTCTTTCCAAGCCGTGATAGTCAACGCTATAATGAAACAGACTTTGTACGCTGCGGTAAGGAAGGGCAGAAAGGAAAACACCATGTCACAGAGCACAGCAGAGCTTCTTTTCAATCAGATTGTCGCGCTTCCCTTGCAGGAACAGTTCAAGCTGCGGGCGCGGCTCAATGCACGATTGCAGGCGAAAGCAAAACCGAAAGCGAAATTCGTGGAACCGATCCCTGCGCCCGACCCGCTGCCGAGCCAGCGGTGGCTGAAAGAACACGCGCACGAATACGCGGGACAATGGGTGGCGCTGGACGGTGAGCGTTTGATCGCGCATGGCACCGATGCGGCCAATGTCTTCGCCTTGGCAGATGCCGATGGAGCGTACCTGCCGCTGCTTACCTTTCTTGAACCAGCGGACGCACCGCCCTTCGCCGGAGTGTAATTACGATGAGTACTGACCTCAGCTTTGCGGTGACTTACCAATACCCAGACCGCCCCGACGGCATCACCATTCCTGTCCTGTTACGTGCAGGAGGAGAGGTCATCCAGGCTTCCGCGAAAGTGGACACTGGGTCGGAATGCTGTATTTTCAGTCAGGAGCTTGGCGTCAAACTGGGATTAGAGATTGAACGTGGCCTGTACAAGCCCATGGGATCATTGACGGGAACCTTGGAAACATACGGCCACGAAGTCATCCTGCAAACGTTCGGGATCGCCTTTGAAAGCACCATTTACTTTGCCAAGTACCCGGGGCTGCGACGCAATCTATTGGGCAGAGACGGCTGGCTGCGACATCTCCAACTCGCCATCATCGATTACGAAAACACCTTGTACCTTTCGCAATATTCCTAACGTTCACGCTTTCTTTCGATTTTGTATTTGTGGCCTGACATTCGTCTGCGCATAGAATTCACGAGTGTTTTCTTCGCGCGTGGGTTGACCGAGCAATTCTTTGACGAGCGTGGCGACATCCGCACACGAAGTGCCTTGCACACCTTCAATCTGCATCTCCATCTCGCCCGTTTGTTCATGGATGGTGAAATTCACTTCTGGCATCTCGCCTCCTCCTATGATGAAAGTCTACTCCAAAGTGACATTGCCTAGCGTTCGGCCAGGACAAAGTTGGGGAAGTCCTCAAAC
>JAEUQN010000177.1 GCA_016789725.1 Blastocatellia bacterium | reverse complement strand
GCGTGCTCAAACATCAGCAAAATTATGACCCCCAGTACGCAATTTCCGCTTGACTCACAACACGGTATCTACTACGTACCGTGATTACCCGTCACGCCTTTTTGTACGGTGCGAGCTTTTGGCGTAGCTCGTTGATCACACCGTTCAGCAACTGACTCAGCCGTTGCGCACTTTCCTCTCCCTTGAGAATGTAATCATCAATATCAATCAGGTGTTTCTTGGTTGCCAGAATGGAATTCAATTGGTGATCCAATCGCACGTCGCCGAGCATCGGAACCTTGAAAATATTGGCGATGTCCGTGCGGTACATTTTGACCAGATCATCCGGGTCAGCCAGATAGTTTTTGACTTCGGCCTGAATCGTGATCGTCGCTTTGCTGCCGATGACAGCTTGTTGCAATGCCGAGCCACCGGTCTTGCGGTCGAGGATCACCATCACTGAATTCAGCAGCGGATCGTTGAGCGGTTTGAAGCGCATCAATTGCTGCCCCGTGTTGGCAATAAATCCCATCGCCGGACATTGCAGCCGGGCCATCGCGCGCACGATTTCACCAACCAGAATCTCGTCCTTGCTTTCGCGCATTTCCTGGCCGTGTTTGAAATTGGAAAGAAATGAAAACATAACTAGACCTCCTGTGAAATTTACGCGCTCAATCGTCCGCGCAGATATTTGGACAACGCCTGTGTGGTGGCGTAGATGTGGTTTTGCAGCAATTGATAATTGACCTTCCAGTCATCGCTGAAATACTGATCCAAATCCAGAATCAGCGGAACCTGCACGTAAATGTAGCTCGCCGTCAAATCCGCATCGCACGTAATCACGCCCGGTTCCGTCGCATCCAGAAAGCCGCTTTTCATTTCGGCCTTCAGCGCTGACCAGACGGCAGTCGTGTTTTGCACGTTCTCACCATAACCAATCGTGACGCGCGCGCGCCGTCCCAGCACTTTCGCCGTGACGAGTTGTTCGGACAAATTCTGCAATTGAAAAATCAGCCGCTGCCGCGTTTGCAGCCACTCAAATCGCAAGTAATGATTCGTGCCGTCCGAATTCAAATCAATCAACGCATAGCCTTGCTCAACGGTCGAAGCGATGACCGCGCCGACCAGCAAATCATCCATCCGCGTGTTCTGGAGTTCTTCGTTGTAATGCTTCCAGCTTTGATTGACCAACCCAACAAACACTTGATCAAGTTCTTCGCTCATAGGACTCCTGTAAGAAAGAAATGAAAGGAAACAAACGCTTGTTTGTTATGCGTGGGGCTTGTTGTGGGGAGGCGGGAACATAGCACAGCCGCGCCGGGATTGAAAAGACGAAAGCCGCATCTGTTCAGATGTGGCTTCAATGGTTCGTCGTGTTTGGCAGAAATCAGGCGGCGCGGCGTGTGGGCGCTTTTGTTTGCGGCTTGCGCAATTGGTTTATCGCGTCTTGATCTGACGGTGATAAAGCCTTGAATTCACGCGCCGCACGATTTGCTCGACGTTGTTGTAATTGCAGATACCGTTCATACGAGAGCGTCGGTGCGAATTGCCCCTGCGACTGTTGCTCCAGAAATTCTTCTTTTGAGAGTGCGTGCATAACAACCTACTTCTTTCTCTTTTGCCTCTTCTTTTCCGCTTGATACGCACGGAATATCTGCATCATAGCACTGTCGTCAGATAAATCGAAAACCATTTCTCTTTCGTATCCATTGGCCTTCCACCAATCTTTTCCGCCCAACCGAATCACATCATTCAAATCTTTCGCGCCTGCCAACTCGGCAGGCAGCAATTCTATATCTGCGTCATCCAACGCTGCATTAAATCCGAATCGCATCCAAGTGTAGTAGCCATTGAGACCATCGGGATGATTTGGATAGCCAGCCGCAAACGCTACAATTCGCTCAACGTTCAATTGCTTTGCCGACTTGATCTGTACCGCAAATGTTTTTAGCCCAAAGCCAGAAGGCGTAGTCGGATATTTGCGAATTGCTTGATTGCGTAGAAATGGCGCACCCGCTGAATCACGTGCGAGTCGGCGTAGTTGGATTTCTACCTCTGGATGATGTACCTCAAGCAAAAGCGATTGACCGTCTCTGGAAACTATGACTTCTGCGCCCGTCAATGCGCCTGCTAAGCCCGCTAAATCAGTATCAGAAACAATTCGCCCCAGCAATTGAGCGGCAAACTCTTTTGCTCCTTGACTGTAGGTGACAATGATTGGTTTTGGCACGTGCGAGAGTGTAGCAACTTTACGATGCTTTTCAATCTCAGAGGCTCTCGAAGCTACCACTATTTTTCATCGTCTTCTGACGGGAACGCCGCCACTTGAAATTTGTCTTCGTAAACGATGTTGCCGAGCTTTCGACATTTTTGCATCTCGACTGCATAGCCGTGATATTCGAGCAAATGTGCCATTTCCCAAATGCGAGAGATACATTCTTGCGCGTTTGCTTTGAACCAGAAGATTGCTCTATGCGCAGCTCGATTGCGGGGATTTGATGGATTCGGTGAGGGCAAATTGATATGGAACCAAATCAGAGTTTCGCGGAGTTGAATAAACTCGTCGTGTGACAACTGCCCAGAATCAAGAAGCTCGTACGCAATAACAAATAAGCCTTTGGGCTGACGCGAATCTGGATCAATTTGCTTAACGACAAATCGCAGGTACATCACTTCCGCCCCACGCTCGCTGTATTTTCTTTCGCCTTAATCGTCAACACAATCGGCACCGCATACGCGAAATCCTGGCGTTGTGGCGAAGTCGTTTCGATGCGGGCGACGACGTAAAACGGTTGTTCGCCCGGCTTGACCCACGGTTGCACTTCAATCGTAAAGCGCATCGCAGTTTCTTCGGGCTGAATCAGGATGCCGTTCAAGCCGACGTCGGTCGTGATGATGCCGTGGGGCAAGCCGCGTACGTCAATCGGCACGCGACCGGCAAAGCCTTTGTGACGTTTGATGCTCGCGGTCATTGAAACCGTGCCGCCCGGTTCGACCGTCAAGCGTTGCACGTCGGTGAAGACGGTCAATTCTGGTGCGGGCGCGGTCGAAACGAGGCTCAGTTTTTCGTGCGTGTCTACGTGGCGCGTGATGCGTTGTTTGCCGATCAGTGCTGTGCCTTGAATTTTAAGTGAGAAGCCGCCGACAGCCTTTTCGCTCGCGGCTAAAATCAGCACGGTGGAATTCTGCCCGGCTTTGATGGTTCCTGGCGTCGCTGTCCAACCCGCAGGCAAATCCAACAGTTTCACATCAATGTCACCCGCAAAGCCGTCAATGCGATTCGCGGTAACGGTGATTGGGCGCGCGGCTCCGAGCGGGACATTCGGGTTCAGCAAATCTGCAACGATAGAAAAGTCCGGGCGCGGTTCGTGCGCTGATAACCGATAGCCGAAATTGTAGCCATGAAGCCCGCGCACATCGCTGAGCTTCAGCACGTATTCACCATCCGCCGGAGCCGTAAACGTCAGCCGCGCATCTTTGCCAAACAGCGCGCCGCCATCGTCGTTGCGATAGTACAGCGTCACCGTCGGCAAGCCGTTCGACGAAAACTTGGTGCCGGGCGGATGCACTGAAACTTTGTAGATGGGCGAGTTGATCGCGTGGCCTTCGGGCGTCGTCTCAAACATCCCGACGCGGTCGCCCGTGAGCGGATCAGCCACGAAGAACGTGTCTTCATCCGGCCCTTTTGGCAGGCGATCAATCATCAGAATTTCATTGCCCGTCATCACATAATCGCCGGGCTGCATGCCGTTCCACGATTCAATGCGAATGCCGGAGCCGTTCGAGTTGGCATCGCGCAACGTGAGGTTCGTTTGCCATTCACAGCGCACTGTCGCACGCGGCACAAGCTGTCCGTTTTTGTCGAAGATTTCAATGACCGAATCAAGCATTGACCCGAAACGTTGCGCCGCAACTTCAAACACAATCGCTTGACCTTTCTTTGCTGTGAATTTATAGAAGTCACTCTCGCTCGTCTTGGCTTTCAGATTCTGAATATTGCCATTGATCGTCGAAGGAATGGCCAATATTTGCGCGGTTGCGAGTGTGTTGTGTGCTTCGGCGGTTTCCATCACTTCAGGATCGCGCCCGATGGGAATGCGTAATGGCGCGATTGCCGAGCCTTTCGCCAGCGTTGGTTGAAACCAGAGAAAATCATCCCACACGGCTTGCGGTTTCGCCGTGAGTTTGAATTTGCGTTCCGTGCCAAGATTAAAGCCTGCTGCCTCGACTTCGGCGGTCGTGCCTTGTTGTAAGCCCATCGGAAAGACGCTGGCGATGTACAGCGCTTCGCTGATCTGCAAGCGATAGCCCATTCCAGCAGGCTTTTGCTTTTCAAATTCGGTGATGCGAATGACGTATTCGCCCGCCTCAAAAAACGTGTAGCCGAGCAGCGAATCCGCGCCGCCGTTGCCGCTGTCGTTTGAGGCCAACGTTTTGCCGTTCGCATCCAGCAACGTCAGCACGGAATCGAGCCGCGAACCGAATGCAGCAGCAAGTACCTGAAACACGAGCGTCTGATTTTGTTTGGCTTTGAATTTGTAGGAATCGCTGTCGCCCGCGCGCCCAATCGCCCCGCCAATACTGGCAGGAAGCGTGATTTCCTGCGCATCCATCAGCGAATCGTTCATCTCTTTTTCGGCGACATCGGGCAACCCAGTGATAACAAACGAACCGAGGTTTGTCGTCCCCATCGGCGTCTTAATTCGATAGTTGTAAATGCCCGGCGCAGCGTCCGCCGCAATCGTGGTTTCAATCGTCAGCTTGTTGCGCACGAGCTTGTCAATCACGAGTTGCCCGGTTTGTCCTTCAGCCAGCTTCGGCATTTCGCGCGCGGTTTCGGTATTGAAGGTGATCTTCGATGCGACGCCGGGTTTATTCCACAATACTTCGCTCGCGCCCGTCAGGTTTGATCCCTCAATCGTCATCGTCACCGTCGTGCCGCGTTGTGCGCCAAGCGGTGCAATATTCGTGACGAATGGTTGCGCAGTGCCGGTGTAGATCGTGTTGGCGCGCGTGTTGTCTTGCGCTTGGGAGGCGGTAATTGTAGAGATGAGAAGCAAAATGAAAACTACATGCCGTTTCATAACAGGCTCCGTTCGCGGTTATTTTTCCTGCTTGTCCAATTGCGACTCAATCGTGCGCAGGACTTGATCTAACCGATTGTTCAATTCATCCATCCGGTGTTGTTCCATATTGATTTGATTCGTTAGTCGGTAGATTTGCGAATTCAATTCCTGAATGTTGATCGAAGCTGTGTTGGATTTCAGCTTGAGTTGTTCGAGCGCGTATTCCAGCCCCGCGCGTTGTACTGGATCGTACGTGTTTTGCAGCCGCTGTTCCAATGTTTTGCGGATCAGGACGTTTTCCTGCGACTCTTCGCTGAGCTTTTTGATGAGAGCTTTGGTTTCTTCCAACCGCGTGTTGAGCCGGTCAATCAGCTCTTTCTGCATCTTGATCCGATTCAGCGTGATGTCGGCGTGAAAGGTGTTCAGGTTCGCGCGCGGGATGCTGACGCGGATTTGCTGCACTTCTTTGAGCAATGCTTGCAACACTATCGCATCGTTGGTGGCAGCCATTTGTTGTGGCGTGACTGGTTTGGGGATTTGTTGCGCTACGCCGAAGAAAATAAATCCCAGCACACCGCAACCGAATAAAGTTTTCAGACCGAGCATCGGTTCCTCCTAATGGCGAGGAGGAATTAACGGTATAGTACGACGAGCAGTCGCGACCGGGTTACTGTGTAATCAACTCGCTACTGCTCATTGTCCTGTACTGCTTTTTCCCCGCGCTAAATGGACGCCAGAGCTTTATCCAAGAACTCGCGATTGGCCTTGGCGTTCGCTGTTGTTTCTGCTGCTGTCGCGCCAATGGTGCAACATTCGACCATAATCGGGCCTTTAAATCCGCCCGCTTTCAGCGCCGCAAACACGGCCTTGAAATCCACTTTGCCGGCACCGAACTGGATCATCACGTCGCCTTTGACGGTCGCGCAATCTTTCGCACAAAAGCCGGTCACGTATTGCACGATGGGCTTCAATTCCTCGACCGGGTCTTTACCCGTGTAGTGGATGATGTTGCCCGCGTCGTACCAGATTTTGAAGTTCGGATGATTGACCTTCTTGATCGCTGCGACGATTTCATCCGAAGCGCCGCTCGCGCCGCCGTGCGGTTTCATCACGAGTTTCAGCTTGCGCTCTTTCGAGTAGGCTGCGGCGTCTGACATCAGCTTGAAATAATTGTCGTATTCCGATGGCTTGTCCACGCCGAACGTGAGCAAATGTTCCAGCTTCAGGAACTGCGCGTTGTCAATTTGCTGGCGCAGGTCTTTTTGTGCGGCCTCGAACGGCTCTCCGGCCCGTACCCGGAGTGAGGTCATATTGGCTTTCAAACCACGTGACGCAATCTTTTGTTTCAGCGCCGCCAGATATTCCGGCGTTGCTGCCGAACCGGTAAATGGTTCTTGTCTGGTTGGCGTCAATAAGCCGGTGAACTTGTAACCCGCAGCCTTGATGCCATCCAGACATTCGTCATAGCTCCATTTCGTCCACGGGCGATTGAAGCAGCCGACGGTCCATTTGACTGCGGCCTCGGCGGGTTGTGTTTGAGTGAATGTCATTGCGACTGTTGCAAGTGTTGAGGTGTGAATAAATTGTCTTCGGTTCATAAAGGTTAGAGTTTGAGGGAGAAATGATGACAAACGATGTCCATTCGTTTGCGCAAATAAAACCGATGTGCGCCAAAGCGATGCACACCAGAATCGAGGTTGAGATATTCGCAGTCGTGTGTTTTCGCGTAATCGGCCAGCCAATCCAGCATTGCATCGCCGTAGCCTTTCGAGCGGTCAGCCGCATTTGTTACCAGATCATCAACGTACATAAATCGCCCGCGCGCCAGCATCTCAAAGATGCGAAAACCGCCCAATGCTTTGACCTCTCCTGCATCTTCCAAATACGCGAGCTGATAGCCTTCGGCCTGCATTCGGCGGATTTGCGGGAGAAAGTTTTCTTCAATTAAATGGTCGCGTAGTTGCCGCATCACGGCAAAGCAACGCGCGATTTCTTCGTCTGCTTCAGCTAATTTGATCGTCGTCATTTGATGTTCGTTCCATTACCAGTTTTGAGGTCGTAGCTTACCACCGAACCGTCATATCTTCCCACGACCAATTGTTTTCCATCAGGGCTAAACGCTAATGTCAGCACCCAATCGGGTTGCATTTCTAAAACTTTGATCTCGCTCAGGTCTGCCGCATTCCAAAGCTTGATGGCTTTGTCCGCGCCGGTCGAAACAATCGTTTTGCCATCGGGCGAGTAGGCCAGCACATTGATCGCGTCTTCGTGCGCAATCAGCGAGCGAATGCGTTTGCGGTCGCCCAACTCCCAAATGTGAATGCTGCGGTCTGCGCCTGCGCCTGCCAGAAACTTGCCCGATGGATGAAAGGCAATTGTGTTGACCGCGTCGAGCGCATCGCTGAGCGTATAGAGACGCTCGCCGGTTGTCACATCCCACAGCTTGACGGTGCGATCTGCGGCAGCGGACGCGAGCCGTTTGCCATCGGGGCTGAACGCCACTGCAAACACGGCGTCAGTGTGATCTTTCAGGTTTTTGATTTCCTGGCCCGACGCGACATCCCACAGCTTTACCATTTTGTCATAGCTGCACGTCGCGATTAATTTGCCGTCAGGGCTGAACGCGAGCGAGAAAATATTGTCACGATGCCCGCGCATGGTAGCGAGTTCTTTGCCGTCGTTGACGTTGTAAATTTTGATTTCGCCGAATTGCGAAGGATTGCCGCCCGCTGCCGCCAGCAACTTGCCATCAGGGCTGAAGGCAGTCGCGCGCACTTGATTTGCCGCACCCGCGAGTTTGTGGATGGATTGGCGATCCGTCGCGTTGATCAATTCGATTTCCTTGTAGCTGCCGAGTGCGAGCATTGTGCCGTTCGGACTAAACGCCAAACTGCTAATCGCGGCTTTGACGGGCGTCGTCGGTTTGATGTCAGGAATAGAGGTCTTGGGGCTTGGAACTTCGCCCCTCGCCCCATCGCCGCGTCCCCCCATCACCCCGTCGCCCTTCGCCCCTGCATCAATCCAATCTCGAATGACTTTGATTTCCCCCGCGCTGAGTTGATCGCCGAGTGGCATGCGCGGTTGCATTGTGCCTTCGATGTATTTCACAAGCAGGCTTTCGCTGGCTTTGCCTGCAACAATAGATGCGCCACGTTTGCCGCCATTCATTAACGCCGCGAAGTCTTCCAAATTCAAATCGCCTTTGCGCGTGGTGTGATTGTGGCAGGCGATGCACTTATCTTGCAGGATAGTGTCAACGGCTTTGTAGTTGGGTTTTTCCTGAGCAGCAGCGGTTGTGATGCTGACAAGAATGATCGCCAATCTGAATGTATTTGAGTTCCGCATGCGGGGTGTTTTCCAAATGCTTTTTCACCGCAGAGGCACAGAGGAATCGCAGAGTTTCGCCGAGAAAAAAACTCTGTGAGCCTCCGCGTAATCTCTGCGCCTCTGCGGTGAAAAAATCAATGATTAAATAAAAACTCCTTACTCGTCAGCACCGCCCATACGACATCTTCGACCGCTTGCCGTCGTGCCATTCCATCGGTTCGATTCGTCTTCAACGCCGTCACCAAACTCGCGCTCTCTTTTTCCGACGGTTTGCGTGCGAAGGCCGATAAATATAGATGCTCGACGATCATTTCGTCAGGCAAGCCAAGCTTCATGACGTTGTCCACAAAACCGCCCGGCGCGCGCAGTTTTTGATTCAGCGTTTCGCCGTTGATGATGTGCAAGGCCTGTTGCACGGTCGGTTCCGCGGAGCGTTCGCATTCGCACGTAGCGACGCGCGGCGGTTTGCCGAAGACTTTCAGGAAATATTGATTGATGCGCGAATCGGGCAATTGAATCGCACGCGTGCCGGGGGCAAAGTCGGGGAACATCGTCGGCACGTTTGTGACTTGAGAGAGCGCGTCCAACATCACTTCGGCGGGCAGGCGTTTGATGATGTATTTCGAGTAGTACTTCTCGTCTTTGGCGTTTGTTGCGTTGGCATCAGAAGCACGTTGATACGCCGCCGAATTCATAATCGTGCGGATCAACTGTTTCGTGTCGAATTTGTGTTCGATAAAATCTTTCGTCAGCGCGGCGAGGAGTTCTTCATTCGATGGCGGATTTGTCGCGCGCATATCGTCCACGGCTTCGACGAGGCCGCGCCCCATAAAGTTTTTCCAGAGGCGATTGACGACGGAGCGCGCGAAATACGGATTCGTCGGCGCGGTGAGCCAATTCGCCAAATGTTCGCGGCGGTCTTGCCCTTCAAACGAAATCGCTTCGCCATCCAGCGGGCGCGGCGGCAACGGTTTGTTCAGGCGCGGCAACACGACTTCGCCGGTTGGCGATGTGTAAACGGAAACATCGCCCGCGCGGACTCCATTTTTCAGCGCCACTCGCCCGAACAGGTTTGCCATCTCGAAATATTGTTTCTGCGTCCATTTTTCCAGCGGATGATTGTGGCAACGCGCGCAGGTGATGGACATTCCCAAGAAAGCTTGCGACAGGTTTTCATTCAGGTCGGTCGGCTCTTTGTGAATCACAAAATAATTCGCCGCACCGTTATCCAGCGTGTTGCCGGACGCGGTGATAATTTCGCGGACGAATTTGTCCCACGGCTTGTTCGTTTGAATGCTGCGCCGAATCCAGTTGTGAAAGCTCCACATCGCGTTGTTGTTGATCTTCAGTGTCGAAACCAACAGCAGGTCATCCCATTTGTTCGCCCAGTAATCCACATATTCTTCACGGTCGAGCAGGGCGTTGATGAGCTTGGATCGTTTATCGGGCGAGGAGTCATTGAGGAAGTCGTTGACCTCCTGCGCGGTTGGCAAAATGCCCGCTGCATCAAGATATGCACGGCGAATAAATTCATTGTCGTTGGCTTGCCCCGAAGGCGCGATATTCAATGCGGCGAGTTTCCTGATGACCAAATCGTCTACGTAATTATGCTTCGGTGATTGCGTGAAAACTTCGGGCGCGATCTTGTTCGGGAAGGCGTTGGTAACGCGCGTGAAGGCGACGGCGGATTGATATTGCGCGGTGACGGCGCTTTCGCCGTGTCCGATCAATTTCACTTTGCCCGCTTCGTCCACCGCTGCGACCGAAGCGTCAGCGACAGCGTATTTTACCCAGCGCGTGACGTCTTCTGTCTGCCCGTTATCGTATGTCGCTTTGACACGCAGTTGCACCTCGTTGTTCGTGGCGTCGCTTGAGGTGACTGCAATGCTGGTGATGCGAGAGTCGGTTTCACTAGGTGCGACAATACCTGCGGCAATCCATTCGCTCAGCACGCGATATTCCAGCGAATCTACGTCCATTCGCTTGCCGCCGCCGTGTCCAATCGCCATCGTGCCTTTCAGTAGGATTAGGCTTTTTGCTGGTTCGATTTTGTTGATGCGACGACCGAGCGATTGGCGCGTCAGCACTTGATAATCCAGCTCAGGATCATAGCCGCGCAACGTCAGCTTGAAGCCATTTTTACCCGCCGCTGCGCCGTGACACGCGCCTTGATTGCAACCGAGTTTGGTCAATACGGGCATCACGTGATTGCGAAAGCTCCAGCCGTCTTTGGGCGTTTCGATTTTGCTGACGGGCAAGGTCGTGTCGAGCGTGATTGGCGCGGAGGAATTGGCCTCGACAACGCGCGTGCTGTTACAGTAAAAGATGGCGGGGGCGAGAAGCACAAAAGCCAAAAAGATGAGCTTGATTCTCTTCATCGAAATCGCTCCTGAAAGATGCTGGTGTTGTCGAACGGTATGAAGTACGAAGCCGCATTATAACTTTCGATCTGATCTGTGAGGAGTGCAAACCATGCTGCAATTAATTTTATCTTTGATTTTACTGCCTGCCATATTGCAGGAGCCGCGCCATTTGCTGGACGCGAAACTGGTGCCGATGAGCGGCGCGACGACCAACACCTTCGTCCCGAAAGGCTGGAAATCGCAGGACGAGCAAGCGGGCGATTTGAACGGCGATGGATTGCCGGACGCCGTGTTGCAATTGATCGAAGACAAGCCGATGCGCGATGCCAAAGATGAATTTCAGGAACGCCAGCGCGCGCTGCTGATCCTTTTCAAAACGGCAGACGGGAAATACGCGCGCGCGGCGGTGGCAAGCAAACTGTTGATGTGTGCGAGTTGTGGTGGAATGTTGGGCGGTGATGGTGAACATCCGGCTGCCGATGTGAAGATTGAAAAAGGCGTGCTGATCGTTTCACAGCTTTACGGCGCGCGCGAATCTACGGACTTGCTGCAACGTTTTCGCTACGACACCGCGTCGCACACGTTTTTACTGATCGGTCAGGACATCACTGGCGTAGATCGTTTGACCGGCGCGAGCGAAACCGTAAGCACGAATTTTCTGACTGGCAAGCAAATCACCGAACGGCGCAAGATCAATGCCAAAACGGAAAAAGAAGTAGTTCTCTCCAAACAAACCAAAGTTGTACCCAAGGCGCGCAAAACTATTGAGCAGGTGGATTTCGAGCAGTGACGCGGACAAGCGCCCAGGTGTGATGTGTGCGGAGAAGTTCGGTTGGCATTGCTTCCTCAATGCCTTTCATCCAGCGTTGCGGTGTCATCACCAACAGGCTTTTTGTGGGTTGGGCAGCCAGCAGCGCCGCAATTTCATCAGTCTTCATCACCGTTTTCAGATACGCATTTGATTCGCGCAGCGGCAAATTGGGTGCATAAAAATCTATGCTGTAGTGATTGTTGATAAAAAACACCAGCCGCTCATTCTGGCGTGCTGTGATGCGCGCAAAGTTCGCCAGCTCGGCGGTGGATTGGGTTCCCTTCAGCGTTGGCATCACTGCAAAAGTCGTGGCCGCTAAGCCAACGGCCACCCCAAACGGCAACGCTAAGGTCGCGGCGCGTTCGCCTTTCAGCACCAACAAGGTAAGGCACCCGAACGCCACGAGACAGAACAGCCCCGCCAATCCCAGAATTTTGAACGGATCGCCGTACGGAATCCGACTTGACCGAAGGGCTAAGGCCACGCTGACCCCGATCAACAGCAGGGAAGCGAACAAGCTCAGCCAACGCCAAAGCGTGCGCGGTTTGCGCTGCCACCATTGCTCAAGTTGCCATCCGACTAACAACGCGATGGCGGGAAACGCGGGCAAAATATAGCCTGTCAATTTTGAGGTCGAGATGGAAAAGAACCCCACAACCACGACCACCCACAACCACAAAAACAGAGGCAAGGAGTGTGGTGTGAACAATTCGCGCCAACGCTTGAGCGTGGCGGCGGCTTGGGTGACGAAGATAAATGACCAGGGCAGACAGCCGAGAATGGCGATGAAGGTGAAAAAATAAACGGGCTGTGGGTGCTTGTATTTATTGGTTAAAAATCGCTGGAAATGGTGGCCGACGAAAAACTCCTGCCAGAAGTCATGTCCATGTCGCAGGAACATCGGCGCGTACCACGGTGCACAGGTCGCTAAGAAAATCACCGCTCCGATGAACAGCAATTGAGGGCGCTTGAGCAGGGAACCCAAATGGCGTGTGAGTAGTAAAAACAGACCGATGATTGCGGCGGGCAGGACGATGCCGACCAATCCTTTTGCCAGCATTGCCAGACCCATGCCAAAACAGCACGCATACCAAAACCAGTCTTTGTTTTCGCGTACCCACAGGAAAAACGCGAGCAGCGCCATTTCCATTGCCACGGCCAATGGTAAATCGAAGGTGGCGGCGCGGCTGAAGCCGACCCAGATGGCGCTTGAAGCCAGAGCTGCTGCGCTTAAATAACCAAAGCGCGTTGTGTCCACTCGTTGCCCAAACCAGAACAGTAAAAACACGCCCAGACTGGAAAACAACGCAATCGGAAAGCGCGCGGCGAATTCCGAAACGCCGAAGAGTTGAAAGCCTGAAGCCACCAGCCAATAAGTCAACGCGGGCTTTTCAAACCAATGTAATCCGCCCAGGCGTGGCGTGATCCAATCGCCTGTTTCGTACATTTCCCGCGCGATTTCGGTATAACGCGGCTCATCTGGCCCAATCATCGGCAAATAGCCCAAGCGCACAAAGAAACACGCGGCACACAAAATGGCGAGCGCCAGCAAACAAAATTTTGAATTGAAATCGGATGCTTCAGAACGGGTCATTTGCGCCATGCAAAATTCAGGATTAGAGTCTTTGCGAATTTGAATTCAGAAATTAAACGGCAGGGTAACATACGATGACACAACGCATGAAGGTTGCCGTGATTGGCACCGGGCATTTAGGACAGGCGCACGCCCGCATTTACGCCTCTCTCCCGCACGTCGAATTGGTCGCCGTCTGCGACACAAACGAAGCCGCCGGGCAGGCGATTGCCGAAAAACATGACACACGGTTTGTCCGCGATTATCGGGATTTACTTGATTCGGTCGAAGCCGTCAGCATTGCGACGCCCACCGTGAGCCATCACGAAATCACCAGCACGTGTTTGCAATCCGGGGTTCACGTGCTGGTCGAAAAACCGATTGCCCGTACGCTGGCCGAAGCGGATGAAATGATCGCGCTGGCAGCAGAAAAAAATCTGGCCTTACAGGTCGGTCACATCGAACGCTTCAATCCGGGCTTCACCTTATTGCGGCAACAACTGCGGCAACCGTATTTTTTTGAAGCGCATCGGCTCGGTATCTTCACGCCGCGCTCATTGGATATTGATGTCGTGATGGATTTGATGGTGCATGAACTTGACATCATTGCGTCGCTGGTGCCGAGCGAAGTCGTGAAGCTGGACGCGGTCGGGATTCCCATCCTGACGCCGAAAATTGATCTGGCGAACGCGCGCGTGGAATTTGCGAATGGCGCGGTGGCGAACATCACCGCCAGCCGCGTGTCGGGCGAACGTATGCGCAAGCTCCGCGTATTTCAGCCGCATGAATATTACTCGCTGGATTACGCTGAGCAGCAGGTGTTGCAGTGCAAATTGATTCCGCCTGCACCTGGCAGCCCTCGCCCCGAAATCATCGCGCAGCCGCTTATGGTTACTAACCGCGAACCATTGCTGGCTGAAATCGAGGCGTTTGTTGAAGCCGTGGCGCAGCGCGCCACTCCCCTCGTTACTGGTGCAGATGGCCGCCGCGCGCTGGTGTTGGCGATAGACGTGCTGGACAAGATTCGTGCGCACTCAATTCACGCGGGAATCCGATTGACGATTGATAATTAACCGGTAGCAAAGCCATCCAGGTGCCGTGGCAAAGTAGAGAAATCCGTGATTTGACCAGCCTTCGTGCCTCTGTTAGATTGCTGATTCATTCCCTATTTTAGAAATTAGCCCGCAGGATGTGGGCGCAGCGCATCCGATGAAATTAAAACCACGTGACTTCCTCTTCATTGCCATTGTGATTGTCGTGATTGGTGGGTTGTATTTTCTCTCGACGCGTGGGCGCATTCCCGTCATGCCCGCTACCGTTCCCGAACATCAGACGACCAAATTGCGTGACGATTGTTTGAAATGCCATTTGCCTGAAAAGATGGACGCCTTGGAAACGCAACGCAAACATCCGCTCAAATGGCGTGATGCCAGAATCAGTTGTCTGGAATGTCACAAATCTCCCGCCGCAAAAGCACAATCAGCCCTCGTATCAACTCCATAAGTTATGGCAAAAGCAGTCAAAATTCAGACCTACAAGAATTACATTGGTGGCCGATGGGTGAAACCCGCCAAAGGCCAAATGATGGACAACCTCAATCCGGCAGACACGCGCCAGGTTGTCGGACACTTTCCGGCTTCGACCACTGAGGATGTAGACGCCGCGATTAACGCCGCGCAGGAAGCCTTGCCGCGTTGGAAAGCTGTGCCGGCACCGAAGCGGGCCGAAATCCTGTATCGCGCGGGCGAAACCCTGATGCAGCGCAAGGAAAAATTCGCGCAGGATATGACGCGCGAAATGGGCAAAGTGCTGAAAGAGGCGCGCGGCGACGTCCAGGAAGCAATTGACATGACGTTTTATACGGCAGGCGAAGGTCGTCGCCTGCACGGGTACACGACGCCGTCGGAAATGCCGCATAAATTTGCGATGTGCGTGCGCCAACCGATTGGGATTGCTTCGCTGATTACGCCGTGGAATTTCCCGATGGCGATTCCGTCGTGGAAGATGATGCCGGCCTTGATTTGCGGCAACACGCTGGTCATCAAACCCGCCGAAGACACGCCGCTGTCAACCATTAATCTCGTTAAGGTGTTGGAGGACGCTGGATTGCCGCCGGGCGTTGTCAACATTGTCTGCGGTACTGGCCCGGAAGCAGGCGCACCACTCAGCACGCACGATGCTGTGCGGTTGGTGTCGTTTACAGGTTCGACCGCAACCGGCACCGTAGTTGCCGAAAACGCCGCGCGCACGGGCAAGATTTGCTCGCTCGAAATGGGTGGCAAAAACGTGATTATGATTATGGAAGACGCTGATCTTGACTTGGCAGCAGAAGGCGCGATTTGGGGCGCATTCGGCACGTCTGGACAGCGTTGCACCGCATCTTCAAGATTGGTTGTGCATAAAAAGGTCTACAAGAAATTCGTCGAGAAATTGACCGAACGGGCGCGGACATTGCGTGTGGGGGATGGCTTGGATGAAAACATCGAAGTCGGCCCCGTCATCAATCAAAAAGCAGTCGAGAAAATCCTCGGCTATATCGAAGTCGGTAAGCGAGAGGCGAAACTTCAACTGGGCGGCAACCAACTCACCAGCGGCGCACACAAACACGGCTTTTTCATCGAGCCGACGATCTTCACGGATGTCGCAGGCAATGCCCGCATCGCGCAGGAAGAAATCTTTGGCCCCGTCGTCAGCGTGATTCCGTGCCGTGATTTGGACGAGGCGATTGAGATTGGTAACAGCGTGAAATACGGCTTGTCATCTTCGATTTACACCGCTGATGTGAATCGCGCGT
>JAEUQN010000176.1 GCA_016789725.1 Blastocatellia bacterium | reverse complement strand
ATTCCGTTTGGACAGGCTCGCGTTCGTCGCGCTGGTACAGACCTTTCGATCATCGCTTACGGCACGCCTGTGCATTGGGCGATTCGTGCGGCGAATCAGCTTTCGCAGGAACACGGCATCGAAGCCGAAGTGCTTGATCTGCGCTCCATCGTGCCGCTTGATATGGACGCGATTGCCGAAACCGTCAAAAAGACGGGCAAGGTCCTGATCGTTCACGAAGACAAAGTGACAGGCGGCGTGGGCGGCGAAGTAGCCGCGCGCATTGTGGACAAGCACTTTGAATATCTGGACGCGCCAATCTTCCGCGTTGGTACGCCCGATACGCCAGTGCCGTTTTCGCGCATCCTTGAACGCGCCGTGTTGCCACAGGTCGAAGATGTGTACGCGAAGGCGTTGGAGTTGGCGAAGTATTAAGCTGTAAAACAAAGTGAAGATGAAAGGCTGAGTAGTAAGAGCTACTCGGCCTTTTCACTATCGGCGCAGGGAACGCGCTGGGAGCGCAAGCATCCCGCTTGCCGAGCAAGCGAAGCGATGCTCGTGAGACATAGCAAGGATGTCCATTTCTCTTCAGCGAATCAGCTCCGCTGGTATTCGTTGTGAGGCAATCGCTTTTTCTTCAGCGGATCTGCTCCGCACGCGTGCACATCGCTCGCGCTCCCAGGCGCTTCGCGTTTCTACGATGTCCTTGTTCTTTCTTTTCCACAACGAGGTGAACCCAATGACCAAATCCAAACTCAACTTGACGCTCACACTGATCCTTGCCGTTACCGCTGGCGCGTGCTTCTGGCTCGTCTCCGAGTTTGCTGCAACTCCAGTCGCGGCACAAACCACGACGCCAGACATCGGCGATCTGGACAATGGTAAAAGCGAATTGCGTCCCATCATCGAACGCTACGTCGCGGATCGTGGCAGCCTGACGCGGTCATACCCCGTCGAAAGTTCGCCCGTGCGCCAGACCCGCTTTCAACAGTTTTATAAAGATTGGCTCGCGCTGCTGGGCAAAATGAATTTCGACGCGATGAGTCAGGATGGCAAAGTGGATTATGTGCTGCTCAAAAATCACCTCGAATTTCAGGCGCAGCAGTTGGAATTAAATCGCAAAGCAATGGCCGAGATTGCGTCGCTGTTGCCCTTTGCGCAAACGATCACAGAATTGGCCGAAGCGCGTCGCAAGATGGAAAAGATTGACGGGCAAAAAGCGGCGGTGCAGTTGCACGAAATGAACAAGCAAATCGAAGCCGCGCGCCGCACGCTCGAAACGTCATTGCGATCTGAACCGAACAAACTGAAAAAGACTTCGGCCAATCGCGCGGCGGCGACCATCGCCTCTCTGCGAAATACCTTGCGCACTTGGTACGGTTACTACAACGGCTACGATCCGCTGTTCACGTGGTGGGTCGAAGAGCCGTACAAAGCTATAGACACGACGCTTAGCAATTACGCTACGTTTTTGACAGAACGTGTGGTTGGCTTACGACCCGCGACCACCGCGCCGACTATGGCACAGGCTGGTGCGCCGGGTGGCGGCGGCGGGTTTGGAGGCGGCGGTGGACGCGGCGGCGGCGCAGGCGGATTCGGTGGCGGCGGCGCACGTCCACAAGCGGCGGCGCGCGTCGGCGACACCAGCGACATCATCGGCGATCCGATTGGCCGCGAGGCGTTGATGGTCGAACTTGCCGCCGAGATGATTCCGTACACGCCCGAAGAAATCATTGCGATGGGCTGGAAAGAACTCGCGTGGTGCGAAGCCGAAATGAAGAAGGCCGCGCGCGAACTCGGCTTCGGCGACGACATTCACAAGGCGCTCGAACACGTCAAAAACAAATACGTCGAACCCGGCAAACAACCCGAAATGATCAAAGGCCTCGCGCTCGAAGCCATCGAATACGTCGAGAAAAATAACCTCCTCACCGTGCCACCGCTCGCCAAAGAAGATTGGGGCATGGAAATGATGTCGCCCGAACGCCAATTGGTCAGCCCGTTCTTCCTCGGTGGTCAGGACATCATCGTTTCCTATCCGACGAACACGATGTCGCACGAAGCGAAGATGATGAGTATGCGCGGCAACAATCCGCATTTTTCGCGCGCGACGGTACATCACGAATTGATACCGGGGCATCACTTGCAAGGCTTCATGAACCAACGCTACAAGCCCTATCGCGGACTTTTTGGTACGCCATTTTGGACAGAAGGCTGGGCGTTGTATTGGGAATTGCTGCTGTGGGATCGCGGCTTTGTGAAAACGCCCGAAGACAAACTCGGCTTCCTGTTCTGGCGCAGTCATCGCTGTGCGCGCATCGTCTTTTCGCTCAGCTTCCACATGGAAAAAATGACGCCACAGGAGTGCATTGACCTGCTCGTCAACAAAGTCGGCCACGAACGCGAAAACGCTACGGCAGAAGTGCGCCGCTCGTTCAATGGCACGTACGGCCCGCTGTATCAAATGGCGTATCTGGTCGGCGGCTTGCAGATTTATTCGCTGCACAAAGAACTGGTAGACAGCGGCAAGATGACGGATCGCACGTTCCACGACACGATTTTGAGAGAGAACCGCATCCCCGTAGAAATGGTGCGCGCGATTTTGACGAAGCAAAAACTGACGAGAGATTTCAAAACGAATTGGAAGTTTTATGGGCCAGTGACGGTGCAGTGAGCGGACGAGTCATACTTTGGAAGTGGGCTATCTCGCACCAAGATAACCCCTATGAATAAGCAAGAGTTATGCAACCCAGATTTCTGAACCCTGACATACTGAGTCGCTTTGACAAGTTAATTGCTGAAGGCGAGCAGCAATTCTTGGAGGCTAGAAGTAGTCAAAATAATATACTCGACCCGATTCGATTAACTCAGTGGACAACCAGTTCATTAAACCTTCTCGATAAGCTTTCAATTTCGACAAATCGGTTTGTGCAAGAGTTTGAACGGTATGGCCGAGTAAATAACGAGTACTTTAACATTGGCCTTGCATTAGGTGTTCTTCGTGCAGCAAGAGAAGAATATTCTTTGGGTCTCGCAGTTGATTATCATCTCTCTGTGTCTGCTGCTGTTTTTGGCGGGCTTCTGGATGAAGCGTCTTACTTGCTAAAGAAATCGTATTTACGTGCAGCAGCGGTGCTGATTGGGGCAGCACTCGAAGAAGGGTTAAAAACTAGGGCAAGAGCAATTCCAATTCTTATTGGCCCAAAAGAAACACTAACTCCATTGATTCATAAACTGAAAACGCCTGATGTCGGTGTAATTACAGAGTTCCAGGCAAAACAACTGGAGGCTATCGCAACGCTCAGGAACGATGCAGCACATGGCGGGGATTTCCATCATTCAGCAAAGGATGTTGAGGACGCACTAAAAACTGTAGAAACTGTTCTACGGTTTATATTAACGAACAACTAACCTATGCAATTCAAGAAAACATCGCCATGAGCGAAAACGACTACCAACAATTGATCGAGCGGATGCTGAAAAACGACGCGAGCAGCCCGATGATTTCCAGCGATACGGGCGTGGAAGCAGCGCAGCAGGCCGGTCAATTGGCGGCGCAGGAAGAGATTGAATGGGCGGTGGCGGGTGGGCTGGCGATGCACTTTTATGGCAGTCCGCGCATGACGAAAGATGTGGACATCATCGCTTCGCAGAACTTATCTCTGACGCCGCAACATCCGCTGAGTTATGGCGGCCAGAGTTTCACCTTGCAAGTCGGACGATACAACGTGCAGATCAATTGGATTGTCCGCAGCGATGGCTATCGGGAGTTGTATCGCAGAGCATTACAAGAGGCGATTGCTTTGCCGAATGGGTTGCGCGTCGTGTCGCCGGAGTGGTTGGTGATTCTCAAATTCAATGCCGGGCGGCAAAAAGATTTGGACGACATCGTCTTTCTGCTGCAACAGGAAAAGCTGGTGGATCGTCCGACGGTGAAGCAAAAAGTCATCGAAGTCGGCGGCGAATGGGCCTGGTTGACGATGATGGCGGGGTTTCGTCGGTTGTGTGATCTGGCGGATGGGCAGACGAAAGAACCGGGCAAATATTACGATGAGGGTTAGGGTGATCTGCGTGAATCCGCCTGTTTGATTCGCATTCCATTGACTTTGTATTTCACAAACTCCCCTGACAGTCATATAATCCCGCGCATCGGTTCCCCTTTTCCGATTTCATCACAATAAAAAATTGTTATCCCTCTTTGCAATGATTGCCATCGGAAACTCTTGGCACGTAGTCGCAAATTTATTTGCTCGTTCAGGCGTTAGCGAATGATGGTCTTTGAAGATTAAATCTGGCGATGTCCCGTAGGGGCGACTGAGTGTAGGCAGGTCGTTCACGGCCTGTCAGGAAGTAGCCAGGAACGCCCGTCCCAGCGGGACGGCTGAATTCAATCGTCCCGCTGGGACGCGCCCACTTGGTTATTTGCCCAACAGGCCGTGAACGACCTGCCTACGATCAGACGACCCGCTGGGTCGAAAACAATCACAGAACCTGGTTGCCGGAATTAATCTTCACAGGCCATCATTCGCAACTACGTGACAGCAAAGGAGCCGCTTATGTATTCTATCCCTGTGCGTCCTGCCTTTTCTTTATTGCTGATCGTCGCCATTTCACTGGTCAGCTTTCCTCAATCCGGTCGCAAAGTGCAGCGCGAAGTTGCACCGCCGCAAACTAAGCCTGCCCCGACTTCAGACGTAAAACCTTTGCCTTCGCCCATTGCAGAGGCTGCTGCCGAAAATACGATTCGTGTGAACACGACGTTGATACCCGTACCAGTCACGGTCACGGATCGGAGCGGACGTTATGTACCGTTTTTGAAGGCGAAAGATTTTGTCGTGTACGAAGACGGCATTCGGCAGGAGATCGCGCATTTTTCGGATGACTGGGTTCCGTTTCACCTCGTGTTGATGCTGGACACGTCCGACAGCGAGGGCGAGAAAAAGCGCGCGATTTTACAGGCGGCGACCGAGTTCGTCGAAACCTTGCGCCCGAATGATCGCGTGATGGTGACGACGTTTGACGGCAACAACAAAACGCTCTGTGATTTTACAAATGATCGGGCGGTGTTGCGGGCGGCGATTCAGCAAGCCTCAAAAAACAGATTCCTGCGGATGAACACCAGCTTGAATACGATGCTGCACAACGTCGTACGCAACAGCCTCGCGCCCATCGAAGGCCGCAAAGCAGTCGTGTTATTTACCGACGGGATGGATCAGGAAGCGTTCACGTGTACGCCGAGCCGCGAAGAGATGATGCGCAACTCAACCGAATTTCATTTGCCGCAACGCACCTTCAATCTGGTTGAGGAAAACGATGTCGTAATCTATCCGATCATTCACAACGAAAGCGTGCCGTTGCCGCGTGCGGTGCGTGGTTGGCCGGGAACTGGTACGACATTTCCCAATGCGAGCGGGATTCCTCATCGTTCGATTGTCCTCGGAACCGCCAGCCGCAATGATTTGAAAAAGCTCGCAGATTTCAGCGCCGGACGCTATTTTAATGCCGACACGATGAACGAAGTCACGCGCGCTTTCAAAGACATTGCTGAAGATTTAGGCCATCAATACACGCTCGGTTATTACCCCTCAAAAGCTTTGCAGCCCGGTCAGTTTCATCATTTGTCGGTGAGCGTCAACGGTGAAGCGGTGCGTGTGCGAGCGCGGCAAAGCTATCGGGTGCCGAAGAAAGTCTGAGAGCGTGTTTGGAAATTAGCTTGCGCAGCAAGCGGCAGCATCAAGCCTGGGGCGTGTAGCCCCAGGGAGCGGTGAAAAAGTAACCCGCAGCCCGTGAAATGGGCGAGAGCCGCTTCGCTGTCGCCTGTTTCACAGGCTGCGAGCTGGTGGTCATTCGGTCCTGGGGTTCCGGCTTTCGCCTTCACCCCAGGCTTTATGCTCCCACCCGCCTTCGCGGGTTATGGACATCGAACTTCCAAATGCGATCTAAAAGCGGTTTTTACTCAATTGGAAGCCCTAAGTTTTGCCAGATTTCGCAAAGGCCTGATTGTATTTTTGATTGTGCTCTTCGACTTCTGCTGAGTGCCGTTTTTTGTATTCGGGCCAGAGCATCGAGATTTGAATGCGATAGATGACGAGCGGGCGGCTGACGCCAAAATGTTTGGCGATTTGATAGGTGGTTTTCCCCATCGTGATGAAGCGATGCAGCGCGGCGTACGGAACCAAGGCTGCCGCGCCGACGGCATAGGCTTCTTCTTCGTCTTCGTCGTGATAATCGCGCGCGACGATTTTGCCCTGGTCATTGGTTTTGGTGATTTCTAATTTGTTTGCTTTGTGGCCGAGAAAGACGTGGCAAACCTCTTCCATCAACGTGGCCTGATGCCGTTGCAATCCGTGCTTGGGATTCAGGATGACAAGCTGTCTGCCATTGGGTAAAAGCCGCGTGAACGTACCGCCTGACCAATCGTTCGCGCCTTCGCCAAGTAAGTGATTGCGCGCCTGTTCCGAGAGGCCTTCGATCTGACTGAAGTCTACAACCAGCAAGCCCGCATAGGGCGCTAACGCAAACGGATCAAGCCGTTCGTCGTCGCGTCTGAGACCCGCAAACGAACGAATCTTACGTGCTTCCTGTTCGTACTTGCGGCCTTTTGGGGTTGGCGGTAGCAGGGCCTTATTCATAAAAGGGCATTATAGGAGTCAGGAGCGTTTATGAACAGTGACAATGACTTAGTCACGAACAATCGCGTACATCACCACATCAATCGTTTGCCCGTCTTTGGTCGCGGCTTTGCGTAAAACTCCTTCGCGCACGAATCCGGCTTTTTCCAAGACCCGCATGGAACCGGGGTTCCACTCGAAGACGCCAGCCCAAATGCGGGCCAGATCAAAATGAGCGAAGGCGTATTGCGTCAACGCCTGCACCGCTTCGGTGACAATTCCTTGTCCCCAATGTTCTTCGCTAAGCCAATATCCGATTTCAGCCGAGCGCCAATCAATGTCCCGTCCGAAAATCAACCCCAGGCCTCCGACTGCTTCGCCGCCTACTTCAATCGCTAAGGCTGGTTCATACGGATTGTGATTGGCGACGCGGACCCACATTTCGGCGGCTTCCTGTGTGTAAGGATGCGGAAAGCGGTCTCGCACATTGCGCCAGATGTTGCGATTGTTGGCGTGGCGCACCAGCGCCGCGACATCGTTGGACTGCCAGGGCCGAAGCGTGCATTGCGAAAGTTCAAGGCGCATTTAGTAAAACAAATATTTGCGCCACGCTTCGTCGCTGCGACCGAGGTAACGCATGATCTGGCGATTGACATGCAGGCTGAAGGCTTGCGGGCGTTTGATGAGCCGCATCCCCGCTTCATCAGGCGTTGCACTGCCTTTGCGATTGTTACATCGCTTACAGCAGGCGACCAGATTGTCCCAGTTGGAATGTCCGCCTCTTGAGCGTGGAAACACGTGATCAAGCGTCAATTCTGCCGGGTTGAAAATTTGCCCGCAGTACTGACACGTATTGTGATCGCGCAGCAGAATGTTTTTGCGGGAAAGACTTTTGCGCTCAAACGGAATGTGAACGTATTCCAGCAGGCGAATCACTGAGGGCGCAGGATAGGCCCGGCGCGCTGTGCGCAGATCATGAATTGTTCGCTCTTCCGTCCGTGCCAGGCCTTTTAAAACCAGCACAATCGCGCGCCTTTGCGTACACACATTGATTGGTTCATAGGTTGAATTCAGAACCAAAACCCGACCATTCATAGGCAATCCTTTCCGTCTGCGTGAGGTGAACGCGCAGCAGTCCACGAACCTGCCCACACGCGCACACGAGTTGATTGGTTGATAATGATTGCTAAGAGATCAAACGATGGTAAGAAACTAGGAAGGGGGAGGGAGGGCAGGCTCAGGCGCAATATCGTTTCGCGCCGTCTTGGAACTAGCGCGTCTACCTTCAAACCAAAATGGTTAGCCGCGAGAGATCGTATTAGGAAAGCTGCACCTCAAACGAACGAAACAAAGAAATAATGTTCTAAATTGGAAGCCGCATTGTAGCATTGCGACCGGCGCAGAAAAAAGCACTTTCTCAAAATATAGGGATATTTAACGTCTGCTCCACATTCTGTTGCGGTCGCTATTTGATGATTGCCCGGCGCATCAACGCCTGATTTTCAAAGAGAACGCCAAGGCCGCGTACCACCGCCCGCGCGGGGCTTTCAGCCAATTGCACGGACAATTCACTTTCTTTCGACAACCGTTCATCAAAGCCGGACAACAACGCGCCGCCGCCGGCCAAGACTAAGCCGCGATCATAGATGTCGCCAGATGCTTCGGGCGGCAACGCTTCGAGCGAGTCTTCAATGGATTTGATGATGCGTGCCACAATCGGCTCAATCGCCTCATAAATTTCGACGCTGTTGATGACGGCCATTTCCGGGCTGCCGGTGACGGTGCTGCGTCCTTTGACATTCGTCGTTTGCTCGGTTTCAAGCTGCACTGCACAACCCAGTTCAATTTTGACGCGCTCCGCCGTGCGTGGGCCGACGAGCAAGCTGTGGTTGTACTTGATCATATTGGCGATGGCGACGTCGAGATCGTTGCCCCCGACCCGAATCGTCCGCGAAAAGATGACGTGATTATGAATGACGCCCGCGACCGTGGTCGTGCCTGCGCCCACGTCCACGACCAGTGACGCGCGTTGATCTTCCGGGTCAAATCCCGCGCCCAATGTGACGGCCAGGCCTTTGTTGATGAAGTTGATGTTGTTGATGCCAGCTTCGCGCGCCGCGTATTGCAGGGCGTAATGCTCAATATCTGAAGCATCGGATTGTACAGCTAACAAAACGCGGCGTGAAAAATGAGAACGACCATCACGGGCTTTGCGAATGTAGCTTTCCAACAATTTTCCGGCCAAATACGAATCGGCCACCACACCGTCATGCAGGGGGCTGACAATCTGTGTGTCTTCGGAGGCGCGGCCTTCCAATTCCAAGGCTTCGAGTCCGACTGCGACCACTTCGCGGCTCGGTTTATCATAAGCCAGCAGAGAGGGTTCGTTGACGACGATGCCTCGTCCACGCGCAAAGACTCGCGTCCGCGACGTGCCAAGGTCAATTCCAAGATCATCAGACACCAAACTTCGCCAAGACAGTTTCATTCTGGTTCCTTACAAATAATCGTTGATAAGTAATCCTGTATGTATTCGGGCCTCAGGACGCATCCTCAACGGGTTCGGTACAAACAGGTATTTCAAGTCGGGATGCGTCAGCAATATCGTAGAGCTTTAAGCTGGGCCATGTTAAGCAGCGAACGGGTAGATGGCAAGTGGTTTTCGGCAAAGTCTCCGGCTAGGAAAATGACCAGGAGGTGACAGCTCTGGTTAAGGTTAGAACACTGACGGCACGGGCCTGGTGTTCGCGCAACGTCTGTGCGATTTCGTGGGCGGTTGATCCCGTCGTCATCACGTCATCTACCACGACGATGGTGCGGTCTGCAATGAGGCGCGGCGCACGAACCTGAAACGCACCTTGCAGGGATTGCTGCCGCGCTTTGCTATCCATTCCCGCGCGATGACGTTCCGTTGCTTTGGACCGAACAAGTGCTGAAACGCTCATCGGCAAATCAGTTGCCTGTGCCAGTGCGCGGGCGATGATTTCAGCCTGATTGAACTGTCGTTCCTGTTGGCGAGAGAAATGAAGTGGTATCGGGATGATGAGTTCAATCTCTCTGGCATTCGGAAGTTGCCAGAATGTCGAGATAAGTGATTGTCGAAGATATTCCGAAATCGTCGGCTCAAGCTTGAGCCGCAGCACGCTTTCCCGCAAGGCTCCGAAATGATTCCCACAAGCCCGCGCAGAGGTAAAGGCCAGATCGTCACAAACCCCACATCGCCGCGCCTGTGCTTGTTGCTGCAAGCGTGGTAATGACACATCGCATTTTTCGCAGTAATCAAAATTTAATCGTTCCCCTTCCGTTGTCTGCCAACATTGGCGACACGCGACACCGTCTTGCAAATGGGCAACGGGTTCGCCGCAGACTCGGCAATGAGTCGGAAAGAGCAAGGCCGCCGAGGCATCACGAAGTAGCGCGGGAAGTTTCAGAAAGGCTGACATTATTCGCGGGCTTTTACATTGGCCTGAATGAATTGGATGATGTCTTCAGTCGAAGCGCCGGGCAAGAAGACTTCTGATACGCCTTTTTCTTTGAGTTTCGGAATATCATCGTCAGGAATGATGCCGCCGCCAAAGAGCAGCACATCATCTAGGCCGCGTTCTTTCATCAATTCCGCGACGCGCGGGAAGATTGTCATGTGTGCGCCAGACAGGATCGAAAGACCGACAATCTGCACATCTTCCTGCACGGCGGCATTGACGATCATTTCCGGTGTTTGGCGCAGGCCGGTGTAGATCACTTCCATTCCCGCATCGCGCAAGGCGCGAGCAATCACTTTGACGCCGCGATCATGGCCGTCGAGACCGGGCTTGGCTAACAAGACTCTGATTTTGGGTTCTGCCATACAGTTTTTAGTGGCGATGATTAGTTGACAGGAGCGTCTAGTTCGTTGAGCTTTCGGCGCAAGGTTTTCGCGTTCGGAATTTCCTGCAAGTCCAGCGCAAGCTGTTCCAACCGATCCAGATTCGTCACAGTTTCAACTTCTTTCTTCCATTGTACGTTCGGAAAACGCCGCGCAGCTAAACGGCAGAAGAACTCAATGATGGCCTCCCGGCGTCCTTCTTCGCGTCCTTCTTCGCGTCCTTCTTCCAGAATGAACTGGTAAAAACTTGAGTGTTTTCTGAGCTGTTCTAAAGGAATCATACCTCTCCTTCCAATCAATTCCAGCAAGTCGAGGCGATTGTAGCGCAGCGTGCCAAGCATCACAAAATGTAAAGCAGCTTCGCGCCGTGTGCTTTCATTGGGGATGGTCTGCAACGCTGCCGCACCGTTTTCGACTTCTTTCCATCCACCTGCCATCAATGGCACGAACGGTAACAACGCAAGACGCTCTGTGGCCAACGCTTCTCGTGCTGAAAGTTGCCAGAGCCGAATGATGTGAAAGCGTGTTTCGATGCGCGTGCCGCCGCCGCCGATGGTGCCTTGACGAGGTGGACGACGCGGAAGGTTTTTGTTCGTCAGCAAAATCACATAGCTGTCAATCGGCACGCGGTATTTGTAAAAATGCAGCCCGCCATACTCCGCCATCCGGATTGGAATGGGGTCTTCCCAAATGGTCTGCGCTTCGACATGCGCGATGCGTTCGCCGCGCGCGGAAATGATGCGATAGGGTTGGTCGGGCAAGACGGCAGCAACGCTGATTTCGCGCGGCAACAATTCAATCGTCGCATCTTCGCCCGGCTCAATTGCGCCGAGCATCAGCAACAACGATTCCGGGTCTTGCTCAGCCAGGAACTTGAAGGCCTGATCGTAGGGTTTGCTGTTCATTGCCGGGGCTGAAAAAATACTAAAAACTCGGTTCCTGATACTCGCCAAAAATCGGTCGCAGCGCATCGCACATTTCACCTAAGGTGCAATCCGCGCGCGCACAATCAATCAGCAATGGCATCGTGTTGACACTCGCATCTTCTGCGCCACGTTGCAGCGCATCAATCGCACGTTGCGCTGCTGCGTTGTCGCGTTCAGCGCGCAGTTTCTGCAATCGTTCGGACTGCAATCGCTCGACCGTTTCGTCTATCTGCAAAATGTTCGGCTCGCCGAGTTCGTTGCCTTCCATCAAATAATCGTTCACGCCGACGATTGTCTTTTCGCCACGTTCGACGGCGCGTTGATATTGATAGGCCGATTCGTGAATTTCTTTTTGCGGGAACCCTGCGTCAATCGCTTCGACCATTCCGCCGAGCGCATCAATTTTGCGGAAGTATTCCCAGGCTTCTTCTTCGAGTTCATTCGTCAATTTCTCGACGAAATACGAACCGCCAAGCGGATCCACCGTATTCGTCACGCCCGTTTCGGCAGCGATGATTTGCTGTGTGCGCAGCGCAATCAAGGCGGCACGCTCGGTCGGCAACGCCAGGGCTTCGTCGTAGCCGTCGCAGTGCAATGATTGCGCGCCGCCGAGCACCGCAGCCAATGCCTGAATCGCCACGCGCGAGATGTTGTTGATCGGCTGCTGCACGGTGAGTGAAACGCCTGCCGTTTGCGCGTGAAAGCGCATCTGCCACGAGCGCGGATTTTTTGCGCCGAAGCGTTCGGTCATCACGCGATGCCAGATGCGACGCGCGGCGCGGTACTTCGCAATCTCTTCAAAAAAATCGTTGTGCGCATTGAAAAAGAACGACAGGCGCGGCGCGAAATCGTCTACATCTAACCCCGCGCGAATGCCGTATTCGACGTATTCAATGCCATCGCGTAACGTGAACGCTAATTCCTGCGCGGCGGTCGAACCGGCTTCGCGGATATGATAGCCGCTGATCGAAATCGAATTCCACTTGGGCATCTGCTCGGCGCAAAACTTGAAGGTGTCGGTGACCAAACGCATTGAAGGACGTGGCGGATAAATCCATTCTTTCTGCGCGATGTATTCTTTCAGGATGTCGTTTTGCAGCGTGCCGCCGATGGTTTGCCACGCGATGCCTCGCCGTTCTGCTGCGGCTAAGAAAAACGCAAAGATCATCGAAGCCGGACAATTGATCGTCATCGAAGTCGTGACTTGATCGAGCGGGATGCCATCAAAGAGCACTTCCATATCCTGCCGCGAAGCTATCGCCACGCCACATTTGCCGACCTCGCCTTCGCTCATCGGATGATCCGAGTCATAGCCCATCAGCGTTGGCAAATCGAAGGCCGTCGAAAGCCCCGTCTGTCCGTGTTCGAGCAAATATTTGAAGCGTTGATTCGTGTCGAAGGCAGAGCCGAACCCTGCGAATTGCCGCATCGTCCAAACCTTCGCGCGATACCCCGTCGGATGAATGCCGCGCGTATACGGCGGTTGACCGGGGAAGCCGATGTCTTCAAATTTGGTATCGGCCAAATCGCGCGGCGTGTACAGGCGTTCGATGGGTTTGAGCGAAGTCGTCGTGAATTCTTTTTGCGACTCCGGCAATTTTTTCAGCGTGGGCTGGAGCGTGTTTTCTTCCCACTGCTGTTGCTGTTCTTCAATCGTGTTGTTTGCTTCGTTGAGAACGTTCATTATCTCTTTCCTTCGTTTGATTACATCATTGCTGCGACGTGCGTGCGTACCGTTTCGCCCAGTGTGCGCAAATTGTAGCCGCCTTCCAAACACGAAACCAGATGCCCATTGCAAGCGGTATTCGCCCACTCTTTCAAGCGGTTCGTCATCGCCGCGTAATCTTTGTCTGTCAGTAACAAATGCCCCAGCGGATCGGCGATATGTCCGTCAAATCCGGCTGAAATCAAAATCAAATCCGGCGTAAATGTTTTGGCAATGCTTTCTAACCCTTGCTCGAAATGGCGCAGATAATCACTCGCCGGCGTTTTCGCCGGCATTGGCATATTTAGCGTGAAGCCCTCACCGGCGTTCGCGCCGCGTTCATTCGCCGCGCCCGTGCCCGGATACCAGGGAAATTGATGCAGACTGAAATAAAACACCGAATCATCGTCGTAAAAAATGTCCTGTGTGCCATTGCCGTGATGCACGTCGAAATCTACGATCAGGACGTTCCGAATTTCGGGATAGATGGCTTGGGCGTAGCGTGCAGCGATGGCGACGTTATTGAATAAACAAAAGCCCATCGAACGATTGATGGTTGCGTGATGGCCGGGGGGACGACAGGCAACAAAGGCCCGCTTGTGGTTGTTCATTACTTCGTCAATTGCCAGGCACGCGCCGCCTGCTGCCAGCCGCGCGACATAATCAGAATCGCGTGAGACCACTGTGTCAGGATCAAGTTTGAAGCGAGACTCACCGCTGGCGGCACTGGCTTCGGTCACAATGGAAATGGTCCGTTCCTGGTGGCAGCGCAGAATCTCTTCGTCGGTGGCGGCGCGCGGTGTGATCTGCGGCAATTCTTCCCACCAGTCGCGGTCGGTCATTAACCCGTTTAAGATCGCGGCGTATCGTTCGCGCCGTTCGGGATGTTCGCCCGTGTTGTGGAGTAAATATTGTTCTGTGCAGATGAGTGCAGTCGTCATAGGCATCGCATGTTATGCGGCTCTTCTGCGAGACGCAAAGGCGAAACCGATGGTTGTCGGTGAATAGAGACTTTTCTAAATTCCAAGGTGACACCATTTTCGGATTGTTTCTGCGCAACTGGTACGATCTTTGCCAGTAAAGTTCAGGTTTGATGCGATGACCAAACAGGCGACGACAATTTTGATAGGTTTAGTACTGCTGACTCTCGGCGGGTTGGTGTTGGTCTCGAACCTTATCAGCGAGCCGAAAAAAAACGCCGAAATACTTACTCAATCCGGCGCTGGTTCTCCTAAGCCTTTACCTGCGCCTTCGTCGCGCCCGGTTTCCAATGCGGCCCAAGTGACGCAGGATTTGAAGCGAGCACAAGAGCAATTAAAGACTTTGTCTGACACCATCAGAAATGATGAATGGGGCATTGCGGAAAGCCTCTTTCTGACCTTTGAATTGAAAGATCGGCGCTTGCCCACGCCGCAGTTAAAGCACCCGGATATTTCCCCGATTTTGCAGGATTTCTTTGATCTGTATGTGGTGCAACTTGAGCGCGCGATCAGCGAAAAGCAACCGAAAACCGCCCAAATTGCCCTCAACCAGATGATCGGAATTGTGAGCGAGACCAGGGCGCGTTTTGTGAATCGGGCGGCTCCGGTGGATGTGCAGCGCCTGCATCATCTGGCGCGTGAATTGACGCTGTGGAAGGATGTCGGAGACGAACGAATGCTACAGGCGCGAGTAGCAGCCTTGGGTGAGGCGTGGAACGATGTCAGCCCGTTGATTCGGGCGCGCAAACAAGGCGAACCTCTCGCCCAGAAATTGGAAGCCTGGCTGGTTCAGGCACAGAGTGCCGAAAGCCCGCTGAAACTGGCTCCTTTGCTGCCAGAATTGAATACCTTGCTCGACCAAATTGATGTGTTGTTTCAATCAGGTGCCGGACGCGATAGCGGCAATCCCAGTAATGACGAATAGCTCTCAAAAACGTGGCGGTTTGGTCAGCTCCCCGCAAAACCGCCACACCAGTTTGGTCAGCCAGGCCAGCAAGATCGCCCCTACATGGTTTCTAAATTGGATAACTTGCTCTTTTCTAAGTAGTTTTTAAATTAGCTGCTGGTTGGCACAACGGTTGCTCTAGGCAGAAGCGGATCAGCCGAACGGCAGGAGCCGTGATCTCGGCATCATCAACTAACGCGAAAGTAGGTTTTCTCCGCTGGCTGAGTACTGCGGAAGACGAAAAGGGAGAAATCAATAGTTATGAAAAAGAATCTTGTAAACGTTTCCTTGTCAGCAGGTGTTTTGGCGGCGGCTTTGTTCGTTGGCGCTTGCGAAAGCACCCCCACCACCAACGGCACAACAAGTGCCAGCCCTGCGGCGTCCGCTTCTGTTGCCACGGTCTCGACACCGGCACCGACACCGGAAGCGCCGAAGGTTGATGCGAAAGCTTCGATGGCGACGATCACGGCTGAGTTAACCAAGGCCGCGACCGCAGCCAAGGCCAAAGATGTGGCTGCCGCGACGACCGCAGTCGGCGTTGCCGGTGCAGAAGCCATGAAGTTGGCGGGCACGAGCGAAGCCGCGAAAACCGCGTTGGCTCCTTTGACAGCAGCGATTGACAAAGCGAAAGCCTCCAAAGACGCGGCGGGGATCGCCGCCGCCGTGAGCGCGGCATCAGCAGCGGCAACCAAGGTTGACGTTTCCAAATGGCCCACGGCTGAAGGCGTGATGAGCAAAGTTGGCGCAGCCGCTGGCGCAGTGGCTGGCGCGGCTGGTGCAATGGCTGGCAAAGCGGGCGAAATGACCAAAGATGCCGCGACTGCGACCAAAGACGCCGCCGCCAAAGGTGTCGAGAAAGCGGCTGATGCCACTAAAGGCGCGGCTGATGCAGCCAAGAAAGCCGTTGAGAAGAAGTAGTTTCTAATTTCGTTACT
>JAEUQN010000175.1:9379-16046 GCA_016789725.1 Blastocatellia bacterium | reverse complement strand
ATTCCTTCGTCCTCATCAGTCGGAATTAGCAGCCCTCGGTGGACTCGCCGAAGCCCAGGTTCACACTGGGCCGGTGTATGCTTTAGTGAGGCTGCGCACATTTGCTGAACAATTTGTAAAAGATGTATATACCAAGCTTAAATTACCGCTCCCAATGCAGGCAAACCTGTATGACCTTACCCGCGAGACTTCATTTAAAAAAGCAATTCCGCAGGTCATCATCAATAAATTAGATTCAATTCGTATTCAGGGGAATAAAGCAGCACACGGAGAAAGTTGTCCCACAAATACCGCTTTGTGGATTTTGCACGAAGCCTTTGAAATAGGGAGTTGGTATTACATCGCATTATGCAACGGAGACAAATCTCAACTCCCTCAGTTCAAGGAACCACTGCCAAACACGCCAAAAACGGCGGACGATGAACAATCCCGCAAGGAGAGAAAGCAGATTTTAGAAAAGCTGGCCGCACAGGAAGCCCAGATGCAGCAGCTTTTACAGGAACTGGAAAAAGCGCGCGCGCAGGCACAGACAGCAGAGAAGTCAGCCGAAGAACTGGAAGCAATTCTTGCCACGGGCCAGCAGGCAGTTAGTGCCTTGCAGTTCAATGAAGAAACCACGCGGCGACGGATGATTGATACGATGCTGGTGGCCGCTGGCTGGGATGTCGGAGAGAACGGACGAAGCACCGAACAAGTGCGCCAGGAATTTGAGGTGCTACATCAACCCACACCATCCGGGAAAGGCATTGCTGATTACGTTTTGTTTGGCGATGACGAAAAGCCTTTGGCTGTGCTGGAATCCAAGAAGACGGTACTCAGCGCAGAGAATGGGCGTACTCAGGCACAACTCTATGCGGATGGTTTGGAAAAGCAGTATGGCCAGCGCCCTGTTATTTTCTACACCAATGGCTTTGAAACCTATCTCTGGAACGACACAATGAAAGAAACGCCGCGCCAACTGCACGGCTTTTATTCCAAGGACAGCCTGGATTATTTGATCTTTCAACGCACGCAGCGCGAGCATTTGGCAAATGCAGAAGTGAATCCGAATATCGCGGGACGCATGTATCAGATTGAAGCCGTTCGTCGCGTCACAGAACGCTTTACCAACGGACATCGCCGCGCCTTGATCGTGATGGCGACCGGCACTGGAAAAACTCGTGTGGCAGTTTCCATGTGCGAATTGCTCACCCGCGCGAAATGGGCCAAACGAATTCTCTTTCTTTGCGACCGTCGTGAACTGCGCAAGCAGGCCAAAGATGTCTTTACGGAATATTTGCCGGGCGAGCCTTTGACGATTGTGAGCGCCAACACTGCACAGGATCGAGATAAGCGTATTTATCTGGGCACCTATCCGGCGATGATGAAATGCTTTCAATCCTTTGACCCCGGCTACTTTGATTTGATCATCGCGGACGAGTCGCATCGCAGCATTTACAACCGTTACCGTGATCTATTCCTATACTTCGATGCGCTGCAAGTGGGACTCACAGCGACGCCCATTCGCCTGATTGCGCGCAACACCTATCAGATGTTTGGTTGTGAAGATCAAGACCCGACCGCGTATTTTGATTACGACAATGCGATCAATCACAATCCGCCTTATCTGGTTCCGTATGAGGTTTTCAAGACGACGACCCAGTTCCAGCGCGACGGCATTCGTTATTCGCAGATGTCAGAGGAACAGCGTCGGCAGATTGAAGAATCTGAAGGCGACCCCAACTCCATCGAATTCGATGCTGCCCAGGTGGATCGGCAGGTTTTCAATAAAGACACGAATCGCGCCATCCTGCGCAACCTAATGGAAAATGGTATCCGCGATGGCAGCGATTCACGGCCCGGTAAATCCATCATCTTTGCGCGCAGTCATAAGCACGCGGTTTTGTTGCAGCAGTTGTTTGAAGAGATGTACCCGCAATATGGCGGCAACTTTTGCCGCGTGATTGATAATTACGACCCTCGCGCCGAGCAGTTAATTGATGATTTCAAGGGCATCGGCAACCATCCCGACCTGACGGTTGCGATTTCGGTGGATATGCTCGACACCGGCATTGATATTCCTGAAGTCGTCAATTTGGTGTTTGCCAAGCCGCTGAAGTCGTTTGTGAAATTCTGGCAGATGATCGGGCGCGGCACACGGCTTTGCCCGAATCTGTTTGGGCCGGGCCGCGATAAAACCGGCTTTCGCATCTTTGATCATTGGGGCAACTTCACTTTCTTTGAAGAACAGTACAAAGAAGTCAACGTCGTACCGTCGAAAGCGCTCCTGCAACAACTCTTTGAGGCGCGCATTGAATTGGCTGAAACAGCGTTAGCGCAGCAGGATGCAACGACCTTTGATGCAGCAGTTGACTTGCTCCGGCGCGACATTGCAGATTTGCCGCTGGATTCGATCTCGGTCAAAGAAAAGCTGCGCGATGTGCATACCGTGCAACAGGGCGACACGATCAAAGCCTTTGCCCCGACGACCGTCAGCCTGCTCGAAAGCTCGCTCGCGCCGTTGATGCAATGGCGCAATATTGGCAACGATGAACGCGCTTATCAATTCGACCTGCTGATGACGAAGCTGCAAACGGAACGGCTCAAAGGCTCAGCGACGTTTGATAATCTGAAAGCGCGTGTGCAGCAGGAAGCATCCACCTTGCCCATCAATCTGAATCAGGTACGAGGCAAGCTGCCAACGATTGAACAAGTCCGTTCGGATGAATTTTGGAACGCGGCGCAAATAGCTGATCTGGAAAAGCTGCGTCAGGAACTGCGTGCGATCATCCATTTCAATCAGCTTGCCGGTGGGCCGACGACGGGGCCGAAAATCATTGATGTCAAAGAGGACGAAAGCCAAATTCAGATCGAGCGCCACATCCCGAAACTGGATGGCTTAAAGCTGGCAGCTTATCGCAAGCGCGTCGAAGAGGTCTTGCAACAGTTGATTGACGACAGCCCGGCGCTACAAAAAATCAAAGTCGGTGCGCCTGTTAGCCCTGCCGATCTGGAAGAGCTTTGCGGACAAGTCGCACGGCTTCAGCCCGATGTAAACCTCAAGGATTTGGGCATTCATTATCCCGATCTGGCCGATCATCTCGAC
The DNA here is from genome assembly GCA_016789725.1 of Blastocatellia bacterium. GTDB lineage: Bacteria > Acidobacteriota > Blastocatellia > RBC074 > RBC074 > JAFDVL01. Next base: position 12,961 of record JAEUQN010000175.1, on the reverse strand, counting down.
ATTGCGATTCGCAGCATTATCGGTTTGGATGCAGGATTGGTCAGTGCGCGCTTTGATTATTTTGTGCATCAACACCCGGAATTGAACTCCAAGCAGCTTCGCTTTTTAGGTCTCTTGAAAAATCACTTGTCCCGCTATGGCTCCATTGAGATTGAACGGCTGTATGAAGCGCCGTTCACCACCATAGACAGCAATGGCATTGACGGCGTGTTCAGTAATGATGCGCAAATCAATGAACTGCTCGACATCATTGCCACCTTCAATCTGCCCAAATCAAACGATGCGGCGGGGTTGGAGAATTGAAGACGAACGTTGTATAGAGATGAGGAAAAATAAAACCACGGGGAGCACGGGGTTCACAGGGAAAAGACAACCTGGACAGGATTCACAAGATGGACAAGATTGAAAAATCAGTATTCAAAGCAATTCTCTTCATCCTGTTCATCTTGTGAATCCTGCCTAAGTCTTTCCCCGTGAACCCCGTGGTTATTTCAGAAAATCGTTTTCTTGAATTTCATCTTTACCATCAAAACCAATGATTACAGGTCAACTACGCAGCGAAATAGACAAACTTTGGGCCGAATTCTGGACGGGCGGCATCACGAATCCGCTCACTGTTATTGAGCAAATTTCCTTTTTGATGTTTGCGCGCATGCTCGATATGAACGAAGAGGCAAATGAGAAAATGGCGCAACGTACTGGCAAGCCCTTCAAGCCGATTTTCAGCCCCGACAAGCAACATCTACGCTGGAAAAAGTTCAAGCATTTTTCGGCAGAGGAAATGCTACCCGTTGTGCGCGATGGCGTGTTTCCGTTTCTCAAAGACGCTTTCAGCCGCGAAGAGAACAGCAGCGTCACCGGCATCAATTTGATGGCCGATGCGATGCTCATGATTCAGAAGCCCACATTGCTCGTGTCTGCCATCAACCTGATAGACAACCTGCCATTGAATCAAGGCGACACGAAAGGCAATCTGTATGAATACCTCTTGTCGAAACTAACAACAGCGGGCATCAACGGACAATTTCGCACGCCGCGCCACATCATTCGGTTGATGGTCGAGATGCTCGATCCAAAGCTGGATGACCTGGAACATCCTGAAGTAATTGGCGACCCCTCATGCGGCACGGCAGGCTTCCTGATCGAAACGATGCAATACCTCACCCGTAAGTACACTTCGCCCGAAGGAATTTTCACCGATGAGGAAGGCGAGCATTACAGCGGCGATTTGCTGGAACCGTTTCGTCGCCATATTCAAAGTCGCATGCTGCACGGGTTTGATTTTGATGTGACGATGTTGCGCATTGCCTCGATGAACCTGATGCTACACGGCATCGAACACCCCAGCATTCACTATGCCGACACGCTCAGCGGCAAGTTCCCCGAACGGTTCCCCGCCCTTGCCAGCAATGCCTTTGATATGGTGCTGGCGAATCCGCCATTTACGGGTAACCTGGACGAAAAGGATGTTGCGCCGAACCTAACCGGGAAGGTCAAAACCAGAAAGACAGAGTTGCTCTTTCTCACGCTCATTTTGCGGATGCTCAAAACGGGCGGACGTTCAGCGACGATTGTGCCGGATGGTGTGCTCTTCGGTTCCAGCAAAGCGCATCTCGCGCTCCGGCAAATGCTGGTCGAAGAGAATCAACTCGAAGCCATCATCTCGCTCCCTTCCGGCGTTTTCAAACCGTATGCCGGCGTTTCTACGGCGATTGTGTTCTTTACCAAAGGCGGCACGACGGACGAAGTATTTTTCTATGACGTGCAGGCCGATGGCTTTTCGCTGGATGACAAACGCACGCCGTTTCCCGATCAAACGAAACACGCGAACAACAACCTGCCGGATGTGCTGGCGCGTTGGCGCAATCGAGCGGCGGAACAGACACGCCTGCGCACCGACCAATCCTTTCTCGTGCCGAAAGCCGAGATCGTGGAGAAGAACTACGACCTGAGCATCAATCGCTACAAAGAGGTTGTATACCAAGAAGTGCAGTACGATCCGCCGCAACAGATTCTCAGCGAATTGGCCGAGTTGGAACGCGAGATACAATCCGGCATCACAGAGTTGCAGGGGATGTTGCAATGACGGAGTTTGAGAGCAAATGAAAACCACGGGGACACGGGGCGCACGGGGAAAGACATAGACAGGATTGACAAGATTTAGAACAGGATTTACAGGATGAAAACCACGTCTTTTGATTGCCAGATTCATCTTGTCAATCCTGTCAAAATCCTGTTAATCCTGTCAAAAAACTCCCCGTGTCCCCCGTGCTCCCCGTGGTTCAATCACGACGGGTAAACTTAATCCAATGAAAAAACCGAAATCATCCACCGCCCTGACTCGAAAAAAGGCTACGACCACAACCAATGTCGAAGACTCTTTTCTGGAAGTCGTCGAGTTGATCCAGCAGGCGCGGCAAAAGGCGTTTCAGGCCGTCAACACGGCGCTGATTGATTTGTATTGGCGCGTTGGTGAATACATCAGCCGCAAACTGGCAACGGCAGCGTGGGGCGAAGGCGTAGTCAAACAACTTGCTGCGTACATAGCTCAACATCATCCCGATTTGAAAGGCTTCACACGCCCGAATCTGTTTCGGATGCGGCAGTTTTTTGAGGCGTACCAACACGATGAAAAAGTCTCACCACTGGTGAGACAATTGCCGTGGACGCACAACCTCATCATTCTGTCGCAGTGCAAACGCCCCGAAGAACGTGAGTTTTATTTGCGGCTTTGCAGCAAGGAGCGATGGAGTAAGCGCGAACTGGAACGGCAAATCACCAATGCCTTATTTGAGCGCGCGGTGCTGAATCCGCCCAAAGTCTCAGCACTGCTGCAACAATTACACGCCGAAGCCGAAACCATCTTCAAAGATTCGTACCTGGTGGATTTTCTGGCCTTGCCGGAAAAACATTCTGAAGCCGATTTACAGCGCGGGCTGGTCGCGCATCTGCGCAGGTTTATCATCGAACTCGGACGCGATTTTTGTTTCGTCGGTGAGCAGTATGTTTTGCAGGTGGGCAAAGAGGATTTTCGGATTGATCTGTTGTTCTTTCAGCGCGAATTGCAGGCGCTGGTCGGCTTTGAGTTGAAGATCGGGAAGTTCAAGCCGGAGTATCTGGGGCAGTTGGAGTTTTATCTGGAAGCCCTCGACCGCGATGTGCGCAAACCGCACGAACGGCCTTCGATTGGCGTCCTGCTCTGTGCGTCGAAAGATGACGAAGTGGTGGAGTACGCGCTCAGCCGTTCGCTCTCGCCAGCCTTGATTGCCGAATATCAAACGCAATTGCCGGATAAGAAATTGTTGCAGGCGAAGCTGCACGAGTTTTATGAACAGGCGGCGGCGATTGAAGAAAAAGGCCAAACGAAACGCAGAAAGAAATGATGAATAAAGAACAAGGGAATCCTGAAGTGAGTAATGATATGTCCTTCAAAGACCTTACAGGAAATGCAAAATGGACAACGACTATTGGGGATGTATGTGACCGATTTGGGGGTGGGGTTCAGACGGGCCCTTTTGGAAGTCAGCTTCACGCTTCAGATTATTCTGATGAGGGAACGCCTGTGGTGATGCCTCAAGATAT
>JAEUQN010000175.1:0-9369 GCA_016789725.1 Blastocatellia bacterium | reverse complement strand
CGTATTGCGCGAGTCTCAGCAAAACATGTCAAACAACTAAGCCGACATATCCTACATACTGGCGATGTTGTTTACAGTCGTCGAGGAGATGTAACGAGGTTCGCTGTCGTAACTGAAAAGGAAGAGGGCTGGCTTTGCGGGACGGGAAGCATACGAATTCGCCTCAATAGCCCTGATATTGATATTGGATATGTGCGGCGATACCTGCAACAGGAAGGCGTTGGCAATTGGTTAAAGCAGCAAGCCAAGGGCATAACAATGCTGAACCTGAACACTGAGATCATACGAGCGATTCCGTTTGTTTATCCGCCCCTCGCCGAACAGCAGCGCATCGCGGCGATTCTGGACAAAGCGGACGCGCTGCGCGAGAAGAGGCGGCAGGCACTGGCAAAGCTTGATGCGCTGCTGCAATCCGTTTTCCTGGAAATGTTCGGCGATGGAAATCTTTTTTACTTTGCCTCAGTTCCCCCCAATCTACCAGCACATGGCAAAGGCTGGCCCTGGGCAAAATTAACTGACATTGCAAAATTAGCAACGGGGCATACACCAAGTCGCAGAGTTCCCGAATATTGGGGTGGGGATATTCCCTGGATTAGCTTAACTGATATTCGCAATCTTGACGGAAGAGTTGCACGCACGACCTCTGAGTTTACTAACGAAGAAGGCATAAACAATTCGGCTTCCGTGAAATTGCCAGCCGGCACTGTCTGCTTTTCCCGGACAGCATCTGTCGGTTTTGTAACAATGATGGGGCGTGAGATGGCAACCTCTCAAGATTTTGTGAACTGGGTGAGTGGCCCTGATTTGAACCCAACCTATCTAATGTGGGCGCTGATTTACTCACGACATCGCTTGAAAGAACTCAGTACGGGATCAATCCATAAAACCATTTATTTCCCGACCGTCGAAGAGTTTCAAATACTGCTCCCGCCACTGCCCTTACAGGAGAAATTTGCAGAGTTTGTTGACAAGCATAGTTTGGCAAAGCAACAGAATGGGCAATCGCTAAGGCCACTAGATGATCTCTTTTATTCTCTTCAACAACGCGCCTTCAATGGTGAACTCTTTACCGAAAAAGCAGCAGCGGCGATCCAGCAGGAATTGTTTGCCGAATAACGCGCGATGAAACCATTGCCCCGTAGACACTGAGGCAACGAGTGATGGAAGACACACCCAACGAAGAGGTCTATGCGTTTGCGCCAGAAGATCAATGGCTGGTGGATGAATTGCAAACGCTGCTGCGTGAAATCTTACAGCAAGCGGAACTGACACCGCGCCAGATTTTCAATCTTGGCCTGTTGCTCAACGCGCTCGAACGCCTGCCCCGCGTCACGCCGGGAACGTGGATTGATTTCTGCCTTGAATACAGCTTAAACGACGAACGAACGTGGGCTGACCTGCACGTAAGCGAAACCTCTTTCACCATCGGCGATGGCTTCAGCGTCTACGATCCACAAATCGGCAGCGACCATTCCACGGCGGATGCCTTTTCTGTCGAACCAGGCAGCTTTCGCAGCAATCCCAGCGACACGCCCGAAGTGTTGGCCTGGTTTACCAAAAGCCGCGAGCTATAGACCTACGCATAATGTGCTGAAGGATACGAAGGCGAAAGATAAAACGGAGCGTGTAATCGTGGCGGCAAGTAAAACGCCAATTACGTACGATTTGGCCGAGTATATTCGCTTGCTCAAGGCCGCAGCTAAGGAAGTTTCGTCCTGTAATCGCTCAGGAGAGCAAGAAAACTCCAGAAAAATCTGGGAACGTTGCGGGACGTAAGACTGCATATGGGTAGGCTCCCATGATGCTTTCAATCACGCTCCATAATCGAATGCCAGGTAGAAAATGGTGGAGCCTGGTTGACAAGACTCTCATTTATGCAGAGATAAAGGCGACGTATAGTTCCGCTTTTATTGATACCAGCGGAGTCCGTATGGCTTTGGAAGTAGCATTCGTCGCTGTCTGTTTTGCGCTGGAAGAATTTGCCTCGGATGGGTATACTTTTCCTGTCTTTTCGGCCCCTTCATCTTTTCACGGCGCAGGATATTTTGACGGGTGAGGCTTGGCTCTCATGGCATAAATAGTATGAAATCTCTCCGCACTTTTCCCCTCCGTTTCGGAGTCTTCATTTGTTTCCTCCTCTCGTGGATGACATCGCTGGCGGTCGCGCAATCGTCCGCTGTTTGTGGTTCAGGAGAAGTACGGTTCAATGTCCCTCGCAGCATTCCAACCGGGGAGTCGCCTTCCGCTCTGATGCTCGCAGATTTCAATGGCGATCAAGTTCAGGATTTAGCCATTTCGGATTTGAATCGCGTCACGCAGCGCGGGAATATCTCGATTTATCTGAGCAATGGACAGGGGGACTTTGTCAACGCGGGATTTGTGTCGTTCGAGGGATTGGCGCGCAGTATTGCCGTCGGTGATTTTAATGGAGATCGGAAACAGGATTTGGCCTTCACGACTATGGGATTTTTGGATGAACAAGGTGTAGGACAGTCCGGGGTCGGCGTCGCGTTGGGGCTTGGCGATGGACAATTTTCCGTTCCCAAAGGCTATGCGGCGGGCAAGTTTGCCTATGCCGTGGCAGCCGGTGATTTCAATGGGGATCAGAAAACCGACATCGCGGTGGCCGACAATGAAGGCGCGCAAGTGGCGCTGCTCGCCGGACAAGGGACTGGAACGTTTGCGCCCGCCTCCTTTCACAAACCGCTGGGGTCTCCAGTGGAGCTGAGCGCCGCTGACCTGAATAACGATGGGCGACCAGAATTGGTGGTCATCAATTATAGCAACGTCATGGTCTCGGTGTTTAGCGCCAACGCCACGGGCGGCCTCAATGCGCCCGTGCAGGTGGAGGTGGGGTATTGCGATCAATTTGTGGTGGAAGATTATGATGGAGATGGCAATCGAGATTTGGTTTTTGTGCAAAATTTGGCGGTGGGATTCGCGCGGGGCGATGGCAAAGGCGGTTTTGCCCGCGCGACATTTCCCCTCGGCGGAAATCTGTACGGGCCGCTCACGCTGGGAGATTGGAATGGCGATGGAAAAAAAGATTTGGCGCTCATCAAATACCCGCGCACGCGCGGCGGCGTGACGGTGGCCTTCAGTAATGGAACCAATACCTTTGCCACGCCGATCCATTACGGGGCCGGTTTTTCTCCGACCAAAATTGCTTCGGCTGATTTTGACCGCGATGGCGATCTGGACTTGCTCACCATCAATTCTCTTTCCAACGACATTACCGTTTTGCCCAACGATGGGCAGGGCAATTTCCCGCCTGTCAGCATCGTGGATACAGGCACTTTTATTCAATCGCTACTCATCGAAGATTTGAATCAGGATGGGTCTGCGGATGTGATTGTTTCAGAACCGAACACGGCGCGGGTTTCGCTCTCGTTTGGGGCTGGCAGGTCAACCTATGCCAAAGAAAAAACCTTGAACTGGGAATATCAGGTCAATGGATTTCCGTATGCGTCCGTCGTGGGAGATTTCGATCAGGATGGCAAAACAGATTTGATTGTGATGAACAATGATCCCTTTATTGACGCCAAAGGCATTGTCACCTGGCTGCCGGAGGTGGGGTTGCTCAGTCAGGATTTATCGCCCGCACAATTGCAAATTTACAAAAACAGAATCAGAGTCAGCGCCGCAGGCGCAATGGCAATGGACATTCGCGCCGCCGATTTGAATCGCGATGGCAAACTGGATTTGGTGACCGCCAATGGGCGCACCAATGAAATCACGCTTTTGTTTGGCAATGGGAACGGTTCCTTCAGCGTGGCAGGAACCTACCCCGTGGGGACCGACCCGCGTTCTGTGACCATTGCGGATTTCAATGGCGACGGAAATCCTGATATTGCGGTCGGGAATCGTGGTAGTGCAGGCGTTCACCTCTTCCTCAACAATGGTGCTGGAACATTGACGACACAGACATTAAATACCGCCACCCCCACGCGCATGGTAGTAAGCGGCGACGTCAACGTAGATGGCAAAGCTGACCTCATCATTGCCTCCAATACCACGCCCGTACTCAGCCTCTGGTTGGGAAATGGAACTGGTGGCTTTGCAGCCCCGCTTTCTGTCGCAGTGGAAAAAAATCCGTTTGCGCTGGCGTTGGCAGATTTCACTGGCGATGGCAAGCCGGATGTCGCCCTCACGCGGTATCAAACCAGTTCCGAAAATGAAAATCGCGTACTGATTCTGGCGGGCGATGGGGCAGGTGGATTTCGTTCAGCGCAGGACTTTGTGGTTCCCGGAGCTGCGTATCTGGCGGCCCGAGATGTGGATGCAAATGGCTTCCCGGATTTGGGTGTTGCGACCAGCCCGAATGGGGGAATAGGGGCCGTCTGGGTCGCCTTGAATGCCTGTCGTCCGCCGTCCCCTTCCGCGCTTGCCACTACCGTAAATGGCGCCAGCTTCAGCCACGATGTCGTAGCGGCGGAGGGCATCGTATCCGCCTTTGGGACGCAACTCAGCAATGGAGAATACGCGGCCACCTCCCTCCAGTTGCCGCTGCAACTCGGCACGACTGTGGTCAAGGTCAAAGATAGTCAGGGCGTGGAGCGAATAGCACCGCTGTTTTATGCTTCACCCAATCAAGTGAACTACCTGGTTCCACCTGCCACGGCGTTAGGGGTGGCGACGGTGACCATTAACAATGGAGATGTCAAGGAATCGCGCGGGAGCGTCTTGGTCCGTAAAACTGCGCCCGGCCTTTTTGCAGCCAGTTCCAATGGACGCGGTGCTGCTGCTGCGGATCTTTTCCGCATTAAGTATCCATCACGTGAAACTGCTTACGAACCTGTTGCCCAGTATGATCCCGTTCTCATGCGGCATGTCACGCTTCCTATCGTTATGGGGGACGGGGTACCGCCAGAAACGGATACGCTCTATTTATTGCTGTATGGGACAGGGATTCGTGAGCGCATCCGGCTGGAAAACGTGACGGCCAACATTGCTGGCATCAATTGCCCCGTGGAATATGCGGGCGCACAATGCTGCTATGTGGGTTTGGATCAGATCAACGTCAAATTGCCAATAGAATTGCGGGGGCGCGGAGAAGTAGACGTCATCCTCACCATTGATGGGAAAGAAGCCAATCCCATCCGAGTCAATTTCAAATAACTCACAGCAGATCGTAAAAAGAGAATGATTTTGATCACTGGACCCGCGCCGCGAGAAAAGAAGAGCGCGTTCTGAGTTCTGGCTTCCGACTTCTGACTTTCCTCCCTACTTACTCTCAAAAACAGGCAGCGTTCACACCTTGCACCACTGCCTGCACCAGACTGTACGCAAGAATTGCCAGATATAATTTGGCCGCCGCGTAGTGCGGTACGACCGACGCCGCCAAGGTTGCCGAGCGAAGCGGACTTGCCCGTCGTCACAGGTTTGCCATCGGCTCCCAGGCTGGTCACGGTCGTCGGACTGAGCGCAAGTTGATTGCCGATTTCGAGCGATGTGCTGCGCGATCCTTCATAGATGTTGACGTCCACGACAACTTCTGAAATCCGTTCGTGACAGGAAATCATTGAACGAGGGGCCAGACGCGACTGAACTCGCCCCCCTTCTTTTTCTGGAAATGCGCCCGTATTCATTCTATCCAGCGTCGAGGCAAATCCTCTTGTCCTCCCGATTTTTCCGTCCGAGGTGCTTATGTTCTCCCCCCATTTTGACCAAACGCTGGTGCCGATTGTCGAGGCATTACGAATGGCGCAGCCGGAGGCTGCCATTGCGCCTTTGCAGATGTTGCTGGCGCGCAAACTCACACCGCCGCAGACCGCCCACGCCCGCGCTTTATTGGCGCAAGCTTATGAATTCACCAGTCAATGGGACGACGCCACGCGCCTGCTGCGCCCCTATGAAGATCGCATGCAACGGAAGGATTTGCCGCTCGCGACCCAACATCTGCTGTGTCGTCGTCTTGCCTCGTTGTCTACTGAAACGGGTGACTTGCCGACTGCGCTGCATTTCGCCCGGGAAGCGCTGCGCCTCGCCGAGCAGGAGAACAACGCCAGCGATCAGGGCGAAGCGCATCAGGCGCTGGGACGCGCGTATCGTCTGCTGGGGCAGCCCGTCTTTGCGCGCCAGCATTATCAATCCGCGCTCAATTTGCATCAGACGCTCGGCGCGCGCGTGTTGATGGCGCGCAGCTATTTTGGCCTGAGCGCCGTTGCCACCGGCAGCAGCGAATATGCCCTCGCGCGCCAATCGCTGCAGCGGGCGTTCAATTTGATTACCGAAGCGGATGATCCGTTGTTGTTTGGCTTGCTGTGCAGCATGCAGGCTGCCACCTTGACGCTGGAAGAAACCGCCCCGTTGGCCGAGCGCGTGGCGTGGTTCGCGCGCGCGCACAGTATCCTCGCACGAATTGACCATCGGCGCTTTCTGGCGCGGGTGCTGGGCAATTGGGGCGATCAATTGATTCGGGTCGGAAACTGGCAGGAGGGCGAACGCTTGCTGCAAGAGGCGTTGACCTTGAGCCAGCAATTACAGGATTGGCGGTCACACGCGAATATTCTGGAAGCGCTGGCCGAACTGGCCATGCGGCAGGGCAAGTATGCCATCAGCCAGCAATATGTGACCGAAGCCCTGCGCTGGATTGAGGGCCGCGATCATTTTGTCGAATTGCAAGTGCGCCTGGCGGCGGCGCGGTTGGGCTGGCAACAGGGCCAGGTCGCCGAGGCGCGCCAGATGTTTGCCCAGATTGTGACCCGCGCGCGCGAAACCGAAGCCAAACAATGGCAGGTCGCGGCGCAATTGTCGCTGGCCGACATGTGCCTGAGCGAAGGGCAAGGAGCGTCTGCCGAGGAACTGCTGCAAGAATGTCGCGGCGCGGTCGAGAAGCTGCGCAGTCTGGGACTGACAGGGCATCTGCGTTGGCTGGAAGGGCGTTTGGCGTGCGCGCAACAACAGTTCGTCGCCGCACGGGAAGCGTTGGAACAGGCGCGCACGATGTTTGAGGTCAGCGGGCAACGCTGGTGGCTGGGGCGCACGCGGCTGGCTTTGGCCGACGTGTGGCTGGCGCTGGAACAGCACGAAGCCGTGCAGGAAACGCTGCAAGAGGCAGAAGCCGATTTTGCCGCCGTCGCGGCGCAGCCCTGCCAGCAACAGCTTCGGATGTGGCGACAACAACATGCGGTGCGCGTGATGAACGCCCCCCGCGAACTAGCGCCCCTGCGCCTGCCCGAATCCGAAGGCGTGGGGCGATTGTTACGGGCGGTGGGCTTTCGGGAGGTCTTTCTGCGCGAATTGCTGACGCTCTTACAAACCGAATTGCCGGGACACCACATCACGTTGTCCGAACTCTCTGACACCGAAGCACCGCATCTCTTATTGGCTTCAGCGGCTCCGCTCACGGAGCAGAAAAAAGCGTCCGCCACTTTTCGCCTGGAACCCTGGCAGGACGCGCCGCTCGAAGTCCGTATTACGCCTGCGCCCCGCCTGACCCCGAATCTGAGCCGCTTATTGCAGGCTGCCCGGATCGGATTGGAAGCCTGCGCTGCCCGCGAACGCGCGACGTTCACGACCGCCTCAGAACAACAGGCGGAGCATCTGGAGCGTGCGCTGCCCGGTTTGTTGTATCAAAGTCAGGCGATGCGCGCCCTGGCCGCCGCGATTCATCAAATTCAGGGCAGCGAGGTGACGGTTTTATTGCTGGGCGAATCTGGCACGGGCAAGGAATTGGTGGCCCGTGCGCTGCACGCCCTGAGCCAGCGCCGGACGCATCCGTTTGTTCCCTTCAATTGCGCGAATTTGTCGGCGGATTTGCTGGCCTCGCAATTTTTCGGGCATCGCAAAGGCGCGTTCACGGGCGCGACGGAAAAGTCTGACGGCGTGATCCGCGCGGCAGAGGGCGGCACGCTCTTTCTGGATGAGATCGGCGAATTGCCCTGGGAAGTGCAACCGAAACTGCTGCGCTTTTTGCAGGACGGCGAAATTCATCCGCTGGGGGCGGGAACACCCGAGAAAGTCAACGTGCGGGTGATCGCCGCGACGAATCGTTCGTTGGAGGAGATGGTCAAAGCCGGTCGCTTCCGTGAGGATTTGTACTTTCGCCTGAACATCATTCCTTTGCGCGTCCCGGCGTTGCGCGAGCGGCGCGAAGAGATTCCGTTATTAGCGCGCCATTTCCTGCAACACCACGGCGCGGCGACCCAAAAGCCAAATGTAACGCTCAGCCCGGAAGCCTTGGATTTATTAACCACCCACGATTGGCCAGGCAATGTGCGGCAATTGGAAAACGAAATGCAACGGTTGTTGGCCTATTGGCCGGGTGGCACACTGCTGCGCCCGGAACATCTCTCTGCCGAAATCCTCCAGCGACCTCAAACGAGCAACGGGCAGGCAGGCAATGGCGCGGCAACCGAAAGCTTGAATGATCAATTGCTGCGATTGGAGCGTTCGTTGTTGGAACAATGCCTCGCCCGGCATCCGCGCAATGTCAATCAAGCCGCCGCCGCGCTGGGGCTGAAGCGGCGCACCTTCTATGACAAACTGCGTCGCCACGGTATTCCACCACCGACGGAAACCTGACCGCACACGCCATACGAACCGTTGCACAAGCTGTGCAATATTTTGCACAACGTCGCTAACCTCTAGGCAGGATTGAAGAAACCCTTTCCATTTGCTTTTCTGTCCCGCCGCAAAGCCCGCAAGCTTGTGCAGTTTTTTGCACAGTCTCTCCCACCACGCCTGCTGCCCCTATCCTTACTTTTGCGCCCAAGTCTTTGCTCCACAGGATGTTACCGATAAAAAAACGCCTTTCCATTTCCTCTGGCCTAGCAACTGCTTTAGGAGTGAACACCAGCACGATTTCCTGACCGAAAATAACCTGTGCCGAAGACCCGATACGAGCTTGATGATGACGGCTTGGCGCAGAAAAAATGTAGTGGGGAAACGATTTTTTTTCATCCGGTGCATTTTTTTCGTATCGGAAATTCTGTTCACCGATGTTTGTCGTTGTCGCTTGCGGTTAGCGCCCGTATAAACTGGTAAGCTGCTGTAAAAATTGACTTTACGCCTTAGAGGTGGTATCTCTTGGGCCTCTGATTCTAACTCGACGCAACCACTCCTCAGCACGCTTTTCGTGCGCGCAGGAGGAAGGAGAACTATGTCCGAAACTGCGCATTTCAAAGTCCTGACCGAACTGGACGTTATTACCCAATATCCGATTTCACGCACGACCTTGTGGAAAGCGCGCGAAGAAGGGCGGCTGAGCTATTGCCGCGTGGGTCGCAAGATTGTCTACCTGCCGGAACATCTGGAAGCGTTTTTCAAGGCTTGCGAACTCATCGCCAAACGCAACAAGCCCAAACGCCCGAAATTCTGAAGCGGTGGTCGGTGGCTGGTGGTCGGTTGGCTGTCACGTGTTTTGAA
>JAEUQN010000174.1 GCA_016789725.1 Blastocatellia bacterium | reverse complement strand
GTCGAGAGCGTGACGTGAATCTCGCGTCGTAAGCCACCACGAATATCTACTGCGGCGACGCCCGGCACGCGTTCCAGGCGCGGTTGAATGTCTTTTTCGAGCAGTGTTCTCAGTGCGCGTGAATCCTGGTTTTGCGTACCCGAAACCGCCAACGACATAATCGGCATTTGCGTGGTGTCGAATTTGAAAACTGTCGGCGGCAACACGCCTTCCGGCAACGCGCCGCGTGTGCGATCCAGGCGCGTACGGATTTCGTTTGCCGCCTCGTCAATATTCACGTCCCAATCGAATTGAATCCGAATGTTGGCTGAGCCTTCCGAAGACGTCGAATTGATGCGGTAAATGCCGGGCGCGGCACTCAGACTTGCCTCCAACGGACGTGTCACCAGGTTCTCCACTTCTTCGGGAGCTACACCGGGATACTCGGCTCTGACCGAGAGCGTGGGATTTTGTGTTTCTGGCATCAAATCTACAGGTAATCGAAAAAAGGACACCATACCGAGCAAGACCAGCACGGTGGTGAACATGTAGATCATGATGGGACGATTGACGGAAATTTCAGGTAACGACATGAATACACTCCGTATAACTTAAAGAGACCCGCAACTGGCGGGAAAATTACGAACGAAAGACTTCCTCAACGCGCGGGTTGTTGTGATGCGCCTGCCGCTTGTGGTGAAGGCGCATTAGGCTTTGGCCCGGCTGCTTCCGCTGGTTTAGGTGCAGTCCCTGGCGTTTGTTGTCCATCCGCGCCCGTACGTTGCCCGCCCGGCCCGCCCGCAGCCATTGGGCGCACGCGATCTCCATCTTTGATGAGATTTGACCCGCGCGTAATGACCACGTCGCCAACTTTCAAACCGCTTGCCACTTCAACCTTGTCGGCCTGGGTCAATCCGGTTTCGACGGGCAGGAACTTGGCGGCATCGTTTTCAATCGTGTAGACGCCGGGCTGTTCGCCACGATAAACCAGCGCATCGCGGGGCAACAAAATCGCTTCGCGCTCGCTGCCTAAATTGAGTTCAATGCGCGCGAACATTTCACCTTTCAACTGGCTATTGCGATTCGGAATTTCGATCTCGACTTGCCCATTGCGGGTTTGTGGATCGAGCAACGGCACAATGCGCATCACGCGTCCGGCAAATGTTTGATCCGGCAAACTGTCAATGTTGACATTGACTGTGGCCCCGCGTCGCACCCGCGTGATGTCGCGTTCGGAAGCGGTCGCTGCAATGACCATTGGCGAAATACTCACGATAGTGACAATGGGCGTGGCTGAACTGACCATCGCGCCCGTGTCCACCTGGCGTCGAGCGATGATGCCGCTGATGGGGGCAAACACGCGCGTTTGGCCTCGGCGAATATTTAATTCGCGCAGTTCGGCTTCGGACTGACGACGTTGGGCGCGCGTTAGTTCAAGCTGCGATTGTGCAACGCGATACCGCGTTTCCAACCCATCCAGTTCCGTGCGTGACAGAATACCTTCGTCCACGAGCTTGCGTTTTCGATCCAGCTCAACTTTGGCATTTTGCAATTCGGCTTCGCGTTGGGCGGTTGAGGCATCCACCACAGCGATGGAGGCTTTGGATCGTTCGATCTGTTGCGCGATCTCATCATCTTCGATCACAGCTAGCAACGCCCCGCGCGCGACTGGTTGCCCGATATCCACCATAATCTTGAGCAGCCGCCCCGCGATCCTGGGATTGACATCCACTGTTTCTTTGGCCTGGAGCGAACCCGTCAGTGCGATCTTTTCACTGATTCGCCCACTGCTGACGACATCGGTTTGCACTTGTTGCGCCCGCCCGCCACCACCGCCGCCGCCCGCTGCGCCACGCGTGGCACCTGGGGCCGCACCGGTCGCCCCACCGCCACTTTGCAGTGCCGCTTTGGCTTGGATGGCTTGACGCACCTTATACCCGGTGTAGCCGAGTAAAGCTAAGAAAGGTAAGAGGATAAAGAGATATTTAAGCCGGAACTTTTTCAGCATTAGTTGATTGCATCCATCAGAATTGATTGGTCATTGAGCCAGCACGAAATATTCGTAGCTGCCCCATCATAGAAAACGCAGGAGAGGGAGAATTGATTTCAGAAATTTTTCTCAATATGCGGCTCCAAACAAAATTGCATTGAGAAATAAAAACTGAGTTGCTTCGGCGTACGCTCGATAATTTGGGTCTTCAGCGAAAGCGATGACGTGGCCTTGCCCGAACGATTGATGAAGCAGATAGGCTTTGTTGGGGAGTTGATTGGCAGCCTCGCTCCACACAATGCCACTCGCCAATAGCTGATCTTTCGCGGCAAAAATGCCAACATTGCGACCTCTATCCAGCTTGATCGGCGTGAAAACGCGCGTGCTTTCGACGATAGCCTGAATCTCACCATCGGTGCCGGACGCGAGCCAGTGATCTGCATCCAATTGCACCCGCAAGATGGCACCCGGCGTCAATTCGGGTAATTCGCGCGTTGGTTGAATTGCTTGTTCATACTCAAACGGTTTGCGTGTCGTGTCCGCTCTGGCTGCGGATGGTGTATCTGTTTCGGGCGAGCCGTCGCGCCATTCGGTGCGCGTGTCAATCAACCCGGTGCTTTCGCGTGCTGCCCAACGAGAAGCTTCGGCCAGCGTAATCAAGGTGCCGCCTGTACTGATCCAATCCTTCAATCGTCGCAAGGCGTCGCCGCTCAACGCCGCTGCGTAATTCCCAGACGGCAGGACCAAAACGTCGAATCTTCGCAAATCCACACGCGCCAGCGAATTCACGCGCACGGCACTCACGGCCTGATTGTAGCGACGTTCCAACACATACCGCGCCCAACCGGCGGACAGGCCATTGGTTGGCGTATCCCAGGCCAGTAACACGCGTGGTGATTTGAGGGCGACCGTTTGATTGCTGCCGAGCGAGGTTCCTTCTTCGACAAACGCGGTATCGAGTTTTACAATCTCCGCGCGATGTTTGGCGACGATAGCACTGAGTTTGGTTGCGAAATCTGCGGCATTGTCCGATTTGCGAAAGATTGCTGTACCTTTGTCAAATTTGCGCCCGTTGACTGTGAACGATGCTCGCAAAAATCGAACCGACATTCCTTGATTCAAGGCTTCGATAACGGTGGCGGCAGCCGTCGCATTCCAAGGCAGCAAGTAACCGACCACGGCCTCTGGCAACCCTCTGTTCGTGGCTGTCATTTCAGCCAGAGACGATTTCGTCGGGATTGGTTTATCCACGGCGATACAATCCACATCGTACAACATGGGCAGATTCCACGCGGTCGTGTCATAGATTTGATCGGGCAGTCGCTTCTTGCGCCGATCTTCCTGCTGCTTCACGAACTCTGCGCTCATTGAGACGTTGGGATCAAGCAAGTTGCGCACTAACGCGCCTGCTGGTTGTGGCAATGGCACGATGAAGGTTCCGACTGGCAAGGTGCGCGAATCAAGTTTGATCGGTTCGTCTGCGCGCTGCACAATCACGCCGTTTTGTTGCAGGGTTTTTACCAATCGCCAGGTCTGACCGGGGTCTTGTCCAACGGGGAGCAGATAAGCTTTGGTTGCTCCGTCACCTGCGGTTTTGCGGAACGCCGCAAAATCGCGCAGCATTTTTTCGCGGTTGCGGGCGGCGGTCGCAGCCGTGGAAATCGCATTCGTAAAATGGCGAACTGCGCCATCCAGATACGTCAACGTTGTGCCGTCCTGACGGCGATAGCTGAGGCCGCGAGCTGACGCCATCTCAAACGTCATCCCAATCGCCCCCTGGGCTGACGGCCACGAAACGCCGTAGCCGGGATAAAACGCATCGAAGACTTCCCGATTGAAATATGCAAATCCGCGTTCATCAAAACGCGCGGCATTCGCTTTGCCAAAGACTTGATACCAATCTACCTGCGACTTGCTCAAATGCGGATTGCCGGGTTCAGCCGCAGGCGGAAAGTAGTAGGTTGATTCCCCCCCCATCTCGTGCAAATCCACCACGACCTGTGCCGGCCAATCCAGCAATAACTTCACACGTCCCTGACTTTCGGGTTGTGTTTGCGCAAACCAGTCGCGGTTCAAATCAAACAAATAATGGTTGGCGCGCCCGCCGGGCCACGGCTCATCGTGTTCGGCTGTCGCCGGATCAGGATCAGGTTGCGCGGCACGTCCGAGTAAATTCTGAAAGACGAAACGCGCGCGCCCGTCCGGGTTTTGCATCGGATCAATCAGCACGATGCTCTCGCGCAGGATCGTATCCACGGTTGCGTCGCCTTGTGCGGCCAGCAAGTGATACGCCTCGGCTAAGGCTGCTTCGCCTGATGAAATCTCGTTGCCGTGAACGCCGTGAACCAAGGCCACCACGACGGGCAATTCTTTGACGAGGCGTTCTGTCTCAGCGTTGGAAAGGTTGCGCGGATTTGCTAATCGTTGCAATCCCGCTTTGATTTCGTCGAGTCGTCGAATGCGATCCGGCGTGGCGACAATCAACGCGTGTAACGGGCGACCTTCCCAGGTCTCAGCGTACTTGATGAGCCGCGTGCGATCCGGTGCGGCTTCAGACAATGTTCTCAAGTAACTCGTAATGGTTTCGGGCGAAGAAATATGTTCACCAAAGTCATAACCCGTAAGTTGTTTGAGCGATGGAATGCGGGCGTCGTAGCGGATGCCGGGGGCAAACTCTAGCTTTTGTGCGATGCCTGAAAGCGAGAACAGCGACAGCGAAGCAATTAGACAAAGAAATGACGGGCGCTTTTTCATAATCGTTTTGCAGCGAAAGGATTTTGTTTTGTGTACAGCGTTGGAAAGCTAATGCAAGTTGACGCGATTGACAAGCGATTCGGTTGCGGATGCCATCGCCGCGATTTATGATGCGGGCAAAGTTAGTTTGAATTTGTTCACCTGGAGAATTTATGTCGTGCAAACGTCTTTCGTTATTTGCCTCAATTCTGTTGGTTGCTGGCTTCGGATGGAAAAATGTATTTGCGCAAAACTCCTCCGAGCCGTTGCCGTATTTTACTGAACCTGCGATCTCGCCGGATCGAGCCGAAATCGCATTTGTGTCCGGGGGCGATATTTGGACGGCTCCGATTGGGGGCGGGGAGGCGCGTTTGCTCGTGTCGCATTCCGCCGTCGAATCGCGTCCGCTTTATTCGCCTGATGGCAAGCGATTGGCGTTTGTGTCAGAGCGCACGGGCAATGGCGACATTTACCTTCTGACGTTTGCCACTGGCGAATTGAAACGGCTGACCTTCAGCGATGGAAACGACCGCTTGGATGCGTGGTCGCGCGATGGCAAATGGATTTACTTCACGTCCAGCGCGTACGACATTCGCTCAAATGATGTCTGGCGCATCAGCACTGAAGGCGGCACGCCGATGCAATTCAGCAATGATCGGTTTGTCGGGGAATTCTTCAGTCAACCTTCGCCCGACGGACAAACCATTGCCTTCACCGCACGCGGCAACTCAGCGACGCAATGGTGGCGCAAGGGGCATTCACATCTGGATGAAGCCGAAATCTGGACGCTACGCGATGGTGCATATCAACAGCACACCAATCGCGGTGCGAAAGAAATGTGGCCGCTGTGGAGCGGCGATGGACGCAGTTTGTTTTATGTTTCCGACCGCAGCGGCGCGCAGAACCTTTGGTCGAAACCGCTGAGCGGCGCGGCGAAACAAGTCACCCAATTCAAAGACGGGCGCGTGTTGTGGCCGAACATTTCGTATGACGGCAAAGTGATTGTCTTCGAGCGCAATTTTGGGATTTGGAAGTTCGATACGAGCAACAATCAAGCCAGCGAAATCAAGATCACCAAACGAGGCGCCGCGCCGATGCCGACCATTGAGCACCTCACGCTCAACCAATTTCAGGAACTCGTACTCTCGCCCGATGGCAAGAAAGTTGCGGTCGTCGCGCGCGGCGAAATCTTTGCGGCTTCGGCCAAAGACGGAGGCGATGCGGTGCGCGTGACAAAAGCTTATGCACGCGACGGGCAAATCACGTGGGCTGCTGACAGCAAGCGTATAGCCTATATTTCCGAACGCAACGGCAACGGACAATTGTTTCTGTTCGACTTCACGACGAACACCGAAACGCAATTGACTTCCGATAAATTGACCGATGCCGCGCCGAAGTTTTCGCCCGATGGCAAATCGCTCGCGTTCGTGCGGGATCGCAAGGAATTGCGCGTGTACGATCTGGCTGCCAAACAGGAACGTGCTGTTGCCACTGGGTATTTGAACCCGTCGCCAAGTACGCTTGTGTGGTCGCCGGACAGCAAATGGATTGCGTACGGCGCGCTCAGCACCAAAGCCTTTCGGAACGTGTTTGCCGTGCCTGCGAGCGGCGGCGAGGCGCGTGCCGTCAGCTCATTGCCCAATGGATTTATTTCTTCTCTGTCGTGGAGTCCTGATGGAACCTATATGCTTTTCAACTCCGCGCAGCGCACCGAAGAATCGCTGCTAACGCGCGTGGATTTGACGTTGCGCACCCCCAAATTCCGCGAAGATCAATTCCGCGATCTCTTCAAAGACGAACCCGCGCGACCCAATGCGCGAGTGGAACCACAACGCGAAAATGCAGCGGTCAGCGAGGCGAAAAAAGATGAGAAAAAAAGATGAGAAAAAAGCCGTCGAAATTGTCTTCGAGAATATTCGCCAACGCGCCAGCATCCTCTCTCCGGGCGTTGAGGTTGTAACGCAAACCATCAGCCCGGACGGCAAAACGTTGTTATTGACGGAGCAGGCTGCGGGGCGTGTGAATCTGTACACCTGGTCGTTGGATGAATTGGCACGCGAACCCGCTGTGGCGCGGCAAATCACTTCGACGCCGGGCTTCAAATCGAATGCGCAATTCACGCCCGACAGCAAAGAAGTCTACTTCCTCGAAAACGGTCGCATCGGTATTGCCCCGATTGACGGGCGTCCGCCGCGAGCGTTGTCTGTCAACGCCGCATTAGACGTTGATTTTGCGCACGAAAAGATGGAAGTTTTTCGGCAGGCGTGGACGTATTTGCGCGATGGTTTTTACGACGACAAATTTCACGGCGTCAATTGGGATGCTGTCCGCACCGAATACGCGCCGCGCATTGCCGGGGCTGCAACGCCGGATGAGATGAGGCGAATCCTGAATTTAATGGTTGGTGAATTGAACGCCTCGCATATGGGCGTCGCGGGCGGCGGAGGCGGCGGTGCGCCGCAGAATCCCGTTGGTCGCTTGGGCTTGCGCTTTGATCGTGCAGAGTACGAAAATAATGGGCGTTTGAAGATCACCGAAATTATTGCGCTCAGCCCTGCCGCCAATTCCAAACAAATCAACGTCGGCGATTATTTGTGGTCCGTTGATGGCACGATCATTAGCGCGCGCACCAATCTTGATGAGATTTTGGTCAATAAAATCGGGCGTCGTGTGGAATTGAAGATTGCGGCAAATGCTGATGGATCAAATGCAAAAGAGGTCGCATTGCAACCGGTCAACGCGAATGTGGAAGCTGGATTGCTCTATCGCCAATGGGTTGAAGCGAACCGCGCGTATGTCGAAAAAACCAGCAATGGGCGACTTGGCTACGTTCACATGCCGGATATGGGCGAAGGCTCGCTTAGGCAATTGTACCTGGACCTCGACGCCGACAATCGCGCGAAAGAGGGTGTCGTGATTGACGTGCGCAACAATAACGGCGGCTTCGTGAACGTCTATGCGATTGATGTGCTGGCACGGCGCGGCTACTTGAATATGACGACGCGCGGCTTGCCGACGGCTCCGGCGCGTTCGGTGTTGGGGCAACGTTCGCTCGAACTGCCGACCATCCTGGTCACGAATCAACATTCGTTGTCGGATGCCGAAGATTTTACGGAAGGCTATCGCTCTTTAAAGCTCGGCAAAGTTGTCGGCGAACCGACTTCAGGCTGGATCATTTTTACCGGGTCACAAACGTTGGTGGATGGTTCGACGATTCGGATGCCCGGCTCGAAAATCACGACTAATGAAGGCGTGAATATGGAATTGAATCCGCGCCCCGTGGACATCCCCGTCACGCGCCCGATTGGCGAATCGTTGACGGGCAAGGACAGTCAATTGGATACAGCGGTGCGCGAATTATTGAAACAACTGGGTGTAAAACAAGCCGCGCGCTAAGGTCAGATTTGACGTGAGAAGGCTAAGCGAATGAAAAGTATTTTGAAATTTGTATTGTTAGGCGGGTTGACGTTGGGGCTTTATTCCGCTTGTACGCAGCCCGCCCCGCTCCCCCCACTGTCGTCCTTGAATGCCCCCTTGGCCGTGCAATTGTGGAGCTTTCGTCACAGCTTTGAAAAGGATGTGCCGGGAACCTTGCAGCGCGTGCGGGCGTTTGGTTTTACGCACGTCGAATTGGCAGGCTATTACAACTTGACGGCGCAGCAATTCAAATCTGAACTCGATAAAGCAGGGCTGAAGGCGGTCAGCATGCATGTTGGATTCGATGAAATTCAAACAAAGCTTGATGAAATCATCCGCGATGCCAAACTCTTTGGCGTCACAGATGTCGGCGTGCCGTGGATCAATTCGCCTTTCACCAAAGCCGATTGCGAAAAGGCGATTGCTATATTCAATCAAGCGGGGGAGAAATTGGCTGCCAATGGCCTCACCTTTTTTTACCATACGCACGGCTATGAATTTGTGCCGAACGACGGCGGGACGGGAACGCTGTTCGACTTGTTACTGGCGAAGACGAATCCGAAATTTGTGAAACTGCAACTCGATACTTTGCACGTTGCGCATCCGGGGCAGGACCCGGCGGAACTGCTGCGCAAATTCCCCGGACGTTTTGTGTCATTGCATTTGAAAGACCTGCGAAAAGACAAAGCGCCGGACAACACAGGGGAAGTCAAAGAAGAAGACGGAAGACCGCTTGGACAAGGCAAAGTTGATTGGCCTGCGGTGCTGAAAGAAGCCCAGGCGCAGGGCCTGAAGTGGTATATCATCGAAGACGAAACGCCGACGGTGTGGGAGGCTGTGCCACAAAGTCTCACGTATCTGAAATCCGTGCGGTTTTAGCCTTTTTCTATTTTTGAGCGTTCCTTTGATCATAGTCATTGGTCATCAATTCCAGAATTTCTAAGCCAATGCTAAACTGCACACGCATTACAAACATCTTTCACCTAAAGGTTTGGGTTTTTTGAGTAATGGACATCGGCCCCGGTTCACGATTCAATCATTACGAACTTCTCTCGCAATTAGGCAAGGGCGGGATGGGCGAAGTCTATCTGGCGGAAGACACGCGGTTGCGGCGCAAGGTGGCGCTCAAATTTTTACCTGAACAGTTTACGGCTGATGCGGACCGCTTACGCCGTTTTGAGCAGGAAGCCTTGGCTACGTCGGCGCTCAATCACCCGAACATCATCACCATTCACGAAATCGGCACAGTCAATTCCACGCATTACATCACGACCGAATTTATCGAAGGCGAAACCCTGCGCGAACGAATGGATCAGGTTCACTTGCCGCTGACGGCTGCGCTTGAAATCATCATCCAATCGGGGAACGCGCTTTCGGCGGCACATCAGGCGGGCATTATTCACCGCGACATCAAGCCCGAAAACATTATGCTGCGGCGCGACGGCTATGTGAAAGTGTTGGACTTCGGCATCGCCAAGCTCTCAGAAAATGAAGCCCCGGCGGTGAGCGATTCAGAAGCGCCGACTCTGGTGCAATCTTCGACGGATCCGGGGATGGTCATTGGAACAGCCAGTTATATGTCCCCGGAACAAGCGCGAGGGGCCAAAGTAGATGCCCGCTCAGATGTCTTCAGTTTGGGAGTCGTTTTGTATGAAATGGTGACGGGGTGTCGGCCTTTTGCAGGAGCAACACCGATTGAAACCATCGCTTCATTGCTGCATTCCGAGCCGATTCCCGTTAAGCAGCATGTCCCCTCCGCTCCGTTTGAATTGCAACGCATTGTGAGCAAAGCGATGCGCAAAGATCGCGCCGACCGGTATCAGACCGTCCGGGATTTTATTCAGGATTTGCAAACGCTGAAACGCGAATTGGAGCTGCAATCCCATCTGTTGCCGGGGCGTTTATCGAGCGAGACTCGGACGATGTCGAGCGCCGAATATTTGCTGGGTGAAATTCGCCAGCATAAACGCGGGGTCTTGTTGGCTTTGACCGGAGTGGTGTTGCTGGCCTTGGTGACTGGCTACTTTTTTTCGCGGCGTGGCCCGGTGGATTCGGTCGCGGTTTTGCCGCTCGGAGTTAAAGAGGGGGACACGGGGCGCATTTATGACACGGTAACAGGGACTTTGATTGATAGTTTGCGCAAATATTCCGGGGTTACCGTCAGCGCACGCGGGGAAGTCAACGAAGCGCGTGCGGTCTTTCAAAATGACGTTCAATCTATTGCTAAAAATTTAGCGGTCAGGGCGGCGCTGACGCTGGAAGTGAAAAAAGATGGCGAGAAACAAATCCTGCGATTGGAGCTTAGCGATACCAACGCGCGCAGCTATCTTTGGGGCAAGGATTATGAATGGCAGGCGGCGCAATGGGAGGTAATTCCCCTGCAAATTTGCCGCGACTTATTTGAAAGCGCGCCGATTAAATTTCACCCCGAACAGAAACAGCGACTCGAAGCCGCGCTGGCCAATGCTATTGGGCGCACGGCCTGGCGCGAACGTTCCCGCAGCAGTTTGAAACGCGCCCGCGAATCATTTGAGGATGCCATCCAAAAATGGCCGGATTATGCGGCGGCCTATGCCGGGCTGGCAGATTGCTACAACATGCTGGTGGTTTATGGCGAGTTGTCGGCGGAAGAAGGCTTTCCCAAAGCAGTTGAGTTTGCGGATAAGGCGCTCAGCCTGAATCCTCAATTAGCCGAAGCGCACGCGGCAAAAGGGTACTATTACTATCTCACCTGGGATTGGAAGAAGGCGGAAGAGGCCTTATTGAAGGCGCTCAACTACGACGATAAATACAGCCCCGCCCATCAATGGTACGGCAGCATTTTAGCGCAGACGCACAACTTTGAAGAGGCCATGCGGCAGGCGCAAATCGCCAAAGACTTAGAACCGAATTCAGCCGTTGTTTCTTCGCATTTGAGTTGGTTAAGTTATCTTGGCGGAGATTATCAGCGCGCAATTCAAGCGGCGAAAGAAACCTTGCAGCGCGATCCCACTTCGTATATTGCGCACCGATATTTGGGCCTCGCCTATTTGGGTTTAGCGTTGAAGGGGGAGCGTAATAAATTCGATGACGCCCTGGCTGAACTTAAACTCGCCCACGAACGTTCACGCGGCGTTTTACTCACTCAATCCGATATCGGATTTGCGTATGCGGCGCAGGGGAACCGCGTTGAAGCCGAGCGCATCCTCAAAGAGATTGAAGCCAAAGCGCCGCAAAATCCCTATTATCTGGCTTTGTTGCATACAGGGTTGGGGAATAAAGACCAGGCATTTGAGTTGCTTTTCAAGGGGAGCGACAAGCATGCCGAGCGCATCCCCTCGGTCATTTCTGATATCCGTTTCAGCACCTTATGGGACGATCCCCGATTCAAAGAATTGATTATGCACATTGAAGCGGGAGAGTAGTCATCACAGGTTTTGCACCCTCACCCATCTTCAAACATTGACTTCCCGCACGCTTCAGCCAATCATACAAGCGTCACACGAGAACTGCCTTTTAACCCAATTTGGATTCTTTATGAATAGATATGATTTGATCGTGATTGGCTCCGGCCCAGGTGGTCAACGGGCCGCGATTCAGGGTGCAAAACTCGGCAAACGTGTTGCTGTCATCGAAAAGAAAGAAGTCGTCGGCGGCGCGTGCATCAACACGGGGACAATTCCCAGTAAGACCATGCGCGAAGCCGTGCTTCATCTATCGGGGTATCAGTATCAAAACGTCTACGGGATGAATTACCGCGTGAAAGAACGCATTACCATTGCCGACCTTTCCTTTCGCGTGCAGCACGTCATCAAAACCGAGTGTGATGTGACGCAAGCACAGGTGACGCGCAACGGAATTGATTTGCACTACGGTGCGGCCAGCTTTATTGATTCGCATCGGATTAAGGTCGAAAGCCAACGGGGGACGGTCGAGTTGGAGGGCGAATTCATCGTGATTGCGACCGGAACACGACCTGCGGCCTCGGCCACTGTGCCGATTAACAATCGTACGATCATCAACAGTGATCAGATTTTTCAGCTTGAGCAAATCCCGAAAACACTGATTGTCGTGGGCGGCGGCGTGATCGGTGTGGAGTATGCGTCAATGTTTGCGGCGCTCGGCGTGCGCATCATCCTGATTGAAAAGCGTCCGAAATTGCTGGAATTTGCGGACGACGAAATGATTGAAGCCTTGTCCTATCACTTGCGCGATCATCGCGTCACGTTGCGGATGGGCGAAGAAGTCGTCAGTGTGGAAGAAACCCCGGACGGCGTCATTGCCACGTTGGAAAGCAAAAAGAAAATTGCGGGCGATGCCTTGCTGTATTCAGTAGGACGACAGGGCAATGTGGACGGCTTGCATCTGGAAGCCGCCGGATTAGAAGCGGATTCGCGCGGGCGCATCAAAGTTAATGACCAGTATCGAACTGCAAAGCCTCATATCTTTGCAGTAGGCGATGTGATCGGGTTCCCCAGTCTGGCATCGGTTTCGATGGAGCAGGGACGCATGGCCGCTTGCCACGCGTTCAATGTTCCGGCGAAATCAGACCCTGATGCCTACCCTTACGGCATTTACACCATCCCTGAAATCTCCTTCGTGGGCAAAACCGAGGAGCAATTGACCGATGAAGATGTGCCGTATGAAGTTGGTCTTGCCTATTATCGTGAAATCGCGCGCGGACAAATCCGGGGCGATACGACGGGGCGCTTGAAACTGATCTTTCACCGCGATACTAAAGAAATTCTCGGCGTTCACATCATTGGCGAAGGCGCGTCTGAATTGCTGCATATTGGTCAGGCTGTGTTGACGCTGAAAGGCACGATTGATTATTTCATTAACACCGTTTTCAACTATCCCACATTGGCCGAATGCTACAAGGCCGCTGCCTTTAACGGGCTGAACAAATTGTCACGGTTTATGTAATTGAAATTTATCCACGAGGAAGGAGTCCATCACTTATGGCAACCATTGGCGTCTTGGCCGCAGAACATGTTGCGGTTGGCTTAGTCGAAGACTATCAACTTTCAGGGACTTTGCGTGTCTTTCCAAGACAGGATGATGATTGGGATTATTTGGGCGAGTTGCCGCCCGAAGAAATTACTCGTTGTTTAGCCGAACAGATCGAGGTTGTGGCGGGCGGAAGAGATATTACAGCGGTTGGCATCGGTTTTCCGGGCATTATCCGCGATGGTGTGATTACCGAATCGCCCAATCTTCAGCAAATGAAAGGCCAGCATCTGGAGGATCAATTGTCCGCCTTATTAGAACAACGCGGATGGACGATTCCGGTTCACGTGCTGAATGATGCAGACGCGATGGCCGCTGGAATTGCCGCTTCGCGTGGGCAACTCGATCAGCAAGTGCGTGTCTGGTGGCTTGGCAATGGCGTCGGCTTTGGCGTCTATCCGCCGATTCCCGGGGCCGGCGAAGGCGGGCATTTGGTTGTGACGCTTGATCCCAAAGAAGAATTTTGTCGTTGCGGTGGGCGTGGGCATTTAGAAGGTATTGTCGGCAATCGTGCGATGCGGCTGCGCTTTTTTGATCTGGAACCGGATGAAATTTTTGAGCAGGCGCGCGAAGGCAATCAGCGTTGTGCGGACTTCGTCAAATTGTGGCATCGCGCCTTGGCCGCCGCCACCGCCAATACAGTTCATTTAAGTGGCCCCGGCAAGTTTTATATTTCCGGCCCGAACGCTCGCTTTGTGCAATTGGGGCTGTTGGACCTGTACGTTCACGAGATGGTCAAGATGAGTCCGTTGCAAGGCTCTTCGTTTGAAGTAGTTGCCACGAGCGGTGAGATTGCCGTCATTGGGGCTGCCGCCCGCGCACAACAAAGCATTAGCTACTAAGTAAGTCGAGAAAAGTGCAGGAAAGTCTGGGGAAGTCTCGGCCAGTCAGAAAAGTTCTGGGGACAAAGTGTTGTTAGACTTTTCCAGACTCAGCAAACTTCCCCGGACTTTTCCAGACTTACTTAGATCGGAGGCGAACCGATCCAAGTCCTCAATAATCATCAAAAATAATCATCAAACAAATTCAACTCAGTCAGGTTTCATCTTCAGGGAAGCACCGTTATAATCGGCCTCTTGTTTGGCAGTGAGTTTATTGAGAGGTCTGTTACACCCATCATCCATGAAGATTCGTCACTTTCATTTAATTGGCGTTTGCGGCACCGCGATGGCTTCGCTGGCGGGAATGCTCAAAGCACAAGGGCATCGTGTCACCGGTTCGGACAAAGCGTTTTACCCGCCGATGTCTGATGAATTGATCCGGCTTGGCATTGAAACGTACGAAGGATTTGACGCGAAAAATCTGGAGCCTGCGCCAGACGTCGTGGTCGTGGGCAATGCCACTTCGCGCGGCAATGCAGAGGTTGAATATGCGCTCAATCACAAGCTGAATTACGCTTCGATGAGCGAAGTCGTACGCGAAAATTTTATTCATGGTCGCCATTCAATCGTTTGCGCAGGCACGCACGGCAAGACGACGACGACTTCGATTTTGGCTTGGGTGATGGAAGTCGGACGGCTTGATCCGTCATTTCTGATCGGCGGTGTGGCCGAAAATTTTGGCTCCAGTTTCAAGGTCACGAACTCGAAGTATTTTGCGATTGAAGGCGACGAATACGATACGGCGTTCTGGGACAAACGCCCGAAATTTTTGAGCTATTTGCCTGACATCGTGATTCTGAACAATATCGAATTTGATCACGCCGATATTTATGAAAACCTCGAAGCCGTCAAAAAACAATTTCGTTTGCTGGTGAACCTGATCCCGAATCAAGGCCGTTTGATTGCCGGTTGGGATTCGCCCGTCGTGCGCGAAATTGTGACGAAACCGATTGCGCCGCAAGGCGTGTGGTGTCCGCTTGAAACCTTTGGCATTGACGATGGCGAAGCCAAATGGAACGCCCGCAACATCGAATTCACGCCCGAAGAAACGCGTTTTGTTGCGACTTGTGAAGGCCGGGATTTTCTCGCCGTGCGGACGCCATTGTCTGGCAAATTCAACGTCCGCAATTGCCTCGGCGTCATCGCTGTGGCTGAGAGCTTAGGCCTTGAACGGCAACTCGTCGCCGAAGCCCTCGCCACCTTTAAATCCGTCAAGCGTCGCATGCAGGTGCGCGGCGTTGTCAACGGCATCACCGTGATTGACGACTTCGCCCATCACCCCACCGCGATCAAAGAAACGCTCGAAGCCGTCAAACAAAAATACCCTGACAATCGCCTCGTGGCTGTTTTCGAGCCGCGTTCGTGGACGACTCGAAAAAAGATTTTTCAGGACGCCTATCCAAAGTCCTTTGCCCCCGCCGACTACGTTATCCTCGCCCCCATTTTTGAAGCGCATCGTCTGGCTGCCGACGATCAATTATCTGTGCCGCAAGTCATTTGTGACATAAAAGCACAGGGGAAATTCGCTTATGAAATTGGTGGAACCGATTCCAATGCCAGCGCCGACGCCATCGTCACCCATCTTGTCCCGGAATTACGAGAAGGAGATGTCGTGATGATTATGTCGAATGGTGGTTTTGGTGGGATTCATCACAAATTATTGGAAGCATTACGCCGATAATTACCCAAACCTAACAAATGGCACATTCAATCATTTCGGGGGAAAATATGAAGACGATCAATCGTATCCAGTCTGCACTCTTTCTATTTCTACTTGTCGCAATTCCAATTCTGGCACAACAGAAAGCCAAACCAAATGCGCCCGCAAAAGCCGCACTGACCGAACAACCTGAAACCACCAATGATCTGAAGCTCAAAACCCGCATGGACATGCAAGGCTTCAGCATGGATTCGACCGTCTACATCAAAGGTCCGCGCGAGCGTACCGAACAAACCTTGCCGGGGATGAACCTGCAAATGGTGACGATCAAGGAATGTGATCTGCGCCGCGATATTCAAATTAATGATTCGGCCAAAGTTTATAAAATCGAGCCGTTTGCCTCGACACCTGATT
>JAEUQN010000173.1 GCA_016789725.1 Blastocatellia bacterium | reverse complement strand
TCCGAAGCCAATGCTCACGAAATATCACGGCAAGCCGTTGCCGATTCACCTTAAAACCGAACGCAAAACGGGCGTCGGTTTTGGTTCGCCTTACAAGTTTCAGAAATATGGACAAAGCGGCATCGAAGTCAGCGAAATCTACCCACATGTGGCCCAACACGTGGATGATCTTTGCGTCATTCGTTCGATGCACACGGAATTGCCGAATCACGAACCTTCGTTGTTGCTGATGAATTGCGGCGATCAGCGGCAGATTCGTCCAAGCTTTGGTTCGTGGTTGACGTATGGATTGGGAACCGAGAATGAAAATCTGCCTGGGTTTATTGTGCTTTGCCCATTTGGCTATCCGGTCAGCGGCACGCAAAACTGGACGGCAGGGTTCCTGCCTTCGGTTTATCAAGGCACATACATTGACACCAAGGAAACGGAAGTCGAGCGGCTGATCCAACACATCAAAAATAAATCTACCTCGCGCGAGCAACAACGCAAACAGCTTGATTTGCTCGCGGCGCTGAATCAACGTTACCAAAAACAACGACAGGAAGATTCGCTGATCGAAGCGCAGATTCAATCGTACGAACTCGCGTTTCGCATGCAGTCTGAAGCGACCGATGCCTTTGATGTCAGCCAGGAACCGGAGAAGATTCGGGAAATGTACGGCAACACGTTGTATGGACGACAAACGCTGATGGCGCGACGATTGCTCGAACGCGGTGTGCGTTTCGTGCAGATTTGGCAGGGCAAAGATCAACCGTGGGACAGTCACGAATATTTGGTCACGAGCCATCGTCAATTAGCAACTGCAACCGATAAACCGATTGCTGCGCTGCTGACAGATTTGAAGCAACGCGGGATGCTCGACGACACGCTGGTGATTTGGGGTGGCGAATTCGGACGCACGCCCGTCGTCGAATTAACGGGGGCATCGGGTGGCACGGATGAGGCAACGTGGGGCCGCGACCACAACAATCACGGCTTTACGATGTGGTTAGCAGGCGGCGGCGTAAAAAAAGGCTATGTCCACGGCGCATCGGATGAGTTCGGTTTTGCGGCGGCGGAAAAGCCTGTCCACGTCCACGATTTGCACGCGACGATGTTGCAATTGCTGGGCTTCGATCACGAACGCTTGACCTATCGTTACGCCGGGCGCGATTTCCGCCTGACAGACGTCCACGGATTGGTTGTCAAAGATTTGCTGGCTTGATTTGTTTTTTTCCTCACTGCCTTTTGCCTTTTGGTCGTTATCAGGTAGCATAGGCGCGCTCTCAATCCTACATATCAATTGCTGAAACGAAACCGGAGACTCAAAACACATGGAGCAATCTGTCCCATCAACTACGGCATCTTCGTCTGTGGCGGAGCGTGCGCACAAACGCATCACCTGGCGCTTAATGCCCTTTTTATTGTTGCTGTATTTCCTTGCCTATATTGACCGCACCAATGTCGGCGTGGCGGCGCTCGACATGAAAAAGTCGCTGGGCGAAGGCGGCCTGGGCTTTGACGACGCGATCATTGGCATTGGCGCAGGGATCTTTTTCATCGGCTATTTCCTGCTGGAAATCCCCGGCACGCTGATCGTCGAAAAATGGAGCGCGAGCAAATGGATTGCCCGCATCATGATTTCGTGGGGCATCGTCGCATCGTTGATGGGGCTGGTGGGTACTCCATATTTAGAGTTTTTATGCGTGGTGGATTGGTGCGCCGTCTTTCGCCCTGTTACCTCGGCGCTGGGGGCGTTGACTTCGTTGATGGGCGTCAATCCGCCAGAGATGCAAAGCTGTTCCTGCGAGGTGAAACAGTTTTATTTCCTGCGCTTTGTTTTAGGCATCGCCGAGGCCGGGTTCTTTCCTGGCATTATTGTTTATCTTTCTCATTGGTTCCGCTATTCCGACCGTGCCAAAGCCAAATCGCAGTTTATGATCGGGCTACCCGTAGCAACGATTCTCGGCTTGCCAGTGTCGCAATGGATTATGCACAGGATTCAATGGGGTGGCGCAGCGGGATGGCGCTGGGTGTACATCATTGAAGGTATTCCGTCGGTCATCCTGGGCGTTGTGACGCTGTTCTATCTGACCGACCGACCGGCGCAGGCCAAGTGGCTGCCCGAAGATGAAAAGAAGTGGATCATGGAAGAACTCGAACGCGAACGCCGCGAGAAACAATCCACTACAAATACAGGCTTTTGGCAGGAAGTGCTGCAAGCTTTCAAGAAAAAAGAAACGCTCCTGTTATGCGCAATCTATCTGAGCGTAGTTATTGGATATTACGGCCTGACCTTTTTCATTCCGGCAATCACAGCACGGATGCAAGGGCGTTCTGTAACGGAGCAAACCATTATTGCCATGCTGCCGTATATCTGCGGCTTGGTAACGATGCTTTGGAATGCGCGGCATTCTGACCGCACAGGCGAACGACGCATTCATACCGTCTGGCCGTTGTTGCTAGGCGCGGTGGCGCTGGGTGTAGCAAGCATGGCGATTGATAATTTGTGGGTGTCAGTGTTCTGTCTTTGTTTGGCGGGCATCGGGTTGCATGCGTATTTGCCGGTGTTCTGGACTTGGCCGACGGCCTTTATGACTTCGGCAATGGCGGCAACAGCGGTAGGGTTAATTAACTCGGTCGGTAATCTTGGCGGTTATTTCGGCCCGCAAGTTGTGGGCCAAATGAAAAAGCAGAGCGGTTCTTATGTGCCGGGGCTACAGTTTCTTGCCGTGTGCGTTTTGGCGGCGGGAATCTTGGCTTTGCTGCTGAAATTGCCAAAGAAAAAAAGTGCCACTTAACCGCCTCGATGACGTTTTGTTTTTTCAGTGCCCATCGGCTATAACCTCCCGGTATAAGCTTGTGGCTTAACGTCAGAAATACCTAATTATCAAAAGGAGAAACGACGAATGTCAGCGGAAATTACTTGTAACAATAATGGCCCCTTAAGAATCAGCGGCGATATTTGCCTTAAAGATGCTTCTGGCAATGAATTTGGATTGGGCGGACGCACGACCATTTCACTCTGCCGTTGCGGGTTGTCAGAAAACAAACCGTTTTGTGACGGGCAACATTCCAAACAAGGATGGAAATCAGCCGTCGAAGCGCGAGACCTCCCGCCTCCCGCACCAAAACCAGCGGCGTAAAGCAATTGAGACAGAGATAGAAGGTACAAATATGCCTTCTATCTCCCTTCTCCTACAAAATCGTAGTCACTCATACCCAATCCAACACTTTCGTTAGGCCATCCTCGTAAACCATCGCCGAAATCGCAACAAGAGACCATTACCCAAATCAATTTGCACTGAAACCCCGCGTAAGATCACCTAAAAATCAGAGGTAAGAGGCAAAAGCATTCCTACGATTTTGTCATTCTCACACTACAAACTCACAAAACCGTACCAGCCCGTGCATTGATCTTTTCTCCTAATATTGTCATTCTCTGCCACCGATCCCCTGTGTTTACAGGGGTTTTGTAATTTTCTTCGGGCGCAGTTCCGCTCTGGCATCGTGATTGCACTAAAAGCAATTGACTCGCTTGCTTTGGTCAACGACAAGTTTGAGTCGCCTTTTGGTCAAGTGAGCGATAGAGCATGCAAATAAATTTCGAGACGATAGAACGGCACGCAGGAGAAAAGCTGCGGAGAATTGAGCGACATACAACGACCCAGGAACGGTTGGCGGCGCTCAAGAAGTTCATCAAAACCGAGACCCAACGTTTGTACATGCGGCATCGCTTCGGATTGAGCGGAGAGTTGATCGCATCGGCGCGCAGCTTGATTGTAGATTTGCTGATTCAACGGTTAGCAAATCTGGTCAGCACCAAAAATGGATTTGTCGAAAGCTCTTTGCAAGTAGCGATTGTCGCGCTCGGTGGTTATGGTCGCCAGGAATTAGCGCCGTATTCGGACATTGATTTGTTGTTTATCTATGGGCGTGGCGAAGCCGATTATGCCGAGACCCTCAATGAGGAGATTTTGTATTCGCTGTGGGATGTCGGTTTCTCAGTGGGACACAGCGTTCGTTCGCTGAATGAATGTTTATCGGATGCCAGAGAAGATGCCGTCACTCGCAATGCGATGCTGGATGCGCGTTTACTGTGGGGCAGTCGAGAGATCTTTGAAAACTTCTCAACCAGATTAAATGAAACGGTTGTCAGCAAAAATCGCCGGGCAATTCTGGATGAACTCTTAGAAGAAGCACGCGAACGGCATGCCAAATTTGGTGCTGTCCCGTGCTTGCAAGAGCCGAATCTTAAAGAATCCGCTGGCGGGTTACGCGATTTGCATTCGTTGTTGTGGATCACACGTGTGGCGTATGGGTATAACAAATTGACGGATTTGGTAACACAAGGACTCATTCCCGAACGCGATGCGAAAGCGATTGTCGCCGCCTACGATTTTTTACTCCGCGTGAGGAACGCATTGCACTTCATTACGGCCCGCAAAACCGATCTTTTAACCTTGGATTTGCAATTACAACTGGCCCGTGATTTTGGTTATCAGGACACTTCGGAACAACAGGCCTCCGAGTTGTTTATGCATGACTATTATTTGCACGCGCGGCGTTTACATCGGCTCTGTCGGACCCATTGGCAACAGGCAACAGCCAGTCAGGAAAAAACTCGCTGGCTGAGCAAGCTCCGCAACTTCGCCGCCATTGGCGGTTTCGTAATGCGCGATGGCACCTTGGAATTGGAGCGCGAAACAGAAGGCTGGGATGCCAGCAAATTGATGATGGCTTTCAGCTATGGACAAGCGACCGGGGCGAATCTGAGCGCGGCGCTACAAGAGCGCATTCAGGAGAATTTGCCCCTTGTCAATCGCACGTTTCGCTCGTCACCAGAAGTTGCCCAATCCTTTCTCAAAATGCTGCGGGTCAAAGGCAAAACAGCGACCGCGCTCCGGCAAATGCACGAGATGGATTTTCTTGGCAAATACCTGCCGGAATTTGGTCGTGTGACATGTCTGGTACAACACGATCTCTATCACAAATACACGGTGGATGAGCATACGCTGCGGACGATTGAAGTGCTGGACACCTTGCATAACTCGCGCGTGCGAACGTTGGATCGGTATCGCCATTTGTACAACGAAATTCCCGATCCGGCGGTACTGCATTTGGGGTTGTTATTTCACGATATTGGCAAAGGCCTGGGCGGTGGACATACGGAAAAAGGCGTAGTCATTGCTGAGCGCGTTTGTACGCGGCTCCAGTTGGATGACACGACGAAAAAACAAATACGCTTTCTGGTCAAGCAACATTTAACGCTGTCACATATTGCGCAACGGCGTGATTTATCGGATGAAAAAGTGATTCAGGACTTTGCTGGGACAGTTAAGACATTAGATAACCTGAACCTACTGACGTTGCTGACCTATGCCGACATCAACGCCGTTGGCCCGGGCGTGTGGAATGAATGGAAAGATGCGCTGGTGTGGGAGCTATACCTGAAAACACGGGCGATCATTGCACCAGAACCACAAGCCGGAGCCGCCGTTGAGCAACTGCGCAACCACATTGCGTTGATGTTGGCAAGCGAAGTCGGAATTGATGAAGTGCAGGATCATTTCCGGCTTCTCCCTGAAGATTATGCGCGCTTCACTCTGCCGCAAACGATCATTGAGCATATTCGCCTCGCGCATTCGCTCAACTCACGCGTCGTGCGAACAAGCTGGCGTGTGAATACCCAAGCGCGTTGCACGGATCTTCACATTTGCGCCCGGAACCGTCCCGGATTGTTCGCCGCCATCGCTGGCACACTTACGGCGCAGGGCGTCAACATTCTGAGTGTTCACCTGAACACGCGCAACGACGGGGTGGCGATTGATTCTTTCAAGGTCTGCGACACCGTTAGCGAACCACTGACGGACCCTCTGCGATGGGAACAAATTGATGCTGCCATCAAACGCGCCGTGAGCGGCGAGATGGATGTCACCACCGCCGTTGAGAAAAAGCTCAAGGCGCATTCGGCCCGCATGAAATCGCGGAAACGAAGTTTGCTCGCCAAAAAATTGATGACTCAGTTTTCCTGGGACAATCAATCGTCAGATCGCAGCACGATTCTCGAAGTCACGACACCAGATCGGCTAGGGCTGGCCTACAAAATCGCTAACGCCTTATCGGCGTTGAGCCTTGACATTGGGTTTGCCAAAGTCGCCACGGAGAAACACCTCGCACTGGACATTTTTTACGTCACAGATGCAGTCGGCGCAAAATTAACCGATGAACAGTTGCCCGCAATTGAAGCGGCGATCCGTCAAACACTAGGAACCGATGAAGCTTGAAGTTTGAGTCTTCATTATCAAATCAAATCAGGAGCCTTATTTATGAACTCACTTAGCAAGAAAACTCACCTGATGAGTCGGGTATTAATCCCCTTATCGCTCATGCTCTTTTCCGTACTGACCTGGGCGCAGGATGCCGCCGCCCCAACGCTGGAAGAGCGTCTGGCTAAAGCGGAAAGCGCTGCGGCTGCCGCACAAACCGCTGGCGACAACGCGTGGATGCTGGTTTGCTCAGCATTAGTATTGCTGATGACCGGCCCCGGTCTGGCGCTGTTTTACGGTGGTCTGGTGCGCAAGAAAAATGTGCTGGCCACGATGATGCAGAGTTTCATTATGATGGCTGTCATTACGGTGATCTGGGCGATCTTTGGATACAGCCTTGCTTTTGGGAAAATAGATAATCAACTTGATAGCTGGAATTTGATTGTGGGCGGATTTGATTTTCTGTTTTTGAATGGAGTTGGAACTGCGCCATCAGCATATGCCGGAACCATTCCGCATTTGACCTTTATGGTGTTCCAATTGATGTTTGCGATTATCACACCAGCACTGATTACGGGTGCATTTGCTGAGCGTATGAAATTCAGCGCGATGCTCGTGTTCTGCACCTTGTGGGCTGTGATCGTGTATTTCCCGCTGGCACACATGGTCTGGGGCGATGGTGGCTTACTCAACGCTTTCCTCGGCGGCAAAATTCCGGCGCTTGATTTCGCGGGCGGTACGGTCGTTCACATTTCTTCCGGTTTCTCGGCACTCGTTTGTGCTCTTTTCCTGGGCAAGCGCATTGGCTATCCGAAGACACCGTTTGCGCCGCACAATTTAGTCTTGAGCGTAATTGGTGCCTGTTTACTGTGGGTCGGCTGGTTTGGCTTCAACGCAGGCAGCGCGGTCGCGGCAGGAGGCTTGGCTTCCAACGCATTCGTGACGACGCATTTTGGCGCAGCCGCCGCAGCGTTGGGCTGGCTTGTTGTGGAATGGCTTCGCATCGGTAAGCCGACTGTCCTGGGCGGTATTTCGGGCGCAGTCGCGGGTCTGGTCGGTATTACTCCGGCAGCAGGATTTGTGACGCCGATGTCAGCGTTGGCGATTGGCTTCATCGCAGGCGTAGTTTGCTTTGTTGCTGTAACCGAAGTGAAGAAACGGCTCGGTTATGACGATTCTTTAGACGCGTTTGGCGTTCACGGCGTGGGTGGTTTCACTGGTGCCATTCTGACTGGTGTGTTTGCCAACAGCGCAGTCAATACCGTCTTTAAGGATGCCAATGGTAACGCCTTGCCAAGTGGTTTGCTCGAAGGCAATCCTTCACAGGTTTTGAATCAGTTTCTTGGGGCATTGATTGCGATTGTACTCACCATGATTGTGACGTACCTCCTCCTGAAAATCATTGACATCACCATCGGCGTGCGCGTCAGCGGTGAGGACGAGTTGTCTGGTCTCGACATCAGCCAGCACGGCGAAGAGGGGTACAACCTGGATGCCGATCTGGGGGTTCTGGGAACAGTCAGTGGTAGCGCGTCAATGTCGGCCCTTCCTGAAATGGTTGAGGCAAAAAGTTAGCGATGTGCAGCAAGCTGGTGGCGCGGATTTAGCAGTCAGAGAAAAATCACGCGCCGCTGCCTGCTCGCCTCTCACACAGGAGATTTTAATATGAAAAAAATTGAAGCAATCATTCGCCCGCATCTGCTGGAAAACGTTAAGGACGCGCTGCAAGCTTTAGGCGTGCAAGGCATGACCATCAGCGAAGTCCGTGGCTTTGGGCGGCAAAAAGGACATACCGAAATGTATCGTGGCAGCGAATACAAAGTGGAATTCGTGCCGAAAATTAAACTTGAGTTAGTGCTGGATGACGATGTGACCGAAGGTGCCATTGAAGCGATTGCGAAGGCAGCGCGGACAGGAAAATTCGGGGATGGGAAAATCTTCGTCTTTTCAGTTGAAGACGCCATCCGCATCCGCACGGGCGAACACGGCGAACAAGCTGTGTAACGTAAGCGAAGCAGGGAGCCTGGCGCAGGCCTGGACAGCAATCGCGCCAAGCTCCCACGAACCGACAGCCCCAAATAAAGATTATTCAAAACTGTCCGGCAACGCTAAGTATGGAGGCATTCCCCCCAACGATTCAAGCGCGACCAGACAGGAACAAAGAAGAAAGGTTTCTGCACGAAATGACTAAGCTAAAATTCAGTAAATTCTTATCTGGCTGCGTAGTAGCCTTATTACTTATTAACCCGGTGTTCGCGCAACAACTCGCGGCGCTCACAACAACAACCAATGATTCAGCAAAAACAGCGACGGCGACGAAAACAGAACCCGCCAAAAAAGCTGTTGATCCGGCAGAACTGGAAAAAACAATTAATGCTTTAGAGGAACGCATTCGCCAACTCGAAGAAAAACTGGCGAAAGTGAATACCACTGAAACACCTAAAGCAGTGGCCCCCACAGCCATAGCAGCCGTTCCTGCCGCCGTTGTCGCCGCACAAGATGA
The DNA here is from genome assembly GCA_016789725.1 of Blastocatellia bacterium. GTDB lineage: Bacteria > Acidobacteriota > Blastocatellia > RBC074 > RBC074 > JAFDVL01. Next base: position 7,447 of record JAEUQN010000173.1, on the reverse strand, counting down.
TCTCAAAAAAGAGGTCGCCACACTGAAGGAAGAAGTTAAGAAAAATGAAGGTTTCCTCGGCTTTTTGAAAGATGTGGAAGTCAGTGGCGTCGTAGATGGCTATTACAGCTACAACAACAACAAAGTAGACATGTTCACACAAGGCCGCGCGTTTGACGTCCGCCACAATGCGTTCAGTCTGCAAATGGGCAAAATCAGTTTGGAAAAGAAAAACTCCGTTGACAGTCCATTGGGGTTCCGCGTTGATCTGGCAGCGGGAGAAACCGTTGACCGCATCATTTCGGTCAGCGATTCCAGTCGCAACGATGCGACGAAGCACATTTTGCAAGCCTATGGCAGCTACGTTGCGCCGGGTGGATTGACGATTGATTTCGGCAAATTCTATACGCCCATTGGCGCTGAGGTTGTTGATACGAAAGACAACTTCAATTACTCACGCGCGTGGTTGTTCACCTATGGCCCGTACTACCACATGGGATTGCGCGCCAAGTATGCTTTCAATGACAAAGTGGCAGTGACAGGTTTCCTCGTGAATGGATGGGACAATGTGTTTGAGAATAACGTCAAGGCTGGCAAAACTGTCGGCGTGCAATTAGGTCTGACGCCCACCAAGAAATTTGCGCTGACACAAACGTTTATGGCCGGGCCGGAAGCCCCACTCGCCAACGTCCCCGCCGTTTCTGCACAGGATAACTGGCGACAAATCTCCGACACAGTGGCTACCGTTTACGTGACTGATAAATTCACATTGCTGGGAAATCTTGTTTATGGTCGAGATGGCGACAACACTGGCAAGCGTGGCGATTGGACAGGCTTTGCAGGTTATTTCAAATATGCCTTCACCGACAAATTAGCCTTCTCACCTCGCTTTGAAGTGCTGCGTGATGCGGATGGACTGCGAACTGGCACAGCACAAACAGTGAAAGACATTACGCTGACGCAGGAAATCAAGCTGGCTAACAATTTCATCACGCGCTTTGAGTATCGTCGGGATTTTTCCAACCAGAAAGTCTTTACGAACTCAGTAGGCACCGCGAAAGATAATCAAAACACATTCATCATTGGTCTCAGCTACTTCTTTACTTCGAAAGGCCAATAGCAATTTTTTACAAGTTACTTCTATAGGTGCTTAGTTGATGGACTCTTTGATGCGGTGAAGCTCGTTTGAGCTTCACCGCTTTTTTTCGTTCTCCAGGAATCCGCACGAATTTTCCCAATCGCCGCCGCTTGAATCAGGTAGGCTAGTCGCTGGCACAGCAGTTGCCCACAAGAAGCAAGTAGCTGTCTTTATTGGGTGTATTTGACCTTGGGCTGCGACATTATGTCTCAACCCTGTGGCATTGTGCCCCAGCCGATTCTCTCACTTTTTCCTATATTACATTGCTGAATGAAGTAGTTAGTGGCTGGCATCAGAATTGCCGTGTCGTCTAGTAAATCAAGGTGTGTGATTCGACTTGGTCTCTACTGAAGAAGGTTTCAATACTAATTTGAATGATGATTAACTTATGAAATCCAAATTTGCCTATTTCCGAACCGATACTCTCTCAGGGTTAGTGGTCTTTTTAGTGGCGCTTCCGCTTTGCTTGGGCATTGCACTGGCAAGCGGTGCCCCATTGTTTGCGGGCATTATCGCTGGCGTCATCGGCGGGATTGTCGTTGGTTTTTTGAGCAACTCGCACCTGAGCGTTTCAGGGCCAGCCGCAGGTCTTACGGCCATTGTGCTGGTTGCCATCTCAACGCTGGGGTCATTTGAGGCGTTTTTAGTGGCCGTGATGTTAGGTGGACTGATGCAGATTGCGCTTGGCTTTGCGAAGGCCGGAACGATTTCCAATTACTTCCCCTCAAATGTTATCGAAGGAATGTTGGCCGCGATTGGCATTATCATCATTTTGAAGCAACTGCCGCACGCCATCGGCTACGACAAGGACAATGAAGGAGACTTTTTCTTTATTGAGAAAGGAACAGGACACAATACCTTTTCCGCTTTGATTGATGCTGTAAACTATACACACTTCGGCGCGGTCTTAATCACTATCATTTCGCTTGCGATCTTAATTGCCTGGACGAAAGTCGCTTTCCTGAAAAATCTTAAGGCAATACCAGGGGCTTTAGTAGCGGTGGGCGTTGGTGTTCTCCTCAACGAGGTTTTCAAAATGACCGGGTCTAGCTTGGCGATTTCACAGGATCATTTGGTCAGCTTGCCCATCCCCGCCTCGTTTGCAGATTTTCTTGGTCAATTTTCCCGACCTGATTTTTCTGCGATAACCAATACCAATGTCTGGATTGTCGCTGCCACCATTGCGGCGGTAGCCAGTATCGAAACATTACTGTGTATCGAGGCCGCCGATAAGATGGATCCGCTGAAAAGATATACGGATACGAATATGGAATTGAAGGCGCAAGGAGTGGGAAATCTAATTAGCGGGTTCCTGGGTGGGTTACCCATGACTTCTGTAATCGTTAGAACGTCGGCGAATGTAAATGCTGGAGCAAGAACGAAATTATCTGCGATTGCACATGGTATTTTTTTGTTAGTGTCGGTCATCACGATTCCGGCGGTCTTGAATAAGATTCCTTTAGCATGTTTAGCGGCGATTTTATTAATGACAGGGTGGAAGTTGGCTAATCCTTCGGTCTTCAAACACATGTGGGAAAATGGAAAGTTTCAGTTCTTCCCCTTTATTGTCACTGTCATTGCTGTCGTCTTTACTGACTTACTGAAAGGAGTAGCCATCGGGTTAGTTATCAGCGTCTTCTTTATCCTCAGAGGTAATATGAAGCTGGCCTATTTCTTCAAGAAAGAAGAACACCATGCAGGAGAAACTATCCATATTGATTTGGCACAAGAAGTATCTTTCCTGAATAAAGCGGCGATTAAGCAAACTCTGGCACATTTACCGAACGAGAGCAAAGTCATCATTAACGCCGCCAATACCGTGTATATAGATCACGATGTATTGGAACTTATTAGAGATTTTGTAAATTCAGGGTCAAAGGAAAAAGGTATAGACGTAACACTGGTTGGATTCAAGAAAGCTTACAAGGTAGAGAACTCCGTTCACGTCACCTCCTCTGTTGACGAAGTAAGACCAATCGCGATGGATGAACCGAGCCAGGCTGTTTCATCGTAGGCTCGGGATTTCTGAGTAGTCTTTGAAAGCCGTTTTTTCGTAGACGAAGAGGCCCATAATGATCGCTGAGCTTACGCAATTTAAAACCGGAACCGATCAGGCCAACGCCTTAAAACATTTGCAGCATGCGGTGGCACATGCGGCTCACTTCCTGCCAGCCCAAGGTCCGATAGGCGTTTTTATTCATCACAATACATTGCATGCTTTTCAGCATTTGCCTTTTGAAGAAGCGGTGCAGGAAGCAGCGCGACTCTTTGATGCAGAGCCGTTTTTAACCGAAGTAGCTTATCGCCATGAACTATCGAGGGGGCGGATTCAGCCAGCAGACCTTGACGTTGTGCTGGCACGCGAAGCCGACCAACAGATTTTTTCGTCGGGCTTGCGGCGGTGCGACTTGCGGCACCTAATGCTGCATCCGGGGCTGCGCTCTATTACGCCGGGCAATATCGAATGGCTGATGGACGAAGAAAGCTTACTGGATCGGTTGCGTGCTGATCTTGCTTCGGCTACGCGACAAGCGGTGTTGGATGGCAAGGACGAACGCGCTGCTGTCCGCGAATTATTCGCGGCGTGTTATCACCGCCTACCTAAGACAGAAGCGGTTGCGGCTGCTCGTCCAACCCGCCCGCGTGATGCGTTATTGGCTTGGCATGGGATTGATACCGACGAGCTTATTAACGCGTGGCTGATTCGTTTATGCGCGGTGTTTCTGGATCAAGGATTGTCTTATTGGCCGATGCCCCTGCGCGAAAAGGGATTTTATCCGTCAGTGCGTCAACTCATGTCGCAGCCCGGCTTGCTGATGCCTGCGTTGCTGGATGGATTGAAACACGCTTTTGAGCAACAGGCCGCACAGCAACAAACGTCAGCCGAGGTTGTCCTGAATTGCCTGCACAGATTTGGTGTTCCGCAATCCGAGTGGGAACCCGTGCTAACGGCTGAATTACTGGCGTTGCCGGGCTGGGCCGGATTGATGCACAAACTGGAACTGGAACCGACACTAGCTCCGCACGAAGCGGTGCCGTGTTCCCTGCTGGATTTTCTCGCCGTCCGTTTGACGATGACGGTGGTCGCCACCGAAAACGCCCGGCAGATGCATGGGTCGGTGCTGCAATTCTGGTCGCAATGGCGGCAACTGGTTGCACCTGCGCTGCTGACCGAAGCACAGCAAATGGCGCACGCCGCGCTTATTTTTGACGTCGCGCAATTGCTGGGATTGTCGGCCAGGCAAATCCAATCTCTGCGCTCGGATGAATTCAATTTGCTGGTCGAGGAGATTAACGCCTTTACTGATTGGGAGCGGCGGCGCATCTGGCATCTGGCGTATGAGTATCGGCACGAACAGGAAATTCTCAGACCACTGTTAGCACATCGCGCAACAGTAGATCCGCGCCGCCCTGCTTCACGACCCGCCGCGCAGGTGATTTTTTGCATTGATGAGCGCGAAGAATCTATCCGTCGTGCCCTGGAAGAAATTGATCCCAGCGTTGAGACCTTGGGAGCCGCAGGATTTTTTGGCGTAGCAGTCAATTATCAAGGGCTGGACGATGCACACGCGGTCTCGCTCTGCCCGGTTGTGGTGACTCCACAACACGCTATTGTCGAGCGTCCGCATGCAACCGATCAGCAGCTTTCTCAAAAACGCCAAAGCCGTCGCAAGTTATGGGCAGAAATCGCACACAATAGTTTCATCGGATCTCGCAGCCTGATGCGTGGCTGGCTTGGCACGCTGGGATTGGGCTGGCTCTCGGTCATTCCACTCATCTCGCGTGTGCTGACACCGCGTCACACAGGAGATTTATATGCCCGGCTGGAGAGTTTGTTTTTGCCTCAGCCGCGTACGGAATTGGCGTTGCTGCGCGAAGACACGACGAGTCAGGAAAAAATTGAAGGGTTCTGGCCAGGCTTCACGATTCACGAACAAGCTGAGCGAATTGCCGGGACGTTGCGCGCGGCGGGCTTAACTGAAAACCACGCGCGTTTGGTGGTGATTCTGGGTCATGGCTCCACCAGTCTGAACAATCCGCATGAATCTGCGCACGATTGCGGGGCCTGTGGGGGGCGACGCGGTGGGCCCAATGCACGGACGTTTGCGGCGATGGCTAACCACCCGCGAGTGCGCGAACGGATAGGCGAGTTGGGGTTGAGCATTCCTGAAGACACCTGGTTTGTCGGCGGCTATCACGACACTTGCAATGATGTGGTCGAGTTGTTTGATACGATTGCGATTCCGGCTACGCACACAGCAGATTTTACGCGGCTCACTAAATCACTTGATGCGGCGCGCGCGGCAAATGCGCTGGAGCGTGCGCGGCGCTTTGAAGCAGCCTATCGTGATACGACGCCACAGGCAGCATTGCATCACGTGGAAGAGCGCGCTGAACATCTAGCCGAACCGCGCCCAGAATACGGTCACTGCACCAATGCCGTTTGCGTGGTCGGACGACGCAGCATCACGCGCGGCTTATTTTTGGATCGCCGCGCCTTTTTGATTTCTTATGATCCTGACCGCGACCCGGCAAATAACAGCTTAGCCGCTATCCTCGGTGCGGCGGGGCCGGTCTGTGCGGGCATCAATCTTGAATACTATTTTTCGTTTGTAGATAACGAACGCTATGGCTGCGGGACGAAATTGCCGCACAACGTCACAGGCTTGGTCGGCGTGATGAATGGGCATGCCAGCGATTTGCGTACAGGGCTGCCGTGGCAAATGGTCGAAATCCATGAGCCAGTGCGGTTGTTGCTAATTGTTGAGAATACGCCCGAAAACATTATGGAAGCGGTGCGTCGCAGTCGAGAGGTAACCGAGCTAGTGCAAAATCGCTGGATTCGACTTGTTTCGATGAGTCTTGATGGAAGCATGAGCATTTACCGCAATGGCATTTTTGAGCCGTTGAGCGAGACGGTGCAATTGCCTGAAGTGTCTTCGTCGGTGGAGTGGTTTCGCGGCAAGCTGGAACATTTGCCGATGGCACGTGTCACGGCGACCGCTGCTCACGCAAGCAGTGCGCGTTAAGAAAGGGCAGCTATGAATGAAAGCCTCTTACTTAGTTTATTGATTTTGCTGCCGGGCGGCTTCTGCGCGGCGTTGGGCATTAGCTGGTTACTCGGCGGGCAAATGCGCGAACGTCTTATTGCTCGCTTGACGATCATCTGTTACAGCGCGGTGTTGCTGGTTGTTGCGACATTGTGGTGGCAACTGCTTTCCAGCGGCAAAACGCAATTGCACGCCGTGTATGGCAACTGGTTTGAGGTCGGGCATTATCATTTTCCGCTGGCGCTGTGGGCAGATTATATTTCCTTGCCATTGCTTACGCTCAGCGCCTTACTGACCGTCCTCGTCGCCGTTTTTTCGCGTCGCTACATTCATCGTGATGCAGGGTTCTTTCGATTTTTCATGCTGCTGAATTTATTTGGCAGCGGCATCTTGTTGTTTTTTGCAGCGGGTTCTTTCGACCTGATGATTGGCGGTTGGGAAGTTGTCGGCGTCACTTCGATTTTGCTGATTGCGTTCTTTCAGCACCGCGATGATCCGATTCAAAGCGCCTTGCGCGTCTTTGCTACCTATCGTGCCTGCGATGTAGGGTTGCTGGTGGGTGTTGTGCTGATGCACATTTTTGTCGGCACTTCAGAATTTACAGAAATCCTGCCAAATAATATCGAGCAACATACTCCTTTGCTGGGAAGTTCAGCGACGATGGTCGCGTTTTTATTGTTGTTCGCAGCGATGGGCAAAGCCGCGCAAGTGCCGTTTTCAGGTTGGCTGCCGCGCGCGATGGAAGGGCCGACGCCTTCGAGCGCGATTTTTTACGGCGCACTTTCCGTTCACGCCGGGGCCTATTTGTTATTGCGTGCGCAACCAATTATCGCGGCTTCGACGTTGGTGTCTGAAACCATCATCCTGGTTGGATTGCTCACGGCTTTTCACGGCACGTTCGTCGGGCGCACCTGTCCTGATGCCAAGACCTCGCTGGCCTATGCTTCGATGACGCAACTTGGAATCATCTTCATTGAAATTGGCTTCGGCTGGCAGACTTTGGCGTTGTGGCATATTACCGGGCATGCGCTGATTCGCACTTTGCAATTCTTGCGCGCGCCTTCGATGTTGCACGATCATCATCGTGTGCATGCCGCTGCGGGCGGGCAGATGGGCGCGACGGGCGCTTATTTTGAAGCCCTGCTGTCGCCGCGACTGCAAAGCTGGTTGTATCGGTTGGCACTGGATCGCGGGCATCACGACACATTTCTGGATCGGTTTGTAATAGAGCCTGTTTTGCACCTCGCCGAGGGGTTACAACAGCTTGAGCAGAAATGGA
>JAEUQN010000172.1 GCA_016789725.1 Blastocatellia bacterium | reverse complement strand
AGTGGTTGAGGATTTATTTTGCCCTGAGAATAATTTTGTAAATCCAAACGCAATCCCGGTTGCGTACTACCGCAAGGGAGGACAAAGTGCCTTCATCTGATGAGATGAAACAACCAGCGGCCCAAATCGAAGCCGCACGAAATCAGGATTGGATCGCACAGATTGCGCAAATTGCAACAGGAGATCAAGCGGCGTTGGCACAGTTTTACGAATTGACAAATCGAATGGCTTTCGGATTAATCTTGCGCATTCTCAGCGACCGATCTACTGCCGAAGAAGTCCTGCTGGACGTTTACACTCAAGTGTGGCGGCAAGCAGGCCATTACAACCGCGAGCGCGGAACCCCATTGGCGTGGCTCACAACCATTGCTCGCACGCGGGCGTTAGATCGTCTGCGTTCCGGGCGACAGGAGATGCAGCGAAAAGAATCATTGGAGGTGGTGGCCGAGGCGCGCAGCTTAGCGGCAGACCCCGAAGAAACTGCCGCCAGCAACGAACATCAGCAATTAGTGCGACGTGCGCTGGCGAAGCTCACCGTTGAGCAACGACAAATTTTAGAGTTGGCGTATTTTTCTGGCCTAAGCCACAGCGAAATCGCAGCGCATTTAGGCCAACCATTGGGAACAGTGAAAACCCGCGCGCGGCTCGGCATGTTGAAATTAAAAGAAATGTTAGCCCCCATGATGGTTAGACATTAAATTTTGTAAGGATTTGGCGAATGCAGGATCACAATAATCACGAAGACTTTCAGGCCCAGGCGGCGCTTTACGCACTTGGAGCCTTATCCCCCCTTGAAGCTCAGGCCTTTGAAAATAAGCTGGCCCTGGCATCCGATACCGCCCGCGTTGAAGTCGCTGAATTTGATGCCATCGTAGCGCAATTAGGATTAAGTGCGGCGGAAGAATCTCCTTCCCCAGAACTACGAGACCAACTTCTGGCCCGCATTGCCCGCGAACCTCATCCCACACAAACAGCCGCTCCACATTCAACTCCGGCGACTCATTGGGATGTGTTCTCACACGAGGGCGAATGGGTCAAGTTGTTTGAAGGCGGGTACAGTAAAGTTCTGTTTACGGAACCAACGAACGGGTATGTCACTTCTCTGCTCAAGCTTGACCCTGGCGCGCGTCTTCCCAATCACAGGCATCGGGGCAACGAGCAATGCATGATTATGTCGGGGGAATTTTGGATGAATGACAAACTCTACCACCCCGGCGATTTCACGGTCGCCTTGGATGGAACCGAGCATCTAGACGTCTACACCAAAACCGGTGGCATGGTGATGCTGGTTTCGCCGCCGGATTATGATTTTGTGGCGCGCTAGCGTTCAATTTCCCAGACGACACCAGAAAGCCCTGAAGCCGCGAACTTCAGGGCTTTCGTTTTTTTCCACCTCACTCTAGCTGTAAATAAATGTTACCGTCGCGTGGCAAGCATCACTCGCTGTGACACGAACCCAATGTGCGCTGAAATTCGTCGGAAATTCGTGATGATAGTATCCATTACCAGCCACCAAAATCGTTTCGTAAGTTTCCCAGCTCCCATCGCCCAGAAAATCCACTTCGAGTTTGAAGCGCACGGGTTTGTTGGAAGCTTGTTTGAGATGCACGACTTTTTTATCAAACCCCGTCATTAAAAAGGGGGCCGACACCTCACCTGCGTTGACGTTTTGTTTGTACCACACGCTCCCCCAACCCGCCGGTTTCCCCATCTTCCACAAATCATCTACTTGCCCAAACCAAAGACCCGTTTGCGGCTGTCCAAGCGAACGGTCTGTCTGATCGCCGCCCATCACGAACAAACCGCGCCAATAACAAAAATCCGGCACGATGCGCAAGTGATTGCTGATTGGGCGAATCGGCAGAATCCGTCCGTCATAAATTTGCGCAGGGAGTTCGTAAAAGATACCGTGCAAGTCCATCAGGAAGCGTTCCGTTTGCGCGTCACGAATGCGCATCCACTCCGTGTTCCAGGCGTGATCGAACGTCTGCGCGCCTTTGGGCAGGCGATAGGTCAGCCATTTGCCTTTGGCAAAAACCTTCAGAATCGCCGACGCCTGATCCCAGCCCGTCGCAAAAATCGGATTGCCGTATGTTTCGGCTGACCAATGCTTGCCTGACACTTCGACAAACGGTTTGCGCTCCAGAATCGTCCACGTCTTGCCGTCCCACTCCGCCAAGCGACCTGACGCATCTTTGCCCAGGTAATCGGCTTCGTAATACGAATTGTTCGCCACAACCACACGCCCGTTCGCAGAGAACGCCGCTTTGAAATGTACGCGGCCTTTGATGTCCAGTTCCTTGACAAGATTGAAAAGCTGTTTGGCTTCGAGCGTCTTCACGTCCACTTCGTAAAACTCGCCTTCCATCGCCAGCATATACACTTTGTTGTCGGGATCAGTCAGATGCGTCATGGTCGAAGTCAAACGCACATTCTTAATCGCCTCAATCGTGCGCACGTTGCCTTTCGTGTCAATCACGTGCGGACCGAGGAACGCCTGATTCGACGGGTTGTGAATATAGCGATTCGTGAACGTGCCGACGACGCTCGCGGGATGCTTGTGCATCTGCATTTTTTCGTCGAGCCAGTACAACCCCGTGCCTTCGCCGCGAACGTGCGCGACATACGCGACGAACCATAATTTATCGGCCCACGGCAGTAACGCGCCGATGCCCGCTTCGCTGCGGTTGTCGTGTCCGGCGACGACTGCAATCTGGGGGAATACGCCGCCGATGGCGATGGGCTTTTCATCGTCTGGTTTCTGCGCTGACGCAGATGCGATGAAGAGGAATAATGCGATCAGGAAAAGCGTTTGTTTCATTCTGCGTTGATGTCTTTTACGATTTGCTGCAACTCTTCAACAGCAATTGAATCTAGTGCGCGCGTTGGCGGACGCACGGTTGTGTGTTTGATGATACCTTGCGCTTTCAGATTATGCTTCATCGCCGACACGCCCAAGCCCGGTTGCAACTCAAAGCGAATCAGCGGCAAGGCGCGATTGAAAGCGGCGCGCGCTTCGGCCAGCTTTCCGGCCTCGTATAAATTCCAGATGTTCACGAACATCGGCATCAGATCGCTGCCCGGCATCGTGCCGCGTGCGCCGCGTTGCAGTTCTTCTAAAAAGAAATGCCCGTTCAAGCCACCAAAAATCACGAGCGACTCACCGCACGCCTGTTTGACTTCGGTGACTTTCATTACGGTCGGAGGCGCTTCGACTTTGGTGAGTTTGATGTTCGCACATTCTTTCGCCATCCGCGCCATTTGCGCCGCGCTAATATTCACGCCCGTCAATAACGGTGCATCCTGAATCATAATTGGAATCGAAACCGCATCCGAAATCGCTTTGTAGTAGCCGAACAAATCTTCTGCCGAAGGCTTCAGGAAATAGGGCGGCAAAATCATCAAGCCGTCAGCACCTGATTCTTCTGCCGCTTTTGAAATTTGTACGGCGACGTGCGTGCCAGTGTGGCCCGTCGAAACGAACACCGGCACGCGCCCGCGCACTTCCTTGATAATCAACGGCATCAAACGCGCTTTTTCTGATTCGCTGAGCGCATAACCTTCACTCGCGTTGCCAAAAATCGCCAAGCCGTGGACACCGCAATCAATCAGGTAGTTGATGAGCGCGAGCTGGCTGTGCTCGTCAATTTCGCAATGTTCGTCAAACGTAGTAAGGGCGATGGGGAAAATCCCTTCGTAATTATTCATTCCAGCAAGTCCTTTTTTCTTCCACGAGGCTACACGACGGGTCACGAAGAAAGATCAGACAGGATTACAAGATTGACAAGCTGATTGATCGAATCTTGAAAACCCTGTGAAGCCTATCAACTTACTTCGTGCTTCTTCGTGTATCTTCGTGGAAAAATCATGCAATAAATGGTTCCAGTTTCGCTTCGTCAATTTCGATGCCCAAGCCAATGCCGTCGGGAATGCCAACCACACCTGCCCCAATGGGCAACGACGCTTTCAATAAAGTTTCGGCCACTTGCCAGACTTTCGGATTGCATTCGACAACCATCAGATTCGGGATCGAAGCCGCGACGTGTAAAGCAGCGGCAATCTGCACACCTAGTCCGATGCTGATGTGAAATGCGACCGGCACATTGTGCAATTCGGCAAGCGCACAAAGTTTCAGGCCTTCCGTGATGCCGCTGCGCCCAATGTCAGGTTGCAAAATCTCAACCCCGCCAGCGTCAAAAAACGGTTTCATTTCCCAACGCGTACGCCAGCATTCGCCAATGGCGACTGGTGTATCAATGCTGGCGGCAAGTCGCGCGTGACCGCTCACATCTTCGGGCTTGAGCGGTGCTTCCAGCCAGGTTGCTTTGCGCAGATCCAGTTCGCGCCCAAAGCGCACAGCTTCGGATTGTTCCATGCGCCACAGCACGTCGAGCATCAATTTGGTTTTGTCGCCTAACCGCTCACGCAAGCCATCGTGTAGTTGTAACAAGGATTCCGGCTCGTCATCCATAAACAGCTTGAAAGCATTGAATCCGCGTTGCTGATACTCTGTCGCCTGGTCAATGCGTGCTTCATCAGTGGCACCTGACAAACCAGAAACATACGCGGGCAGTTCATTCACAAACGGCCCGCCCAGCAAATCACAAACACGCCTCTGTAACGATTTTCCCTTGATGTCCCAGAGCGCGGTATCAATCCCGGCCATTGCATCCAGCAAGAACGATCCGACGTGTCCGCGCACGCGCATTGCGTTGTACATCCGTGACCAGAGACGTTCGTGCGCCATCGCGTCTTCACCCAATAAAATCGGAGCGAGAATCGTTTTGACGATGGTGCAAACGACTTCGGGCGCAACCGGCGATTGTGCTTCGCCCCAGCCAATGATTCCGGCCTCAGTTTCGATTTTGATGAGCGCGGTTTCAATCTTCGTCGAGTACAACGTTTGATACGTGGCCGCGAAACGATAATCGCTCGCGCCCGCTTGCAAGGGCGCAGGCGATCCGGCGGTGCCGCGTGCCTCCGTCAAATCGCGCGGAATTTTGATGGCATAGGCAGAAACATTCGTGATTTTCATTGCGGCTTCTCCTGCCATTTCAGCGCCGGATTCGTTGTTCCTTTGATGAGCGCTCGCACGCATAAATAAGCCAGCGGATGCAGCACCCCCATCACGATCAGCAGCGGCGTATAGGTAAACTTCGTAATCACGTAACCCGCGAGTGGCGTAATGATCGCGCCACCGATGCCTCCGCCCGTAGCCACGATGCCATGCACTGTGCCGATTACGGAGCGAGGAAAAATGTCTACGGTCATCGTCACAAGGTTCGTCTTCCAGGCGTTGTGTGCGAACAGGCTCAAACTAATGAGCAACAACGTCAGCGGAATCCGCGGTTGCCAAACCAGCAACAAACCAACCGGCATCAGCAAGGCTGACCACAACATCACGGTCTTGCGGGCCGCTAACACCTGGCTGCCACGCGCAATCAACTTACCGGAGTACCAGCCGCCTAAAATCGAACCCGCGTCAGAAAGCAGATATGGAATCCACAACAACAATGCCATTTCCTTTTTCGACAAGCCGCGCGCCTCGGTCAGGTATTTCGGCAGCCAGAACAAATAAAACCACCACACCGGATCAGAGATGACGCGCGCCAGCATCAACCCCCAGGTTTCAGGAAAGCGAAAAAACTCAAACCAGCGCGGCGACGTTGTAGCAACTGTGACAGGCGCAACAGGTGCGACGACTTCATCCGCTCGTAATAAGGCGAGTTCTTCGGCAGAAATGTTCGGATGCTTTTCTGGCAAGTGATAAAACCAAAACCACGCCATCGTCCAGAGCAAGCCAAGTGCGCCCGTGAACAAAAAAGCCGCGCGCCAGCCGTACCGATCTGCAAGCCACACGACCATCGGCGGCGTGATAATCGCGCCCGTCACCGTCCCCGCCTGCACCCAGCCGTTGAGCGTGCCGCGATCTTTGGGCGGAAACCATTCCGCCGCGACTTTTTGCGCCGCGACGAAATTCGCCGATTCCGCCGTACCCAATAAAAAGCGAAATGCGCCGAAGCCGAAAGCGGAACTCGCCAAGCCATGCAACATCGCGGCCAGCGACCACCAGACGGCGGCGATGCCAAACACGATTTTGGTTCCGTAACGATCTAGCAACAACCCCGCGCCGATATACATTGCCGTGTAAGGAATCAGGAAGGCCTGCGAAATCCATCCATATTGAATGTCCGTCAATCCAAGCTCTTTGGTCAGTTGAGGCGACAAGACCGCCAGCGTTTGCCGGTCAATATAGTTGATGACCGTACTCAGAAAGACGAGTCCGGCGATCCACCAGCGCAGATTGCGAATAGGCTTTTGCATCAGGCGTAACACCGCACTTCAAAAATGCGCGCCAGCTTGTCGCCGTTGGTTTCCTTGACGTGAATGCGGATGCGTTTGGCATTCACGGCAGCGAATTTGTGGCGGCAAATGCGTTGATGATTGTTGTCAACACTGGCGAGTTCGACCCAGTCTTTGCCGTCCTCGGCTTGATAGAGTAGCGAATACTTTTTTACCGTTTCAGGTTGCGGCGCGCGAATAATGCCCTTGTTCGCGTTGTCTGAAGACGAAAGCGTCAATTCACGAATAAAGCCCGAATCAAACGTCAGTTGAATTTGCTTGAGTGATTGCGGCTTGTCCCAGGTGAATTCGAGCCAAGCACCATCATTTCCGAGCGGAGCCGCCCATTGATTCGGATAATCCGGCAAGGTGCGTGTCCAGCCATTCAAAACATGCGCGGGCGAGCAGTTGGCATCTTCGCCCGAAGCTGTAACTTTGGCATTGCGCGCCAAATCCAACGGGTCTTCGTTCTTCAAGCCTTTGATGGATTGGTCGTCACGCAACAGGGTTTGTTGCAACTCTTTGAGCTTCGCTTTGTTTTCATATAAGCCACGTGGCAGCAATTTGTTTTTGATGCACAAGGCTGCGGCAGTGCCTACGGCTTGGCCTTCGACCGCGCAGGTTCCCATCACGCGTGTCGAAGAAAATGCCGTGTGCGTCGCGCTGATGTTGCGTCCGGCCATCAACAGATTGCGAATGTTTTTGCTGTACAAACTGCGCAGCGGAATGTTGTAAACGTCTTTCAGCTTGATCGAAACGAACGGCGGCAAGTTCGGGTCTTCAAAGCCTGTCGGCGGATGTTCGTCGAGGTTCCAGCCGCCGATGCAAACCGCATCATCGAATTCAGGATTCAGACCCATCAAATCCATTTGCGTCAGCATGTGATCGCCAACCAAACGACGCGCTTCACGCTTGCCGGGGAGCATGCCGACCCAGTCCATGGCCCAATTTGCCGAAGCCGGGTACTTGCCGGAATTTTTGATGTAATCCCACACACCCATCACAATGCCGAGCAATTCAAAACGAATGCGTTCGTTGTCGCGCACGGTGTTCAGATGCCCGCCCCATTCGATCCACCAATACCCGTATTCCCACGTCGTAATGCCGCGTGATTTCAAATCTTTTTCGGTGATTTTGCGCGCCCATTTCGGCGGCGTAAACGGCATCGGTTTGCCGTAATCGCGCGAAGTAAACAGGATGCTGCAACCTTGCGTTTTATTGTCGGCAGTTTCCGGCGCGAGCGATTCGTTGAATTCGGCGCGCGACTCGTGCCCGACGCGATATTCGGCCCCGGCTTCCAAACCCAACCGGCTGTCGCCCGTGCAATCGGCAAACAGTTTCGATGTGATGCGGTAAATGTGTTCGGTACGGTCGCAACGCGCTTGCACGCGCTGAATCACGCCGTCTTTGACTTCAGCGTTGTAAAGCGTCGTTTCCAGCAACAAGGTAATATTTGGTTCGCTGACGACTTTGTCATAAAGCAGCAAGTCCCACAGCTCCCAGCAACGCTGCGGATTGTTCGCGGCATCATCTAAACGAATTTCTTCGAGCAAGCCACCTTCGCGCCAACCGGGACGGCCTTTGTGGTTGTTGGAACCGACGACGTGCATTTTGATTTCGCTGGACGAATTGCCGCCGAGCCGCGAACGATCCTGCACGAGTACAACTTTGGAACCGTGACGCGCCGCACTAATCGCAGCGAGACATCCGGCCAGTCCGCCGCCCGCCACCAGCAGATCGCAATTCAACTCGACGAGTTTCATATTGCGTTCAAGCGGTGCAGCGGAAAGATTGCCCGCTGGCGCAAGCCGCTGCATCTCCTGGCGAATTTGCTCGGCGGTGCGTTTGTCCTGGTCTTGTGCCAGCGCATCCACTTTGATGAACATCGAATAGCCGGTCGTCACGGCTGCGGTTGTCAAAAAGTCTCGTCGTTTCATATTGAGTTCCTTTTTTTCTCATCCACGAAGTCACACGAAGATTCACGAAGAGCGCCGTGAAGGATTAAGTGTTTTTACTTCGTGCAACTTCGTGTGGCTTCGTGGATAAAATGGATTCACAAAACTGGAAATGTCACCCAGCCACCTGTTTCCACCGATTGATTCGCCATCAAAATCGTAGCGCAATCGGTCATCCCAACCTTCACATCGCAAATCGTTTTCGTGTCCTGCCGCCGCACGTGGTCAATGAACGAAACCAGTTCGTCGCGAGTGTCATTGCCTTCAGCAATATCAATTTCAAATGGTGCGCCGCGATGCGCCCACGGATCGTTCGACAGCTTCAGGGTTTTTCCAGCGGTCACGACTGCGGCATTTGCATCTGCCGTCTGTTGGTCTTTGTTCCCTTCCCAGCTCACCACGTCCGTGCCTTTTTCTTGAAATAACAATCCTTTCGCGCTGGTCAAATAGAGGCTGCCTTTCGTACCCATAATCAGCTCGGCTGCGCCTTCGTAAGCGTTGTTGCAAAGCGAAGTGTAGTTTGCGCGCACGGTGTAAGGCTTGCCGTCTGTACCTTTCAACTCGTATTCATATAAACACGAAATGTTGTCGTAAACTTCGCGCCCGTCACGGAAATATTCGATCCCGCCCGAAGCAAAAACGCGTTTGGGGTGCGTGCCGAGAAACCAATTCGCGACGTCCATTTGGTGGCTGCCAAGTTCGGCCATCAGTCCGGCAGAATAGGCTTTATACAAACGCCAGTTGAGTTTCTTTTCAAGCTTCAACCAATTCGCATCGCCCTTCGGCACAGGCACCGGGCGACGCCACGAATTGTTACGATGCCATTGGGCTTTGATCGAAGTCACTTGCCCGATCATTCCCGCTGCGACCATCGCTTGCGCTTGTTTGTAAATTGCATTCGCGCGACGTTGCAAGCCGACTTGAAACACACGCTTGGAAGCGACAACTTGCGCCGCCAACTTCTTCGCCTCGTCCACGGTGTAACACATCGTCTTTTCTAAAAAGACATCACAGCCCGCGCTCAAACAATCCACGGCAACTTTGTAATGCAGGTACAACGGCACGGCAATCACAACGGCTTGCGGCTTCATTTCATCAAGCATTTTGCGATAGTCGCTGAATGTCTTTGCCTGCGGCCCGGCGTATTTTGCGCCTTGTTCCAAATGTGGTGAATAGTCGTCGCAAACACCAATCAACGCGACTTCGTCAATCGTCGTCAACGCCCGAATCAAATCCGAGCCGCGTCCGCCCGTGCCGATAATGACCGTGCGAATCGGCGCATCGTCCGCACACAGCAACGCACTTGAAGCCAACGTGGCTCCGGCGGTTTCTAAAAATGTGCGACGTGTAATGGGCATAAAGCTTTTATATTTCTGTCTGAATTATATTGATTAACGCCTGCTTGCCGCGTACCGATGCCCACAGACACCAAACGTTTTTCAGTCCTTGAATTAATACGGGTTCTTCTCCGGCTAATTCTTTTTGCAATGAAGCTTTTCCCATTGATCCCATTCCGAATATGACTTTCGGATCAAGCTCATCTGCCCATTTCAAACAAGCTTCTTTGTAAGTTCGCGCCTTTACCTGTGAAATGTAAGTGCCGCCTTTGTAATCAAGCACTACTGTATAAATTGGCATTTGATCGTTTCTTTATCTGCGACTTCAATCCAGCGATTCAATTCAAACTCTTGCGTTGCTTGAAGGTACTGCCAAGCCCTTTCCCTTCCCATCACCAACAAAGCCGTTGAGAAAATTTCAGCCTCAGCAGCGCTCTCAGCTAAAACCGCACAGGCTTCGTCACCGCTTAGCGATTCGCCCGAATGCGGATTGATTATGTCAGAATGCAATTGCTCAGCGTGCCGCGCTGCCGAACAGGAGAAGCCGCAATTTTTCAATTCGATGCGCTGCACAATTTTATCCGGCATAAGCGGATGGCGAACATCTATAGGCCAGTCGTCAGCACCAATTGCCAAGATTGAACTGGTTCCGCCTTGCAATAATCCATTTGTCACACCGTAGCGCAATAAAATTTCGCGCCCGCAATCCAGCGCGTAACCTTTGCCGATTGCGCCTAAATCAATTTGTGTGGCTGCATCAGTAAATCGTATTGCACAATTTTCCGCATCCAATTCAAGACCTGCGCCGCCTGACGCTGCGGCGATGTCAAAAAATCCCTGTGTTGTTTTTCTGGCGCATTCGCATCGTTCAAGTAAGGCAAAAATTTCCCGATCAACTTTTACCGCGTTTGTATTTGCGTGCCGATTCAAACGGGCAATTTCACTGCTGGGATTAAAGCGCGACAAGGTAGCGTCCAACCGTTGAATTTCTTCACTAACCATTACTGCAACCGCTTCCAGATGTTGCTCGTCCTCGCCGCGCAAAATTATTTCAAAGCGCGTATTCATAGCCGCGAATTTTCGATGATACTCAACGCGCATTAATTTCTTAGGGGTATCTGTACATTAAATGAATATGCGCGGGCGGGCGAAACGTCTGCCGCGCAAAGCAAAACTGCGGGCTTCCCTTTTTCAAACCAAAGCTGCGGACGCTCCAGCGAATTCATTTTTTGCTTCGTACCATTTGCCCATTGTACGTCCATCGTTGCCACCAGCGGATGCGCCGACAATTTCCAGTCCAGGCCGTCCGCCGATTCAAACAACGCCAGCGATTTGCCTGCGTTGGTGAAATAGCCTTCGTTATCTTTGACGATGGCGCGATAACGCTTGCCATCATGCCAGATGTACGGGTCTTCGGCAGCAAACGCTACACCTTCTTTTACAAAAACAGGCTTAGAATGTTTTTTGAACGAACCAGTCGGGCTGTCACTCGTCGCTACGCAATGCAGCACAGGGCCACCAAATGGCATCTTATTTTTATCCCCGACCGCTTTGTACACCATCAGGAAACCGCCGTCAGGTCGCTTGGTTACACTCGGATTGGAACACATTAGGGCATCATAAAAGCCCGCTGTTGGTTCCAGTAATGGTTGATCAAACCGCTGCCACGGCCCCAGCGGATGATCGGCGACGGCGACGCCGATGCGTTGATTGTTGCGATGCGTCCAGTTGAGCGATTTCATCGCCACGCCGTCGCCTGTATTGCCCATGTAATACAGATAATATTTTTTGCCGAACCGCTGCACTGTTGGGTTATGTGTGCAAAGTCCGTCCCAGAATTGCTTACCGCGCACGGGCAACGCTACGGTTTTGAATGTGAACGGCCCGAATGGGCTGTTGCCAACGGCTACGGCGACTTCAGAATGTGTCACCCACGCGTTATGCCCCAACGCTCGCGGCCAACGCGAAAAGAGCAAATAGTATTTGCCGTCATCCGCTTTCGTCAGCGTGCCGCACCAAACGTAATAATCAGGCAGCTCAAATTTCGCCGTCAGCGGAATTGGGCGCAACAACTTTTGGAAATCGAGATCATCGGTTTTGCCGTTAGGCAGCATTAGCCCGCCTGTCAGTGCCAGCGATTGTCCGATAAATTCTCGTCGTGTTGAGTGCTTCATTTCCATTTCATTCCAATTCCAGCCAAGCGCGACAAGGCGGGCAGCAATTTGTTTGCAATCGCTTCATTGCCTCTCACGTCAGGATGCACGCCGTCTTTTGTCAAAGATTCAGCGGGAATAACGCCAAACAAATTCACAAATTGACAGCCCGTTTCCTGCGCGAGCTTTTCATACGCGAGGCCAAGTTCACGCAGGTTTGCCTCGCGCTCATCGGCAATCGGGCGTGTTGGGCCAAGTGCATTCTTGTTGATGTTCGGTGGGCCGATCAGCAGAATCGGAAGTTTTTCCCCATAAGCTTTTCGTGCCGCAACAACCATCGCTTTAAGGTTGGCAACGGCTTTGGGAACACATTGCCCTGAAACATCGCGCGAGTCATTTGTGCCGAGCGCAAGCGCCAAGGCTGTCGGTCTGGCTTGCTGTTGCAACATCGCGGTGAATTCATTCAGTGAATCGGTTGGACGACCGCCTTTGCCTTCGTTGATCAATTGCAGGTTTCCATTTGAAGCGGTTTCGACTAAGCAAATCCACGCGTTGCTGCGTTGCTCTATTGGTAAGGCACCGCCTTGCGTAATCGAATCGCCAAACACGATGATTGAATTGGCAATGACAACATCTTTGCGGCGTGAGGCAGGCATCACCATTAGGTTTTCAATTATGCCGTTGCGATAGCGACCTTCGACAACGGTATTTTTCGGCGCGTGCAATTTAAAATCTACATCCCACTTTTTCGGCCACGCTGGCAGCAACAAAATGCGGTCGCCAATGGTTTGCAACAACATTTCCTGCAAACCAATCATTCCGCTGCCGCCCCAGTTATGATCGGGCACCCAATCGTGCCCCGGCCCCCAAAACGTGGGAAAGCGGCGCGGTGCATTTTCCAGCTTGCGCGTGTTGTATGCGGCAGCCTCTTTTGTCATTCCCATACGCGCAAAAAAGATGCCGTCCTGATGCCAGCTTTGCACCATGTTTTTCGGGAACTTGCCATGCTTCCAGGTCGAGCGAAAAATCTGCATGTCATCGCGTCCGAGAGCGAAACGGTTGAAGGGAAACAACGGATAAAACTGCGGGCATTCGACATTTTGGTAATGGTGATAACTCGCCGCCGGTTCCAGAATGCGCTCACCATTGACCGAGCCAAAAGTGTAATCTGGCACGCGCGTTAGAAATTCGCGGTAATACTGTTTTTCTGTGGGCGAAATCAGTTTGTCATCCAATGCCAGCAACCCTTCTAAACACGCGTGCAGACCTGCGATCAGGTCCGCCGGATTGCGTGCGCCGCGATACGATTCCAACCCGGTAGAGGGATAAATTACGAGCTTACCGCGCTCATCCAGCGTCTTGCCCGAACGCATTTTTTCGCGCAGTTGATAATGCTCATCAAAGAATTTCACTGACTGCCGAATCAGTGGAAGATACGGGCGCAGGTCGCCGCCAAACCAGCGATGATGTTCGAGCGCCATATACGAAAATTCTAATTGCGATTCGTAATGGTAAGACACAAACGCGTTCGCCTGTTCGCCGCGCTCGACGATGCTGTTCGGCCCATGTGTAGCGTCTGCGCGCGGATCGCCAAACGGAATTTCCTGACCACGTTGCCGCGTTTTCGCTCCTGCTTCTGCCCAGCCCCACCCTGCCGAAATCGGCAAACCAAACGTTTCAAGATGTTCGGTGAATAAAGCACCTTCGTGACCATAGTAGGTTTTGACACGTGCCATCGCGCTCGACAACGTGCGGCGATACATTTCGAGCTGCGGTTTGACTAATTCAGCATCACCTGTTTTGAGCATCGGCCAATGCACGAGTCGCTGATTTTGCGCGGTAAAACTGCCGCCGCCCCACGCCCGCCAATCAGGGTCGTTGGTTTTGTCAGCTTCAACCAACGAAGGGTCAAACGTAAAATTACCGCCATTGAATTTAGTCGGATATTCGCCGAACGCATTGCAGCCAAGTTGATAACGAAACAACTGGTAATTGCGGGCGATTTGCCATGTCTTGTTATTTTCATCCGGTTGGTTTGGAGCAATGACGATGTGGCTGCGTTGCCAGAATTGTTGCCACCAATTGCGCGTGCGTTGTCGCGCTTGCGCCAGCGAAGCTTTTGCAGCCTGCGCATTTTTAGCCAATCCCGCTTGCCACTGCGCCAACGTATCGGTTTGCGCGATGTGTGAGACGAGTTCTAAATGATGTAATGCCGCAGCCCGACGCGAACGTATTTTCCACGCTTTAAAATTCGCGTCCGTATACTTTCCTTCAGCCGTTCCATCTGCCACAAAATTCACACCGCGCAACAGGCCGCCAAATGTACGACCTTTTTGCGGATTGACGATTTGGTCTTTTACCGCTTCCAATCCTTGCTGGCGAATCGCGTAATCAATCAGCAAACGGTCGTCACGATTGCGGTGATAAAACAGCACGGCATCGCCCTGAAAATTTACCTCATCACGAAAGCGCGTCACTTCGCCGGGGTAGCCGTCCCAACCCAGCGCGGCAAAGCGTGGGCGCGCGGGGCTATTCGGCAAACTCACATCGGTCTGCCGCCAATTTTCATACGCTGCGAAGATTTGGACGGGTTGATTGGCTTTGACTTCAAGGTGAACGACGGGATTGAAAACGTCTGCCCAGACATTGAGCCGTGCTTGCAATGTGCCGTGCCTGCCCGTGATTTCGATGTAGCCTTCGCGCAGTTTCAATTCCTGTCGAAACTCGCCGCCCGCTGCAAACGGATTTGGTTCCAACCGCACACGCAAACGCCCAAGCTTCAAATATTGATTGTTCTCATCGAAAGCGCCGCTGCGTTGCACATAACAGAGTAGTTCGCCGTTCTCAACCCAGACATTCAACCCCGTATCACCGCCGCCGCAAGGCATGGATTCCGCAGCATTGTGGCTCTGGCTCGTCCACACAACGTTATAGGAGTTCAACCAGGCAAGGTCATGCGCAAGTACGGCACTCGCCCCCGCCGACAAAGCAATTACGGTAAACAATGCTGCTAAGGCAGAAACGAGTTCATTTGCCGCCAGCATCGTCTTCGCAATGAATTGTCTTCGGTTCAATTCCATCGTGACTTATGGTTTCAAATACGGCCTGCCATTGCGCCAAAAGACTTCGACTTTTGACAGATACCAATCTTTGCCCTGCGTCTGGTTGCCCTGAAAGAACAAAAACGTGCGCCCGTTGCGATCCCGAAAAATGTGCGGATGACCAGATTCGCTCGCATTCCACGCGCCGGGTTTTCCGTTCGTCAAAAACGGCTGTTCCGATAAGCGTTGCCAATGAATACCGTCGCGGCTGATGGCGACACCCACTTGTTGCGGCCAGTTGTTGTAGGCTCCGGCGTAAAACATAAAAAACTCTTTGCCGCGTTTGATGACCGAAGCCGCTTCGATGCACTCGCCTTCCCACGGCAATTGCGGAAACAGAATTGAATCGTCAGAAGCCTGCTTCCAGGCCGCACGGCTAAAATCTGACGTGGCCGAAGCGGTAGCGACGCCGAGCTTTTGAATCTTGCTCGCCGGGTCGCGCGTGGCGAAGTACAAAAACGCCGTCGGCCCATCAATCACTACTTCCGCGTCAATGGCGCGTCCGCTCGTCCAGTTGCCGGTTGGATGAAAAACGGGATTGGTCGCATCCCGCGTGAAGCTGATGCCGTCGTCCGACACCGCGTGGCAAATCGCATCCTTCGGCCCGTTGCTATAGGTTTGATAAAACAGATGCACTTTGCCGTCACGAATCAACGCGCCCGGCGCACACATCCCTTTGGCTTCGTAATCGGCTTGCGGCAGGATTTCGCCAACCTTTTTCCAGTCCGTCAGATCGCGGCTTTCAGCAATACCAATCGCCCATCCATCATTCGGACGCTTGTCACCAAACGGCGGCAGCGAGTAATAGAGTAGATAGCGACCTTTCAAATAAATCACGTGCGGGTCTTTGCTGAATTTTCGCCCGCGAGTGTCATCGGCAAACATCATTTGCGCCGAGGAACGGTTTTGCATTTGAGCAGTTTTTTCAAAGAATCGCACGTAATCAAATTCGGCAGACGCGGGCAGAGTGCTGTCATCAACTTTGTCCGTTTTGCCAAGCGGTGCGGCAATCGAAGTCAGCCAGATGCTCACGTCGCCGAGCGGGACACTCGTGACATCGCGCGTGTCTACGACCTTGCCGTCGAAGTAATACTTGACCGTGCTCGGTGTGAATTCGCAGCCCCAAACGTGAAAGTCCGCCGTCAAATCCGGCGTAGCGATGTGCCTTGCGCCCTGTGCTTTGGGCTTTGGTTTATAGCCATGAACATTGGTCGAATAGTCGTTCGGATTGATGGAATCCTGTTCGCACACATCCAATTCCTGATCGCGGTCGTCGCCATTGCGCATCATCCAAAACGAAGTGTGCCAGCCTTTGCCACGCGGCATTTTG
>JAEUQN010000171.1 GCA_016789725.1 Blastocatellia bacterium | reverse complement strand
TGATCGCGTCCGGTCGTGATGGTCAAAGGGAACCCCGTCTGAATATTAAAGAGCGTGCCGAATTCCCAGCCACCCAACAACACATTGGCAATGCCCCCCTGATCCATAAACCGCTGCCCTTTGCCGAACGGTAATTGATAGAGTACTGAGTTCACAGCGCGATGCGACGTATGGAAGCTCGACAAGGCTCGTTCTGCCGCTAGGTTATAGCTATTTTGTGGAAACAGCGTATCACCGTTGTGCGAACGAATCGCGCTGGCATTGTCTATAGACTTCGACCAGGTGTATCCCGACACGAAGCTCAAGCCATTCGACAGTCGTTTTTCCAGCTTGGCGCTGACGCCGTTATAGTTGGACCTGCCGCTGCCGTCCACCATTTGAATACGACCGAATTCGGGATACGGCGCACGGGATAGCACCGAACCCGTTGTCCCCGGAATGCTTTCGTTGAAAGCGCGCAGGGATTCTAGCTTCCGCCCGACGGAACCAAGGTAATTGATTTCCAGTAACAGGTTGTTCTTCAACTCGCGTTGCACACTCAACATGTATTGAATCACGTAGGGCGTGCGTCGGTTGAAGGTGTTGCCCAGGACGTAAGGATTGTTGACCTGCACGGTTCCACTGGAGTTGCGGAAGGGCGAACTCCAGGTCAAATCCAGCAAGGTGGGCGTGGATTCGTCACGGCGACGACCCGCGAGGTTGCGCGCCATATCGAAACGCGGATTGCCCGTGTCCTGAGAATAGAAACCGCCGCCACCCAACCGGATCGTCCATTTGTTGGTCGGACTCCAAGCCATCCCGAAGCGCGGGGCAAAATCATTCTTGTCATCATTCACCAACCGCTCCCCCAGCCGTCCGTCCCGCGCAGTTTGAATCAGCGGATTGAAGCGTAAAGATAAGCCTTCATAAAAGTCTCCCGATCCCATGCGGATGAACACCGGGTGACGGCTTCTGTCCGCCACGTTCGGCGTGCTGTCCGCAAACGGCACGTAAATGTTGACGAGGCGTCCGGTCTGATCAAACCAGGGCGGCGAGTATTCGTACCGCAAGCCCATATTAACCGTCAGATTCGGCCTGACTTTCCACGAATCATCAATGTAATAGTATTGGCTCCGAGCACGGAATTCTGCTTGCGCCAATGACACCGAAACCTCGCATCGTTTGCAATAACCGAGCAGGAAATCACCGAACGCATTGCCGGTTCCTGCCGCCCCCTTGTTCGAGGTAGCAGTTGGCTCAAACGCAAAGCCACCACGCGCAAATTGGTTGCCAACCTGATTGTAATGATCCCACCGCATTTCGCCGCCGAAGCGGAAGCTGTGGCTGCCACGCGTCCAACTGAGATTATCTATGATCTGGAACGTTCTGTTGGTGTTGACATATGGCCCTTCAGTATCATCGCCGAAACCCGAAAAGCCGGTCAGGCCGATGCTAGGGATGCCCCACGAAATGGGCGGACCAGAGTTGATACCAGGAATGCCTAACTCAGTCACGACATCGCGCGTGCCAGCCAGTTCACGTCCCAGACTATTAAAGAAGGAGTTGTAGCCAAAGCGCGCTTCATTCACGATGGTGGTCGTGAGCGTGCGTGTATTGGAAACCATGACTTGCCGCGCGGTCGTCAGCAATTTCGTGCCGTTCAGCTTCAGCCCCGGCGAAAGTTGTATTTCGTCCGTCCAACTATACCGGCCTGACCAGCTTGATCTATCGCTCTCAATAAAATCGCCGCGTCCATTGAATTGGTTGCGGTCAATCAACCCGCCTTGCGGCTGTTCGTGATTGACGCCCAAGGCGTTCGGCGCAAGTGTCGGTGCCGGATAAAACTCCAGCAGCTTCGTTGAAGTCGGGTGAATACGATTGAGGGGAATTTTGTTGCCGGCAAACTGCAAGCCAGTGAGCGGATCATAAATCGGATTCGACAAGGCCGAAAAATCTCCGCTGCGCCACGCGACGGGCGGCAGGCTATAACGTCCGCGCAACGTCTGGCGTTGACGGAAGCTTTCAAAGTTGGTCATGAAGAAAATGCGTTCGCGGTTTTCATAGCCAAATGGCCCGAATAACTTTTTCGGCAACCAAACCGGGCCTCCCAGCACGAAACCGTACTGATTCCACTTGAAGGGTTCTTTCGGCGAATTGGGCGAGCGAACGCCGGTAAAATCGTACTGTCGCGCATCGAAGTAATCATTGCGCAAAAACTCAAAGAGTGCGCCGTGATATTCGCGCGAGCCGGATTTGGTCGAGATGTTGATCTGTGTCGAAGCGCGTCCGAACTCCGCCGGGAAGATACCGGTTTGAACTTTGAATTCCTGCAACGCGTCAATCGAAGGCAACATAATTGGCGTGTTGAAATTCACATCCGTATTTTCGACCCCATCAATCGTAAAGCGGTTGAAATAGCTGCGCTGTCCAGCCACTGAAATATTCTGTGATGCGCGGATGCCGCCTTGCCGCGACCCGGCCTGCCCTGCATCCTGAAAGCCAAAGCTAACATTCGGTGCAGTGGCGACGAGTTGTAGGAAATTGCGTCCATTGAGGGGCAAATCCACGATGCGTTTGTTTTCAATCACGGTTCCAACGGAACTACTTTCTGTTGCCAGTAATGGTACCCCCCCAGAAACCGTAACGGTTTCACCGACAGAACCAACTTCCAGCGTGAAATCTATGCGCGCTGTTTGTTGCACTTGCAACTGAATACTGCCGCGCAAAGCTGATTTGAAGCCTTGTTGCTCGACTTTTAATTCATACTCGCCGGGCATTAATGAGGGAAAGGCGTACAGGCCTTCGCTGTTGGTGGTGACGCGTCGCACCGCGCCCGTTGACTGACTCGTCACAGAAACAGTCGCGCCGACTACTGCCGCGCCGGAACTATCAGTGACTAAGCCCGTGATCTCGCCGCTGGTTTGAGCAAACACCTGTTTGCCTGTCAAAACCAAGGCCAATAAAAACGTGAGCGAGAGAAGGTTAATTAGAGTTCTTCGCATATTGGTCTCCGAATTGTTGGGTTGTTACGAATTAATTTTGAGAGCGTCGCTGATTTAGATCAGTCTCTGTCGTCTTAAACGCAACCCCTTTGATTTTTCGATAATAAATAATCAAAGTTCATGCGCGTGATTCCTTTAGCCCAGATGTCACATTTCTAACACAATTCCCGCAGGCTGACAATGGTGGCAGTGCTATTGGGTAAGGCCAGTTGTAGATTGGCTTATCTCGGCCTCCCACTTGGTGAATTTGGCACGCAAATCTTTGACGAGGTTGTCGCGTTGATAGCGGAGGTTGTGGCGTTCCCCAATGTCACGGCTGAGATCAAATAACAATTCGTTTTCACCTTCCTGCACATATTTCCATTGCCCCTCGCGCACGGCCTTTTGCGCCAGGCCCGGCTGATTGATGCGCCAATAAAATGTGCGCGGTTGTGACTTCGCATTCCGTTGCAGCAGCGGCAACAGATTGATGCCGTCCAGAGGTTTCGCGGGCCTTGCATTCGCCAGCGCCACCGCCGTTGCCGTCAAATCCATCGTGATCCCCATTTGTGATGAAACTGTTCCGGCAGGCAATTTCCCGGTCCAGCGCAGCAAGCACGGCACACGAATGCCGCCTTCCCATAACGTACTTTTGTGATGAAACAAGGGGCGATTGTCCGACAAGCGTTCGCCGCCATTGTCATTCGTAAACACAACCAGCGTATCGTTGTTGAGCTTGTGCTGATCTAAGGCCTTGAGAATTTGTCCGATGCCCCAATCCATTCTTTCCAACATCAACGCGTAATCTTTGCGCGTCCCATCAAACCACGTCGCCAGCGTGCGAATATCTTTGGGCGTGCCGGGCGTCTGAAACGGCCAATGCACCGCGTTGTACGGCACATAAAGAAAAAAGGGCTGATCTTTATGACGGCCAATAAAATCCACGGCTTTTTCGGTCAGCAAATCGGTCAAATAACCATCGCGCTCAACCGCCGCCGTGCCGTCATACAAATCCGCCATCCCCGTGCGGTACTGGTGCGAATACATATCCACGTTGCCGGTCAATAATCCAAAGAATTCATCAAAGCCGTGCGCTACGGGTCCGCGCGCGATGGCATAGCCAAGATGCCATTTGCCAAACATTCCGGTCGCATAACCCGCCTCCTTCAGCATCCGCGCGACGGTCGGCTCACTCAATGGCAACTCCGACCGTTTATCGGTCGGTCGCGTCGCCCATTCCAATCCCACCCGTTGTTGCCATCGTCCCGTCATCAACCCCGCGCGCGTCGGTGTGCAATTCGGGCCGTTGGCATAAAAGTTCGTCATCTTGACGCCTTCGCGCGCGAGCCGATTGAGCGCAGGCGTGCGGATGTCTTTCGCTCCATATGGTTCAATGTCCGCATAGCCCATATCATCCGCGAGAATGATAACGATGTTTGGTTTGCGTTGCGCCCAGGTCGGATGAACAAAAATCAGCACCAGCAAGAAAGGCAAAACGCTTTGGCGCAAAACCCCGGAGACAGAAAAATGTGAGGCAGAAAAATATCTGCCCCCATTTTTCTGCCCTCCCTCTCGCTGTCTGATCATTGGGTGCCTGACTTGATGCGAAATCATCATTTTCGATTCTTGCCTGTCACAACCGTCACGCCTTCGGACTTGGCCCATTCTGTAAATGAACCGTCGTACATCGCTACGTCATAGCCCAAATACTTCAGGGTAAAATACCCATGCGAGGCCATCATCCCGATCCAGCAATAGGTCACCACCTTTTTGCCCGGCGTGAGGCCTGCCTCTTCGTACATTTTTTGCAGTTCAGCAATGGGCTTGAGCGTGGGCGATTCTTTGCTCGTCAGCGTGTTCATCCAATACACGTTACCTGCACCGGGGATATGTCCATTGAGCGGAAAGTCGGGGCGCTTCATTTCACCGGTGTAGCCTTCGGGCTGGCGCGCGTCAAGAATCACTGTGTCAGTTGGTTCGCCATTCACCGTCACCCAGGAAATGTCGCGGACGGCTTCACGCGAAACCATCACTTTCGGATGCAGGCGCGGCGTAAAGTTTCCGGCTTTGATTTCAGGAGCGGTCGTTGAGACTTCGCGTTTCTCCGCTTTCCATTTTTCCAGCCCGCCATCCAACAATGCGGCGTTGTCACCCAAACCCAGATAATCCAGCGTCCAATAGGTGCGCGCCGCCATAATTCCCTGCCCTTCACACAGCAACACCACACGCGAATCATTGTTGACGCCGAGCTTGGCAAACAATTGTTGCAGCTTTTCGACCGGAGGCAATTCATTCACAACCCCACTGCGCGTAACGATCAAATCGCCGTAATCCAAAAACCGTGCGCCCGGAATATGCCCGGCATCATAGTTTTTCGTACCGCGCCCAACGTGAATCAAGACGAGCTTGGCCTGCTGTAAGTTTTTCGCCAGCCAATCGGTGCTAACGAGCATTTGTTTGCGCACAGCCACAGGCTTTGTTTTTTGCGCCGTGACCGAAATCAGTGGAATCGAAATCAGAATCAAAAAGAATATTCGTTTCATTTTACTTTGTCTCCGGTGATGACGGGTGCGCCTTCCAAGGTCACCCATTCGCTGAACGAACCATCGTACATTGCCACCTCGTAGCCCAGATATTTCGCTACAAAATACGTGTGCGAAGCCTGGACCCCCGTGCGGCAATAACTCACGACTTTTTTGCCTTGGGTTGCGCCTGCGGCTTCGTAAATCTGACGCAATTCTTGGGGCGTTTTCAGTACAGGATTTTCTTTACTGACTAGGTTTTTATCCATCCAAAAGATGCTGACCGCACCGGGAATATGCCCCAGTTTGGCTAAACTGGCGTCCGCTTTCGCGCCTGTATATTCGTCGTTCGGACGCGCATCAATCAGCGCGTAATTCGGCGCATCCAGATTCGCCGTCACCCACGAAACATCACGCACAACATCGCGCACGGCAATCACATTGGGATTCACACGCGGCGTAAAATTGCCGGGTTTGACCTCAAAGATTTCGGTCGAAAGCTGCCGCTTCTCGGCTTTCCACTTGTCCAGCCCACCATCCAGCAACGCCGCTTTGTCGCCAAAGCCGAGATAATCCAGCGTATAGTAAGCCCGCGCCGCCAGCAGATTGTAATTATCGCCATATAAAACAACGCGTGAGTCGTTGTTGATGCCAAGATTTGCAAAGAGCGTTTTCAGCTTGTCAACAGGGGGCAGCTCATTTGCATTTTTATTGCGTGTGATGACCAACGCATTGAGCGGCAGGAAGCGCGCGTTCGGCAGGTGCCCCGCAACATAATCTTTCTGCTCGCGTCCGACCTGAATCACTATGACGTTCGGGTTGTTGAGGTTTTTCGCCAGCCAATCGGTAGTGACCAGCATTTGCGTGCGGGTCACGGGTTTTGTTTTGGATTGAGCTGGCCCGGCCACCGCCAGTAGCAAGCTGGTCATAAGCAATAATATCAAGCGTTTCATATCATTTCCTCACTTCAATAATTCGGCATTTGCCTTTTGAATTTCATCGGGGAAGGTCTTCAATTTTTCCGCAATTCGCTTCTTCAAATCTGCCACGACTTCGGGAAACCGCGCCGCCTGGTTGTAACTTTCCCCGGCATCCACGCTCAGATCAAACAACTCCGGGGTACTCAGAATTTGATTGATTTGATTTACCGCGCCAAATTGATAACGTTGCACATTCCAGCGCGCGACGTGAATTTTCCATTTACCGAAACGTACAGTTTGCAGGAATTCCTTGTCGAAAAACAGATACAAATTTTCTGGCGACTTCGATTCTTTGCCGAGCAAAAAATTGGCGGCGTTGTTGCCATCCAGCGGCAATTTCGATCCGTTCGTTTCACCCGCCAAAGCGAGCAAGGTCGGGAACAAATCTATCGTCGCCAGCGGTTCATCCGACACGCGCCGCGCTTTGATTTTTCCCGGCCAGAACACAATGCCCGGCACGCGCACGCCGCCGTCATACGTCCAGCCTTTGCGCCCTCGCAATGGCCCTGGCGATCCCTGATACCACGGGCCGTTGTCGCTCGCAAAAATCACGAGCGTGTTTTTCTCGACGCCCAATCGCTTCAAGGCCGCGAGGATTTCGCCCACACTCCAATCCAGTTCTTCGACCACATCACCGTACAATCCGCCCGCCGACTTGCCTTTGAATTTCTCAGAGGCAAACAACGGAATGTGCGGCATGTTGTGCGGCAGATAGACAAAGAACTGTTTGCGGCTATTTTGCTCAATAAAACGAATGGTTTCTTCGGTGTACCGCTGGGTCAGCGTTTCCTGCTTGACGGGCTGTTCGATGATGTCATCCATCCGTTTCAGCATCGAAGGCTGCATATCGTTGCTGTACGGAATGCCGAAGTAATAATCAAAACCGTGATCTATTGGGCGATGCGGCGCGAGGTGGCCGAGATGCCATTTGCCGATGCACGCCGTCGCGTAGCCTCTCGACTTCAGCGCCGTGGCCATCGTCGTTTCATTCGTTGGTAACCCGGTCTTGTCCTGAAAGGTCAGCACGTTTGATAGGTGCATCTGCTGAACGCCCATCCGCGCGGTGTAACGTCCGGTCATCAAGGCAGCCCGCGACGGCGTACACACGGGCGAGACTGAATAAAAGCTCGTGAGTTTCAAACCTTCCGCCGCCATCCGATCCAGATTCGGCGTTTTGATCGCTTTTGCGCCAAAGCTGCTCAAGTCGCCGTAGCCCATATCATCCGCGTAAATCAACACAATATTCGGCGCGCGCAGAGATTGAGCCGACACAGTACACAGCATCAACAGTATAAATGGCACGACCAGGAAAGTTCGTTTCATAGACTCTTTCTACTTCATTTAATTTGTCACCGATGAACCGCTGGCGCGATTGTAAAACGAATGTAGGCAGATTGAAACCGTGCGCGCGCCCAACGGGCGCACGCTATTGGCATTGACACAAATTGCGCGCTGGCAATCTTCAGCCTCATGATTGAAGAAATTTTCTTCGACTGTTAATACATTTTGTTGCCTGTCGTTTCCGCTGATGAGAAACGATTTATTAGGAGGTCGCTGTGTGTTAGCTACTGCATCTCATTTACGTGCTGTCCCAACTCCCGAAAGCAAATTGGAGAGTTTATTCCGACAGCATTACGATCAAATTTTTCGCACCGCCTATCGCGTCACAGGCAATGCCAATGACGCCGAAGACGTGTTGCAAACCGTTTTTTTACGCCTGGCACGTCGCAAAAATGATTTGGAGCTGGCTCCCAATCCACAAGCTTATTTGCTGCGTGCTGCCATCAATGCATCGCTCGACATCGTTCGCGCTCGCACCGTCAACAATTTGGTTCCGATTGACGAAGTCGCACCGGAGAAATTTTCCACACATCGCAATCCCGAAACGCTACAAGCCGACCGCGAACTCCGCGCTCTGATTCAAAACGAAATTTCCAAGTTGAGCCAGAATTCGGCTGAAATGTTTGTGCTGAAATATTTCGAGGGGTACGACAACAAAGAGATCGCCCAAATGCTTGGCACCTCCCATTTGGTCGTCGGCGTCCTGTTGCATCGCGCCCGCTCGCAAATGAAAAAACGCATCGAAGCCGCGCTCTAACCGCTAATTCCTGAATCCTAATTCCTGCACTTATAAACGCTGAGGTAGTTATGAAGAACACCAATCAAAAATTAGACCAAGCCCTCAATACCATTCGGCACGACGAACCCGATCACGCGACGATCAACGCCGCCGCAGATCGCGTTTGGGCGCGCGTCGCCAACCACGAAGCCGAAACCGCCATCACCAATACGATCCAGGCCGAACATCTGCGTGATTGCAACGACTTTCAATCGCTGATTCCAGCCTACCTGAACAAACAATTAACGTCAGCGCGCGTGCTGTTGTTTGAAGATCACACCCGCGAATGCTTTGCCTGTCGCAAGGAATTGAAAGCGGCACGCACCGCAACCGCCAAGCCACAAGTCGCGGCAGTAGCCGAACCCAAAGCGTCTTGGTTCAGCTTCAAACAGCCCGTCTTTCGTTATGCGATGGCGGCGACGCTGGTGCTGGGACTTGGTGCCGGATCGTGGAAGATTTTGGAGTATGTGCTGAATTCCCTGCGCGTCTTCGATGCAGTCGTACTCGCTTCAAATGGGCCGATTTATCGTGTCAGCGGTGCGCAGAACCAACTCGTGAACGCAGGCGAAAAGATCAATCGCGGCGAACGACTGCGGACGGCAAAAGGTTCGACCGCTGTTTTGAAATTGGCCGACGGCACACAAGTCGAAATGGCCGAACGCTCTGAAGTTGCGCTGACCGATAACCCCGATGGCACGACAATCAACTTAAATCAGGGCAACGTCATTGTTGAAGCTGCCAAGCAGAAAAACGGCAAGCATCTCTATGTCAAAACTGACGAGGCCCTGGTCTCTGTCGTCGGCACAATCTTCTCGGTCAACAACGGAACCAAAGGCGCGCGCGTGTCGGTCGTCGAAGGCGAAGTCCACGTCGAACACAACAGCAAAGAAGACAAGTTGTTGCCCGGCGATCAAGTCACGACCAATGCCAATCTTGAAAAAGTAGCCATTGCCCAGGAAATCAGTTGGAGCCGCAATGCCAAGCAATACGATCAAATGCTGGCGGAACTCTCGAAACTGCGTAAAGATCTGGCCTCCATTCCTCGTCCTGGCGTACGCACTTCCACGCAGATTCTGGATGTGATGCCTGAAGGCACGGTGTTTTATGTCGCGTTGCCAAATCTGACCGAAACGCTGAACGCTTCTTATAATTTGGTCAAGCAACGGGTTGAGCAAAATCCTGAACTCAACGCGTGGATGAACAAACAAAACGCGAAGGAAGCCCGACCGTTTAATTTCGCCGACAAAGCGTTCTCGCAACTGCGTGAATTCGGTTCGCACCTCGGCGCAGAAATTACGATCAGCTTTGAACTTAATGCCCAAGGTTCGCCGGATGCCCCGCTGTTTGTGGCCAATCTGACGAATGCGGATGCACTGCGCGCGGCGATTGAGCAACTGGAGGATTCACACGTCCAAATCGTAGACGATCCGGCCACCGCGACTGCCGCTGAAGGCAAGGATTTATTTGTCTGGTTGAATGGCGATGTGCTGGCAGCGTCACCAAAGCTGGCGAATTTGCAACGCTTCGCCGTCTCCATCAAAGCTGAAAGCCGCTTCAAATCCACTTCGTTCTACGCCTCGCTCGCCAAACGCTATAGCGAAGGCACAAGCGTCATCGTCGCGGCGGACCTCGACAAAATTACGCCAAACGTTGCTGATAGCAGCAAGAAAACGAATGCAGCCTCCGAACAACTCGGATTGACGAACTTCCGCCACTTAATCGCGGAAATCAAAGATGGCAACGACAAGGCACAGAACAGTGTGGAGTTGACCTTCAAAGAAGCCAACAAAGGCATCGCGTCGTGGCTTGCGCAACCTGCCCCAATGGGCGCGCTGAATTACATCTCGGCAGACGCCAATGTCGTCGGCGCGTTCGTCATCAAAGACCCCACGACGATGGCAGACAATGTCATCAACGCGCTCAAAGCCGTCGAACCGAAATTTGGCGAGGAGTTGGCGAAGTTTGAAACCGAACACGGCATCAACGTCCGCAACGACATTGCCGCTCCGCTCGGTGGTGAATTCGCCTTCGCGCTGGACGGCCCGCTCGTCCCAACACCTTCGTGGAAGTTGATCGTCGAAGTCTACGATCAAGCGCGGATGCAAGGCACCTTGGAACGCATCGTGGGCGAATTGAATCGCCTGGCACAAACCCAAAACAAGCAGGGGTTTGCGCTGACGAATTCCGAAGAAAACGGGCAAACGTTCTACCTGCTGAAGTCGCTGGATTACCCGGTCGAAGTGAACTATGCCTTCGTCAAAGGCTACTGGATTGCCACGCCGAGCAAAGCCTTGATTGATCGCGCGGTTCGCTACGCCGAGTCAGGCAGCACGATTCTGCTCTCGCCGCGCTTCATCGCTTCACTGCCAGCAGACAAGCAGGCGAACTTCTCAGCAATGCTCTATCAAAACCTCGCGCCGGTCGTGAACCCGATTGCGAAGAATATGGGCAACTTCAGTGACAAGATGAAAGGTGGCGGGGCGGCAGTGATCTCTTCGATGGTGAACGATGCGCCATCACTCGCCTATGCCTACTCGTATGGCGACCGTATCACGCTGTCGGTGAACACGGAAAATGGTGCATTGAATCTGGGCGATCTGCTCGGCGGCTCCAGTTCATTCGCGCTCAAAGGAATACTTCACGGCGCGATGAAGCAATAACCATCAAATGCGGATTGAACGGAAAAGACAGATCAGACAGCCTAATCAACCTCTATCCATCGCCTCTGTTCAATCCGTATTTTATTTGTCGCAATCGCCGGGAACTTCCTCTCGGCGATTGGCGTATCTGGGTTTCAGAAGTTTGACTCCAATACATCAGGAGAGATCATGAAAAAAATTAGTGTAATGATGCTAGTTGCGTTATTTGCGGCGACAACGATCACCACTGGATGTTTCTCGAAGCGACAGGTGGTCAAGGCCAATACGCCGCCCGAAGGCGAAAAGCAAGATGACGATTCGGCCTTCACTGCACGCGAAGAAATCACGAAAACTTATCAACTCCCCGCCAACGCGATGGTCGGCGTATACAGCATTAATGGCGCTATTGATGTCACAACCAGCGACAGTGACCAGGCCGAAATTCACATTCTGCGCCTGGCACGCACCAAAGATACGTTTGAAAAGCAGAAGGCCGTCATCAAGTTTAATGACAACGAACTAAAGATTTATGGCAATCAACGTGACCGCGAGTTCGGCATTTGGGATCACGTCACAGGCGATGACGAAGTGCGCACCCGTGTGACGCTCAAACTTCCCCGCAAAATCGAATTCCACACGTGGCGTGTGAACGGGCAAGTTAAGCTTGGCGAAATCGAAGGTAGCGTCGAAGCCGGGAACATCAATGGCAAATTGTTGATCGCCAAAGCGGTCGGTTCCGTCAATTTCAATAACATCAATGGCAAAGTCGAGGCCGGCATCGCCAACCTCAATAAAGACGGCATCGAAATCCATCAAATCAACGGCAACATAGATTTGAAATTTTTGGATGATGTCAACGCGAATGTCGAAGCGCACGGGCTGAATGGCCGCGTCAATGCCGAAATCCCCAACGTCAAAGTTGAGAAGCAGGAACGGCAATACTACCGCGCAACCATTGGTTCAGGCGGGCCGGAAATCAGCGTCGGCAGAATGAACGGAAATCTGACGTTGCTGAGTGCGGGGCAAACGGCAAAAGGAGAGAAGCAGGCAGAACCTGAAACCAGCCCGGACACGAACAAGAAACGGGTCGTAGACAAGATTGCCAAAGAACTTCACGCAAAATAGCAACACAGGATTTCGCAAGGTAGCGCGATTTGCCAAATCGCGTTACCTCACATTTATGACTCCAGTAATTGAACTTGACAATCTCAGCATTCAATTCGGCGGGCGTCCGATTCTCGATCACTTGAATGGCGCAATCAAAGGCCGCGCGATTGGCTTGCTTGGGCCAAATGGCGCAGGGAAAACGACGCTGATTCACGTACTGTTGGGCTTTCACGCGCCTTCCTCTGGCACAGCACGCATCTTCGGACGCGACATTAAAACCGATGCGAAGCAGATTCGTTCGCAAATTGGTTTTATGCCGGAACGCGATTCGTTTATTGCGAATATGACCTGCGTGCATTTTGTGCGACTGATGGCGGAGTTGTCAGGGCTGCCGTCCGAAGCGGCGCTTGAACGCGCACATGAAGCCTTGTTTTATGTGGGACTGGGTGAGGCACGGTATCGTCAATTGGGATCATATTCGCTCGGCATGAAACAACTCGCCAAACTCGCGCAAGCCATCGTTCACGGGCCAAAGCTCATCATCCTCGATGAACCGACCAACGGCCTTGATCCGCCCGCGCGCACCCGAATGATCGAATTGATCCGCGACATTCGCGACAGCGGACAAGCACACATTATGCTGTCCTCGCATTTGCTGCACGATGTTGAAGAATGCTGTGAAGAAATTTTGATTTTGAAGCAGGGACGTATCGCTGCGCATCACGATCTGGA
The DNA here is from genome assembly GCA_016789725.1 of Blastocatellia bacterium. GTDB lineage: Bacteria > Acidobacteriota > Blastocatellia > RBC074 > RBC074 > JAFDVL01. Next base: position 3,173 of record JAEUQN010000171.1, on the reverse strand, counting down.
AGCTGAACGCAAAGCCAATCGCAAATTTATCGAATTGGAAACGCGTGGCGATCAGGCGGCATTTACGGAAGCCGTGGAGAAACTGGGGTGCGAATGCGCAGTCACCAGCAAACAGCGGATGAAGTTAATTTTAGATGAGCAGGTCGAGATTCGGGATTTGTATCAGATCGCACATCAAAATGAGCTGCAAATTCGCGGTCTCAATTTCAAACGCGATTCACTTGAAGACATCTTTCTCAAAGCAATGGAATAGCCCATGAGAATCGAAACCAAACTGGATGCCTTACATTCCCAAGTCCGCAATTTTCCCATCTTCCAACGCTTCACGACCTTTACGCGTTTGCTATTAGGTCTTGGATTTATTGCACCAGGGCTGACCAAATTACTAGGCAATCGGTTTACGATTCTTAGCACCGACACCCCAGTTGGCTTTTTCTTTGAGGCACTGTATCAATCAGGATTTTATTGGCGGTTTATTGGGGCAGCACAAGTGTTCGCGGCCCTCTTGACCTTAATTCCACGCACCGCCACTTGGGGCGCAATTTGCTTCTTTCCCATTATTCTTAACATCTTCGTGATTACGGTCTCCATGAATTTCACTGGCACACCTGTCATTACAGGGCTGATGCTGTTGGCGAATTTGTACCTGCTATGCTGGGACTATCACAAATTTAAGCCCATCATCTTTAATAGCCGCGCACCAATTCCAGCGTTCACAGATGTCACCCCGCATTGGGTGGAGCGCACTGGCTATGGAATGATTGTCGTGACGGGGCTGGTCTTGACCCTGGCAACGCGGGGCCTATTTCACCAAATGCCATCCCTGCTTTTATGGAGCATTCTCGCAACAGGGTTAATCGGCGGATTGATGATTGTCACAGGCTGGCTGCTCCTGTTGCGAAAAGGATAAAGTAATTCATTGCGACTCCGATTCTCTTTCAATCCCAGCCAGGTAAAATTCAAACCTGAAACACCTGTTTCACCCTTGCAACACAAAAACAATTCGAGTATAGTGCGCAGCCATAGCGGCGGATAAGTTGGTTTGAGCTTCGCTCCTCAAACCATTTACAAGCAATTAGCAGTACTCAAACTCATAAGGAGACATCGTTATGGCTCGTGTCGGTCACTTTGAAATTCACGCCGACGATCCGCAACGCGCGATCAATTTTTATCAAACCGTCTTTGGCTGGCAATTCAACAAATGGGAAGGCCCACAGGAATATTGGCTCATCAAAACAGGGGAATCAGATTGCCCCGGCATTGATGGCGGATTACTGAAACGGATGGGGCCACCACCTACCGATGGGCAAGCGGTCAACGCTTATGTTTGTACCATTGTTTCGACTGCGCTCGACGAAGAGTTGAACCAGGCGTTGTCGAACGGCGGGTCCATCGCTGTACCCAAAATGGCGATTCCCGGCGTGGGTTGGCTGGCTTACTTCAAAGATACCGAAGGCAATATTTTCGGCATCATGCAAGACGATCCGGCAGCGGCATAGTCGCGGAAGTACAAACTGTCAGCTTGTGTCAGAGATGAATCAATGAAGTCTATTCAGCATCAAAGTTGTTGCTCACAAGCAACGCAAACTGACAGTTTGCTCTACCACAAATCCAGGAAACTGTATGCTTACTTTGACACGAATTTTATTCTTTGTTTGTGTGTGCTTGCTGGTTGTCAGCGCGGAAGACCGACAACCAACCGTCTATGATTTCGCGTGGATGACTGGCTGTTGGGAGAACACTGCGGGCAAACGGCAGCGCGATGAAACCTGGAGCAAGCCTAACGGGGGAACATTGCTTGGCATAGGCCGTGCCGTTGTGGATGGCAAAACAACTGAATATGAATTTATGCGAATTCATCAGGAGGCTGATGGCATCTATTTCACGGCGCAACCGTCCGGTCAAGCGCAAGCCTCGTTCAAGCTGATCACCCTGCGCGACAACATGGCAACCTTTGAAAATCCCAAACATGATTTTCCGCAGCGCGTCATATACGCCTTAAATGCCGACGGCTCTTTGCAAGCGCGCATTGAAGGGGTCATGAACGGCAAGCAACGTGGCATTGACTTCCCCTTCAAGCGGACAAATTGTGAGGGCACCAAACAATAAGGAGGTAACCAATGTTTACAAAAACTGAACTCAAATGGGGCGTGATTTTTTCGGTGATGGGGTTGGTCTGGTTGACGCTGGAATATTTGGTCGGGCTGCACACTCGTTTCATCGGGTGGCATCCGATCTTAACCAATCTTGTGGCAATTCCATCAGTTATTGTGATGGTGCTGGCGATTCTGGAAAAGCGACGCGTATTAGGTGGAACAATTTCGTTCAAACAAGCCTTTTTATGCGGTCTGGGCGTGAGCCTGGTGGTTGCGGTACTTAGCCCGATCACACAATTCATCTTCCATCGTCTCATCAATCCGGGATACTTTGAAAATGCGATTCGTTACGGCGTCGAGCAAGGTAAAACGACGCTCGCCGACGCACAGGCATTTTTCAATTTACCAAGCTACATGCTGCAAAGTGTGTTTGCAGCCATCATTATTGGTTCGATCACCTCGCTAGTGATTGCAGCAATGATCAAAAAGGAGGCCAGGGTATGAATGCCATAGAAAAAGGGTTGGAAACACAGCTCAAAAACATCCAGACGAAAACAGGCAAATCGCTGGAAGAACTCAGTTCGTTGGTTCAGCAAAGCGGCTTGAGCAAACACGGAGAAATCCGCGAGATGCTGAAACAGAAACTGGGATTGGGGCATGGTGATGCCAATACGTTGACGCATTTCGCGCTCAAAAGTGACGGCGCAAGCGCGGCACAGGCGAGCAATGCGACGATTGATGATGTCGTCGCGGCCATCTATGTCGGAGCCAAAGAGCATCTGCGTCCGATTCACGATGCAGTCATGACGGCGATCCATCCGATGGGTGAGTTTGAAATCGCACCGAAAAAAGGCTATGTCAGCCTGCGTCGCAAAAAACAATTTGCGATGATTACACCTGCGACCAATACACGCGTCGAGGTTGGATTGAATATGAAAGGCGTCGAAGGCACTGAACGCCTGCTGGCGCAGCCGCCCGGTGGCATGTGCAACTACAAGGTAAAACTCACCAGCGCCGCCGAGGTAGATGCAGAATTGATCGGCTGGATTGCGCAAGCATTCCAAAATGCCGGTTAAA
>JAEUQN010000170.1 GCA_016789725.1 Blastocatellia bacterium | reverse complement strand
ATATTGATTCCATTGGGTTGACGAATCTGGTGAATCGGTTGAATCACGGCCTTGATCCCGGCGGCAATCCGATTGGCAAACCCACCGCATTTTTCATCGGCGTTGGCGTAAACCCCGGCGCGCTGGATTTGGATCATGAAATCCGCCGCTTTGAATGGAAAGTCGAAGCCGGAGCCGAATACGCAATCACGCAGCCGGTCTTTGACGTGAAGCAACTGAAGCAGTTCCTGAAACGCATTGAGCATTGCCGCATCCCGATTGTGCCCGGCATCTGGCCGCTGACAAGTTATCGCAACGCCGAATTCCTCAACAACGAAGTCCCCGGCGTAGACGTACCGCCTGAAATCTTGGAACGCATGCGCAAATGCGAGGACGGCGCAGCGGCGTTGAAAGAAGGCGTCAAAATTGCGCAGGAAATGCTTGAAGAAGTACGACCGTACGTGCAAGGCGTTCAAGTCTCTGCGCCGTTCGGCAAGATTCCGCACGCGCTCGAAGTGTTTGAGGTATTGAAGTAATACGGATGCCTGCTGTTGACTCTTGAGGGCGAGGTAGCCGAGACTGAGCATCCGACGAAACCGATCCATCAACTTTTTTCAGGAGGCCACGCGATGTCAATTCTCCGACGCGATTTTTTGCAAGCGAGTGCAGCCGGACTCGCTTTCATGACGTTGTTTCATCAATCATCGTTCTCTATCTATGCCGCCGCCAAAGGCGCGAAATTCAAGCTCGCGGCACCCGATTGGAGCTTGCGCAAAGAAGCGAAGCTTGAGGCGGTGGCGCTTGCCAAAACCATCGGTTTCACTGGAGTACAAATCAGTATCGGGCGCGGCGCACGCGGCGAAACGATCAGTAAGCTGCCGCTCAGCGATCCTGCGTTACAAAAGACCTACCTCGCCGAAGCCAAAAAGCTCAATTATAAAATCACGTCCTTGTGCCTGGAAATTCTGCACGTCAACGGACTGAAATCCGATCCGTTAGGACAACGCTGGGTGGCCGATTCGATTCCGATTGCGAAGGCGATGGGCGTGCAGGTGATCCTGCTTCCCTTCTTCGGCAAATGGCAAATCAAAGAAAAGGCCGAGCAGGAGCGCGTGGCCGACATCTTGCGCGAAGTAGCGCCTCAAGCGGAAAAACTCGGTGTCATTCTCGGCCTCGAAGACACGATCTCCGCCCGCGAAAACGTGTCAATTGTGGACCGCAGCAAATCTTCCGCTCTGATGACCTATTACGATGTCGGCAACTCAGCGAAAGAGGGCTACGACGTCATTGAGGAAATTCGATGGCTCGGCAAAAGCCGCATTTGCGAAGTACATTTGAAAGAATACCCGTGGGAAAAATTTATGGGTGAAGGCAAGATCAATTTTGCGGGGGTGGTGGATGCGCTGGCCGATATTGGTTTTGATAAATGGGCGCAATTGGAAACGTCGTGCCCCAACAACAATGTCGAAGCTGATTTCAAACGCAACTTGCAGTACGTACAAACTCTGGTCAGAAACCGCAACACAAAAGGCTCAGCGGCCAAAGCGTAAATTAGGCAAGCACCCGATGCGCCCCCAACCGTCAACGGCGGGGCGATTCAAGAACAATCGAATTCCAAACACGCTCAAAAGGAAACAGCCCAAGCCACGGGGGAGTTGGGCTTGGGCTGCCGGGGGATTGTTTGCAACATTACAGTGTCCAGCCGTTGCCGCAAACAATTGAACTTTTGCTTCAAACGACAGTCTGACCAACCTCAGGGGAGCCTGGAGGTCGGAATCTAATTGCGTCTTTTTGCGGATATAGTTTTAGTCGGAGGTAATTACTTCAAGACCGCTGCCAGCTATATTTTCCAGTGATAGTTGTGAGAAGTATTACAGTCGTCAGTGTAAACATTTTCGCTGCCCCGTCAAGAGTAAGCCAGCGCCCGCACACACTTTTTTTTACAGTCCTTGCTCATCGTTTAGGCACAGCGCATACTGCCGTTTTTGCAACCCTCAAATTCAACGCGGAGACTTTTATGAACAAACCAATTGCCTTGTTTTTGCTCGCCCTCTTAACGCTCGCGCTGGCGTGCAATTCAGCCCAACAACCAGCGCCCCCAACTGCGACAACGGCGACGACCGCAACGACGGCGACGGTGCCGCCCGCACTCAAACCAGCGATGGATAGCTTCAATGCCAACGACTTGTTACAACATATCAAGGTGCTGGCGTCTGATGAGTACGAAGGCCGCGCGCCTGGCACCAAGGGCGAAGAGTTGACGGTGAATTATTTGACCGAGCAATTCAAAAAGCTCGGCCTCAAGCCCGGCAATCCTGATGGAACCTTCGTGCAGAAAGTCCCGTTGGTCGGCTACACACCCACCACCAGCTTTTCGTTCAATGTCGGCGGCAAAAACCTGGATTTTGCGGCGGATGATTACCTTGCACTTTCTTCGACATTCAAACCGGATGTCAAAGTGGCGAATTCAGATGTCGTGTTTGTCGGCTATGGCGTCGTTGCGCCGGAATATGGTTGGGACGATTTCAAAGGCGTGGATGTCAAAGGTAAGACGGTTGTGATGTTAGTGAATGACCCGCAAATCCCTGACCCCAATGATCCGACAAAGCTGGATGACAAAATCTTCAGGGGCAAAGCGATGACGTATTACGGACGCTGGACGTACAAATACGAAATCGCTTCAGCCAAGGGCGCGGCGGCAGCCATCATCGTTCACGAAACAGAAACCGCAGGCTATCCGATGAAAGCGTTGAATAGCATTCGGCAGGAAAACTTCGGCATCAAAGGCTCAGAAAAAGGCCGCGTGTCCGTTGAATCCTGGGTTTCTTTTGACAAAGCCAAAGAGTTATTTGCCGCCTCTGGGCAGGACTTATTGGCACTGAAAAAAGCGGCGCTCAGCAAAGATTTCAAACCTGTTACGCTCAACGCCAAAGCGAATCTCAGCGTCAAATCGGTCGTCCGTGAAATTGCCTCGCAAAACGTGATCGCCAAGCTCGAAGGCACGGATCCGAAACTCAAAGATGAGTATGTGATTTACACGGCACACTGGGATCACATGGGACGCGATCCGAAATTGCAGGGCGACCAAATCTTCAACGGCGCGATTGACAATGCTTCCGGTACGGCGTGCCTGCTCGAATTAGCCAAGGCATTCACGAAAGTGCCACCCAAACGTTCGGTCTTATTCCTGGCCGTGACGGCTGAAGAGAAAGGATTGCTGGGCGCGCGCTATTACGCGATGAATCCGCTCTACCCGCTGAATAAAACCGTCGCCAACATCAATATGGACGGCATCAATCAATGGGGACGGACGAAAGACATCATCATCGTTGGCTTAGGCAACTCGACGATGGACGACCTCCTCACTGCAGCGTGCCAGACGCAAGGCCGCACGATTAAGCCCGATCCTGAGCCGGAAAAAGGATTTTTCTATCGTTCGGATCATTTCGAATTTGCCAAGCAGGGCGTGCCTGCACTTTACACCGATAGCGGCGAAGAGTATGTCAACAAGCCTGCTGGTTATGGACAACAAAAACGCGATGAATACACTAAGAAGGACTATCACGACCTCACGGATGAAGTGAAACCGGATTGGGATTTATCTGGCGCATTGGAGGATTTGCAGTTGCTATTCCTGGTCGGCCACAACGTGACCAACAGCGACAAATGGCCGGAATGGAAGCCGGGTACAGAGTTCAAAGCCAAACGCGAAGAATCGCTCAAAAAACCTGCGGTCTAAGGCTTGCGTTTAGCTCACCAAAAAGGCTGCGCGAAGCAATGAACCTACCCGTCTGACATTGCCTGGAGGTTCATTGCTTCGCGTAGTGTTATTTGATCACAACGATTTCCTCACTCAGCTTAGTTTGTGCTGAATCGGAACTCCTGCACACCGGCTGCGCCGCTGTCGCAACTGTACGTAAAAATCAGGAACGAGAAGTTGCGTAACGTCCCCGTTGTCCCTTGCACCCGATCACTGACCCGCAAGGTCCACGTCCCATTCGCACTTTGCCCATTGAACGACGCCAACCGTCCCGATGGACGATAAATTCCCGAATAGGGTGCGCCAGCGGAGGTAATGTTCTGGATAGAGTTGAGCGCAAAATCATCCAGTAAGGTGTTACAGAAATTCTTGCTCGGCAATCCTAACCCGCCGGGATTGCTGAGCAACGTGACCGTCGTCCCCGCAGGTGAAGTGAGCGTGACCACCAGATCGCTGACGCGGTCGTGTTGCAAGCCAACTCCTGTTGGGGATGAACAATTAGGGCCATCAAACCGGAAAGCAAAGCGTGTGATGGGCGCAGTAAATCCAGAAACCGGCAAACTTAAGCTAATAGTGCTGCCGTCAGGAAGGGGAATGTTTCCGTTTCTCAAGCTGAGTACAGCCGGGGTCGTCGCAGGTTGCCCGGTTTGCACGGCGAAGCTATAGCTGCGGGACAACGTCTGATCGCTGGAGACGTTTACCGTAAAGGTCGGGCGCAATCCGCAGGCTGCTGTCGGGGCCAGCCGAAACCGAAAATGTCTCAGATTTACGCCGCCTTTGCCTTCGGGAATTTGAAAATAATCTGAATCCACGCCGGTGATGGTAACGCCCGGCGTGGATGTTGTGATGCTTGCTTTCACCCCCGTTGCCGGTGCTGTTCCGGTATTCACGAAAGCTACCTGCAACAACCCCTCTTCGCCTGGTTCGACGGCTCCATCGCGGTCGCCAGGCCCCGCCGCCAACTCAGCACTGGCGAATTCCAAGAAGGGAGATGGCTTCGCTTTCAAGTAGGCATTGAGCGCAGAGACCACGCCTGCCCCAGAAACACGATCTACACCGCGCGGCCCAATATCCAATGCGGTTGAGGTTAAGACTTCACGCATTTCTCCTGTTTTGATCGCAGGCACAGCAGATTTAAGCAATGCAGCTATCGCTGCGGCGTGAGGGGCTGCCGCCGAAGTGCCAAAGAATGTCGAGAAAAATGATTGCGGCAATGAAGTCGAAACCCCATCGGCAGCGGCAAGATCAGGCTTTTGCCGCACTACTCCGCCATCGGCAAACAAATATTTACCGGGCGTCACGGGTGAGCCATCCGCATTGAAAAAGATGTGACGCGGGCCGTCCGAAGAAAAGACCTCAACCGGCGTATTGAGGCCAGGGACAAAGACGCCATTGCGCGCCACAGAAGATGGAACAGCAGCCACGGCAAAGGCGTCGGCAGCCGCCGCTTGTCCGGCGATATATCCGCCTGTTGTCAGCGCCAGTTCAGCCGTCCCAAACGTGTCAAGATAAAGCGCACGAGGCTGTGAGCCATTGTAATTGGCGATGAGAATACGATCTCCCTGATTCATAAATGTCGCCACCCCTTCTCCGGGAAAAGGGAAAACGGATTGATCGTCAATGGAAAACGCGCGCACGCTGGTCAACGTAGAGTTCAGGATGTAAATGTCAAAATCATTTTGCGCAGCCCCTTCCGGGTCAGACCAAAATAGACGGACAACGACGAAGCCATCACCAAACGTCCGCGAAATGCGATTGGAAATCAAACCGCCGCCAAAGTCGTGAAAGGTGTAAAGCGGATCGCCTGACGGGCCTGCCGTGAGTGGCTGACGCCCGGCATTCTTGAAGTCGCCCTGCCAGGTTCCCGACGTACCATCATTGTAATTGCCCGCATTGCCAGCCGACGAAAAATAGAGCGCGCCTGCTTTTGTTACATCATTCACGGCTTGCGCCAGGGTGTAATCCTGAAAGGGCAATTGGTCGGCCCAGATAATATCGTCCACAATGATGTCGCAGCCATATTTGAAGCGTAGATCACGAATATTCCGCGCCATTCCTTCCGGTCCTTCAATATCACTGGTGCCGGTAGCAAAAAACAATTTTGCCCCTGGCGCAAGGTCGTGAATGATTTCGAGCATCGCTGTGCCTTCGCCCTCATCAAAGCCCTCACGCGTGATCCCACTCTGGCCTGGCAAGACCGTGACATCCTTGGGCAAATTGCCGTTGTCCTGCGAGCGCTCCAAATATCGAATGCTATCCGAAAGCACACCTATTTTGACGCCTGTTCCATCAACTCCAAAAACATTGCGAACATCGTTGGCCCGATGGGCCGCATCGCCTTGCGTAAAGGGCGGTCCGGTCACAACGGCGTCCGAAGCAATTGCAGCAGGTGGAGGTTCGGCCTCCACAGTTGGCGCGCCTGTCAGAACCCGCTTGAAATCGGTTCGCAACCGAGCCGCCTTGAGTTCGAGTGTTTCTCGTCGAGGAGATGTCACTCTTCCCTGGTGCATCAAGCGGCGATTGGTCATCACTGGTGCAGGCATCCGAATCGAACGAACGTCCGTGCGTTGCGCAACCGATTCCAGTAAATCAATAGGCAATCGTGCTCGCATCAGTTTGTGTTGTGTTGCCACATAAACAACCTCGCCTTGCGCTCGTTCGAGAAGCCTCACAAATTCTTCACTAACAAAGCCGTTTGTACGAATTTCCACCAGGGTTTTTCCCTGATCGTCTACTTCAACAGCAGTTCTTACTCGTGGTACGCCGCCGACAGCTTCCTGTCCTTGGCGTTGGCGAATCGTTTGCCAAAGTTGAGAATCTATTTTGCGCTGCTCCGGGGTGCGGGATTGTTTCTCTCGTAGAATCGCTTCGATTTGTTGTTGCGCCTCTTCCCCAAGCTGCGAGGGTTCAAGGTCTTGTTCAAGCTGCAATTTAGTTTTTTCTACCGGCGATTGAGCAGAGGAGGAAGAAGGAAGTGAAAAAAGCGGAGAGAAAATCAGCATAATACTGAGTAAATAGCGAGAGAGGCTTTTCATTAAGGACTCCTTGTGCAAATGCCAAAACGCAAGCGAGAAGCTTGCATTCAATGATTGCGAAGTGAGATCGCTGCCGGATGATCTCGGTGGATTGATCGCAGGCGTGGCTCGTCCGCGCGCGATGAAGTGATCCGAGTGAGTTCTGGCTGAGGCGCAATGCGCCGATAAATAACCGCCCCAATACTCAGGCTATTCTTCAGACAAACACCCACCTCAGAGATTCAAATGTAACTAGCGATGAGGAAGCTGTGAGGAGTGGAACCGTGAGCACCATCGTCATTCGCGCCGAAAATCGGGGAATTCAACGACAAACCATACAATGCTCCAAACGCTGTGGTCACAAACGTCCGGGGTTCCTAAAAATAAACGGGAAAGCTGACGGGGGTATAGTAGTGAGGTGAGTAATGAAGATCAAGCCAAACCAGGCGCGAACTAAAAATGTTTTATCAATGCGGCGCGCGCTTCACGAACGTACTGTTCCGCGTCCTCTGCTGTCGTCGCCAATGCGGTGAGATGCCCCATTTTCCGGCCTTTGCGCGGTGCGAGCTTGCCATACAGATGCACTTTAACATTGGGAAATGCACACGCCGCCGCCCAATTCGGTTCGCCGTCCTGCCACAAATCGCCCAACAAATTCGCCATCGCTGCCGGACGCAACAGTTCAGTCGAACCGAGAGGCAAGCCACAAACCGCGCGCAATTGCTGCTCAAATTGACTCGTGACACAAGCATCGAAGGAAAAGTGACCGGAGTTATGCGGACGTGGCGCAGTTTCGTTGATAAGCAATTTGCCTTGTGGTGTGAGGAAGAATTCAACGCACATCACGCCTACCACATCTAATGTTTCCAGCACCCCGCGTGTAATTTCGATGGCCTCTTGATTGATCCTTGATGGAATTGGCGCAGGCGCAACTGTAATGTCCAAAATGTGGTTGCGATGCTCATTCGCAACCGCGCCATAATGCACGAAAGCCCCATCAATACTGCGTGCAGCAACAACGGAGACCTCGCGCTCAAAATTAATAAAGGCTTCTAAAATCGCTTCCTGATTACCGAGCGCGTTCAGAGCCTCTTGTGCCTGATCGGGCGAAGTGATTTTGGATTGCCCCTTGCCGTCATACCCAAATCCCGCAGTTTTCAGAACCGCCGGACATCCAATTTCATTGAGCGCCGCAAGCAAATCGTCCAACGAAGCAACACGCTTGAACGGTGCAACTGGAAAGCCGTGATTGGCTAAAAACGTCTTTTCGCGCAGCCGATGTTGTGCGGTGTGCAGGACGTGTCCGCCCGGACGCACGGGCGCAAATTCCGAAGCCGCTTCGACCGCTGCCGAAGACACATTTTCAAACTCAAATGTCACGACGCTGACGTTGCGGGCAAAGTTGCGCACGGCATCCAGATCGTCATACGAAGCGATGATTTCCTCGTCGGCAATCTGCCCCGTCGGCGTGTCCTGATCCGGCGAAAACGTATGCACACGATAGCCCATCCGCCGCGCCGCAATCGCAAACATGCGACCGAGTTGGCCGCTGCCTAAAACACCAATTGTGGAGCCAGGTAGAATCATAAAAACATGAAGCGATAAGAAAAATCCGCGACGTTAGGATCGCTGATTTTTGTATATTTCCTGAACTCGCAAATTCGATCATTTAATCTTTCAGGATCATTCAGGTTATAAAGGGCAATGGTATCTTTCACTCGTTGTTGGTTCTCTGGGCTGTTATCGGGATTTGCGCTGAGCTCACCTGTCTCAAAATTAACAACGAAGTGTAGATGGAATTGATAATCCATCTCGTCGGGTTTCAAGAGCGTATGTTTGAATTGCTCACCTTTTGCGCCCTGGCACTTATAACAACATAGAAATAAGTTCGCCCACTGATAGACGAGCAACGGATAGAGGGACTTGGGCTGAAAGTGTTCAATAGTTTCTTTGAGCCTGGAAATCATTGGCGAGGCATCACAAAATGAGCAGTGATCTGCGGTCATCTCTCGAAGTAACGGGATTAACAGATGATTCACTGCCACCTTCTTGTATATTTTCCATTTGAATTGGTAGCGCGGTTTTTCCTGTCTTTTTTGCTGATACTCTTTCCCCCACGCTTCCCAGTTTTCCGACAGCCACAAAGGAGCATCAGGGCGCTGTAATCTCATCATATCTCGTAGCTTTTTCCTTTGATTCTATTTAATTGCCGGAGTTCAAATTGAATGATGCTTTGTAATTCTAAACTTTGCGTGGCCAGACGTCGCGCAAGCGTCAAAAAGTCCTCTTCCTCGATTGGCTTCCCCTGTAATAGCTCATTTTTGAGTTGCTGAAAAAGGTCTAAGTCTTTCTGCGCTTCGACGCCAAATCTAGTATCTATGTCAAAAATATCGCGCAGAATATATTCATAGCTTTCACCTGTTTTTGAAAGGCGTGTTTTCTCCAAAAATGCCTTGCCGTCTTTCAATCCCAAATCATAAACCCAAGCACCATCAACAGAGTTCACAACAAATGGTGAATGCGTAGTTAGAAAGATAGTCGCGTTGGGAAAAAACTCTTTTACTACAGGCAAGATATTTCTTTGCCAGGAGGGATGTAAATGAACTTCTATCTCATCCAAAAAGAGAAAAAGTCTACGCTGGTTGATGGGTGAAGATTGATCCCAGTCTGGAGAATCAATTCGTAACGAGTCAAAGAAATCCAATCGCATCAATAAGTCACCAATCCAACTAATCGTAGAACGAAGGCCATCCGGTAAAACATCGAATTCGAGTTCGGAGTTCTGCGATTTAGCAACCAGAGAAAGAGGCGTAGTTTGTAAATCGAATTCGATTTTATATCCAACAATTTTGGAAATAACCTGCTCAAGCGTCTTGAGGGCCGACTCATATTTACTGGCCTCTTTTTCTTTTCCCTTTTCTTTGGAGATAGCTCGCTTGGAAATACTATTCGCAATCCACTGATTGATAGTAAATGCATTGGGCTTCTCAAGCACTCGCTTGTCAAATATTAACGCCTCGCTAAAAACGTCGTACCACGCCCCCGTTTCAATTTCCTGAATTGCATTGATGGGGATTGAGCGGGCTACCCGATAACCATTGTAGGCAAAGGGGAGCCAATTCTCCTTCTTATTTGTAGAGGCATATTCAGGTAAGTAAGGCAATTTGCTAAATTCAACAGCGCCATAATATGAATGGCTATATCGCTCTATTGTATGAACTAAATCGAGTCTGTTTACACTAAACCCAGGGGGCTTACTCCATTCAGCATCCTCAAGTGTTATCTTGATCTTGCTCGAATAATCGGATCGCATTCTTTTTAGTAATGCTTCTACGTTTTGAGGCGGGCTACCAAAAAATATGGCGAGTGCTTGTAATAAAGTCGTCTTTCCGCTGCCGTTTGGCCCCGTGAAAATATGAATTTCTTGCGTGCCTTCGGATGGCTTAAACTCAATCTCACCATCCTCAAAAGGCCCAATATTTTTTAAGTTGAGTTTACGAATTCGCATAATCAACTTACTCAAGCGAAGTACCTAACACGGTTTCTGTTTGCTGCGCGCGGAACGCATTCAATTTTGCACGTAACTCCGGTCGCGTGTTCGCCAAGATCGCCACCGCCAGCAACGCCGCATTCGTCGCGCCTGCATTGCCAATCGCTAACGTGCCGACGGGAATTCCAGCGGGCATTTGCACAATCGAAAGGAGCGAATCCATTCCGCTCAGGGCTTTGCTTTGCACGGGAACGCCAAGCACTGGTACAGACGTTTGTGCGGCAACCATGCCGGGCAAATGTGCTGCACCGCCTGCGCCTGCGATGATGACTTCGAGGCCGCGTGCTTCGGCGTTCGCCGCGAATTCGGCGAGCAGTAACGGCGTGCGATGCGCGGACACGATTTTGCATTCGTGCGGCACGTCGAATTTGGCCAAGGTTTCGCTCGCCAGCTTCATCGTTTCCCAATCCGATTTGCTGCCCATGATGATGGCGACGAGCGGAGCATTGGTAGTCATAAAAAAGAAATCAAAACGCTTCACACGAAATCAAAAGGCAAATCTCAAAAGGCAAAAGGCAAAAGGTCGGCACTTATTTTTTCAGATAGAGATGAAGAAAATTAAGTTCCGCCCTTTTTACTTTTGATATTTGCCTTTTGCCCTTTGATTTCCAGATTTATACGGAGTAGCCTGCTTTGCCGTCGAAGTTGTACAGGTTCTCGACCTTGATGAAATCAAGTCCCGCTTCGGACACGCGGTTCAGCAGGTTGGTAATTTGGCGATGATGGATGCCATCATTGCCCAGAAAACGGCAGCGCCAATGATCGGAGCAGAAGGTTTCGGGCGAACCGTCCGGCCACACCTTCGTGCCGCGATTGTTCAGCGACGCGAGCTTGATTTCGTCGCCGTTCGTCTTCTCTAAGATCGCAGCCAGATTGTTGGCGGAACCAGCGCTCCAATCCAAGTACACATCTACGCCAACTAAATCTTTCTGCTGCGGCGTGGGCGTGCTGGTTTGACCGAGCTTCGATAAATCAGCAGCTTTGTATTCAGCCGGTTTCAGCGTTTCGGGCTTTTGACCGAGGCGTGCGACGACGGCTTGGGCAAATTCTTTAGTGCCGACTTTTTCTTTGCTCACGCCTTCTTTGTAAACGTCGTAAGTGTGAATGCCGTCTTCAATCGTCTTCATCCAGGCATTGTGGGCGAGCGCGGCGACGTCGGGTTGACCGATATGCACGAGCATCAAAATCGCGCCGAGGAACAAGCCCGACGGATTCGCTAAATTCTGTCCGGCACGACGCGGCGCAGAACCGTGAATGGCTTCAAACATCGCTACGTTTTCGCCAATGTTGGCGGAACCCGCGAGGCCGACCGAACCCGCGATTTGCGCGGCAACGTCGGAGAGAATGTCGCCATACAGGTTCGGCATCACTACGACGTCAAAGGCTTCGGGTGTGTCGGCGAGTTTGGCTGCGCCGATGTCTACGATCCAGTGCTCGGCTGTGATGTCGGGATATTCCGGCGCGATTTCGTCGAACACGCGATGGAACAGACCGTCGGTCTGCTTCATGATGTTGTCTTTGATGAAGCAGGTAACTTTTTTGCGGTTGTAATTGCGCGCGTACTCGAACGCATAACGCACAATCTTTTCCGAGCCGGGCCGCGAAATCAGCTTCAAGCATTGCTCGACTTGTTGCGTCTGACGATATTCGATTCCGGCGTATGTGTCCTCTTCATTTTCGCGGACGATGACGACATCCATGCCGGGATGCTTGGTGTCAATGAATGGATGATACGCAACGCAGGGGCGAATGTTGGCGAACTGCCCGAACGTCTTGCGAATCGTCACGTTCAGCGATTTGTAGCCGCCGCCTTGTGGGGTCGTGATCGGCGCTTTCAAAAAGACTTTCGTGCGGCGCAGCGATTCATACGCTTCGGGCGCGATACCTGCGGCGTTGCCGGAGAGGTAAACTTTCTCGCCGATTTCAATGGTTTCAATGTCAATGCGTGCGCCTGCGGCTTGGATGATCTCCAGCGTCGCAGCCATAATTTCCGGGCCGATGCCGTCGCCGTGCGCGACCGTAATGGGTACGTTTGCCATGATGATTAACTAATCCCTTTCTCTCAAAAGTGAACAGATACAGTGCAGTTGTTAGGAAATCCAAGAGGATTGCAAAAGCGAGATTTCACCACAAAGTCACGAATTGCACAAATGAATGAGTGACAGCAAAATTGCTGACGTTCTATCGCCCAATCGGTATCACCGCATTTATGAGATATTCTGGGTTTGCTGGAACAGTGCTCACTGCTTGCACAGTTTCCTCTCAGGTAAAAGTTGTTATGCTATAACCCGCCCTCGTTATGGTGCCGATCTCCCCTTCCTCCCAGTTCTGCTTGCGGCTGAGCAAATTAGTCATTCTCTCCCTCCTTTGGCTGGCGATACCTGTTTCGGCGCAGCGTTACCGATTTGATCATTGGACAACCGATAATGGCTTACCACAAAACACCATCCACAATATTGTGCAAACACGTGATGGATATTTATGGATGACAACCTTTGACAGTTTAGTCCGTGATGTCTTCGCTTGCTTTGGTGAGTTTTCCCAATCGGGTGAGTTTGAGGAATACTTTGTAGAACTCTTTGAGTTCTTTCGCGGCGCGCAAGCGTGGGAGTTTTTTGCAGACTTCGAACCTGCCCTGATCGCGCTGAAAGCACGCGGACTTCGCCTTGAGGTAATCTCAAATTTCGATGCGCGATTGTATGGCGTGTTGGATGGTTTGCACCTGCGCGCGTATTTCGATTCGATTCACATTTCGACCGAAGCTGGAGCCGCCAACCCGGAGTCGGCATCTTTCAGGCAGCGCTGACGGACAATGGTTTGCAGCTCGCACAAGCTCTGCATATCGGTGATAGTTTGTTGGCCGATGTGCGAGGCGCTGAAGCGTTCGGGAGGGGGGCTGTTTGGTTGGTGCCAGGGAAGCACGAATCGCTTGGGAGCCTGATTGCTTCCCGCTTACGTCAGCCTTGAACTTCAGTTAGAGTGCATGCCCGGCACGTTGCAACAAAGCCTTGAAACGTGGCTCATTTAACAAGGGGTCAAATTCCGGTTCCTTGATGCGCAACGGCGCTTCTCCGAGTTCGTCGAATGATTGCATCAACCATTGCAGCGCCTGTTCCCGGTCGCCCGCGCGCAAGCTCAGACGAGCGCGCCGATGCGCGTCATCGGCGAGTTTGCCGGTCGCAATCAATTCCAGTTCTGCACGCGCGCACGCCTGCCAGCCCGATTGTTCATAGGCTTGTTGTAATGCCACGACGATTTCAGGCGCGACTTTTATGCCTTTCCAGAACGTTAGATTTTCACGAAAAGCCTCGGCGTAACGCCCCTGATCCTGCAACAGATCGGACAGCTTGTGGTGCGTGCGAAAGAAGTTGGGGTCGAGTTCGAGAACCTCGCGGAATTTGCGCTCGGCATTGGCGAAATCGCGGGCGCGATAAAAGGCTAGGCCGATGTCTTCTTTGATCGGAAAGGAAAGCGGGTTGAGCCGTTCGGCTGCCTGCAATTGCGTCAGGGCTTCGGCGTGACGCAATTGCAGGCTCAGGCTTTCGCCATACCAATGATGCGCCGTCGCGTAATTCGGATTCAAGGCCAGCGCTCGTTTGAATTCGACCTCAGCGCCGCGCCAATCCCACTCAAATTTGTATTTGATAAATCCCAGCGAAGCGTGCGCATCGGCGAGTCGGTCGTTGAGCGTCAGCGCCCGTTCCGCTGCGGGTTTGGCTTTGGCCAGGCGTTCGCGCGGTTTCATCTCCGGGTTCCAAAGCGCGTAACAATCCGCCAGCCCGGCGTAAGCCTGTGAGTAATCTGGGTCAAGTTGCAACGCCTGCTCAAACATTACGATGGCCTTTTTCGTCTCTGTCCACTGGCGCTTGTTCCAAAGATAACGCCCCTTCTGATAAAGCTGCCAGGCCTCCAAATTATCTGTGCCGTAATCTTTCACTGGATCGTGCGGGCTTTCGTCGCGTGGCAATCGCAAAGCCGAGGTGACCTGTAGCGTCAGCGCGTCTTCCAGCACAAAGAGGTTCGTGGGGTCTTCATCGAAAGTGCCGGCCCAAAGCGTTTGGCCATTACTTACGCGCACCAGTTGTGAGGTCAACCGCACGCGCCCACCGACATGGTGAATGTAGCCTGTCAAGACGGCTTCGACGCCCAACTGTTTTCCCACCTCTATTGCTTCGATCTTGCGTTCGCTGTATCGAGCGACAGCAACGGTCGGTAGGACCTCTAAATTTCCTTGCGTGGACAAGCGTGTAATCAATGCATCGGCCAGCCCCAAACTCAGGGACGGATCAGTGGCTTCCATTCCCACCCCCCCGAAGGGCAACACGGCGATTGAACTTACCAACGGGCCTTGGCTGCGGCGCGATAAAACTGTACCTGCAAGCAATCCCATGACCACTAAAATTCCCAACATCCCCCACGCTGCCCGCCGATCACGCCACCACGCCTGCGACACGACTGGTTTGCTGGCGGGGCTGGCCGACACAGTTTTGCTGGGCTGAACAGCCTCTACTGTCTCTACTGATTGTACCGCCTCCACCGTAGGCGGAGTAGCCGGGGCCAGGGCCACGGCGGTCGCGGTCTGGGTACCATTCGTCAACCGCTGAGTCGCTGCCACCACGCGCACCTCGCCAACCCAGCGGTAGCCAATTTTCGGCACCGTCTCAATCAAGGACTGCGGGGTGCCATCGTGGCTCAGCGCCTTGCGCAGCAAATGCATGGTCTGGGTCAGATTGCCTTCTTCAACAATCGTGTCGGGCCAGAGCGCGTCTATGATTTCCTGCTTGGTAAGCACGACACCTGGATGCTGTATCAGCAGATGGAGCAGGGCAATCGCCTTAGGTTTGAGGGGAATCACCTCATCATCACTCCACAAAAGACCATTTTTTGCATCCAATCGAAAAGATTCAAATTCGTATAAAGCATTGTGGGGAGTAGGCATAACAACATCACCAAAAACGTTGAGGAACAATTGAGGACTTTGTTGAGGACTTTTTGCAGATCCTCAGGCTATCTATTGACCCGCGATGAAGGCTACATTTTTTGAAATATGCAGGGAGCAGATTGGGCCAACTTTTGTAAGGAAAACTCTAGTTCAAGTTCGGGGCATTTGGATTCCGATAACTGTGTGGATCAGTTTGTGATGGCATTTCTGGCACGCGCCCGTGCCAAGTGTCCAGGTACCATCTGACTTGAAATAGAGCGGATTTGCCTCCCAAAATGTTTCTAAGGGATTTTTCGAAGTAGTGCAAGTGCTTTTACAGTTCCTCATAAAAAACTGAATATCAATCAGGGAACAAATATAGTCTGCAGCAACATTTCTCACAGATTTAAGAATGATTTAAAAAGCTTGGCCTTTACCCTCTTTGGCTAAGCTGCTGCACCCGACGCACCTCACGACTACTGCCACAATTCATCACTGGTCCCCAGGCTGAATGCCTGACGCTCCTCGTCGTGTAAAGCGAAGAGATGCGTCATTGACAACGTTTACTTGAGATAAAGCACGTTGCTTTTGCTCCCGGAAACAAGGTTTTCGTGGGCCAACCTGACACTCACAACTTAAGACTTGGAGACTATATGAAAATTTCTCGCTTATGGCTGGCGTCATTGACAATGATGATGTGCTGGGCCGCCGCGTCACCCGTTGAAGCTGCAAAGATCACTCCCCAGTACGATACAAAACCAGAGTATCAGAAATATTGGACGGCAAATTTTAAGAGCCAGGTCAACAAGGCCTGCCAATTTTTGGCTGGAAACATCAATGACAATCAACCTGTAACCATTACGTTTACCATTGATAGTGCAATGAGCCGTAATACGTTTGCGCAGGCCGATTTGGCGAAGCCCCTTGGCGCGACAAACACGGCGGATAAATTGGTTGCCCGTTCTGGTAAGGTCGTCTTCAACCCATCATTCTATGATGAAGCAAAGCGAGACTGGAAAGGCAATAACATCCTGCAAATGGTGCATGAGGTTTTGCAGG
>JAEUQN010000016.1 GCA_016789725.1 Blastocatellia bacterium | reverse complement strand
GATTCATTTTCTGGGCGATCAGTTTGTTGTTTTATTACAAGACGTTTCCTCCGATACCGCCACTCAAATCAGCGCCCGCGTTCAAAGCGCCATCATCGAAGGCCGTTCCTTTTTACTCTCCGTAGATGACGCCGTCGTTGGAATCAGTATCGGTCAGTCACGATATGGTGAAGATGGCGAAACATTGGACCGATTGCTGGATGTGTGCCAGTTACGTCTGCAAGCCGATAGGATTGCCCGCCATTCGTTCACGGATTTCCTCGCGGCCTAAATCCTTAACAACTCATTTCTCTTTCCCTCATTTTGCCGCTACCATCTGCTTTGTATGAAGACGATTGATCCGTTGGTTCTGAACCTATGCCAAGCCATCCGTGGAGCAGGCGGGCGCGCGTTTCTGGTGGGCGGATGGGTGCGTGATTATTTGCGCCGAGTTGCCAATGTGGATTATGACCTGGAGGTCTACGCGCTGGAGCCATCTCGATTGCGCGCTTTGTTGGACGCACACGGAAGTGTCAATGCGGTGGGGGAGGCGTTCACCGTTTATAAAGTGAAACTGGCCGACGCCCTCACGATTGATGTCAGTCTGCCGCGCCGCGAATCTAAAGTTGGACGTGGGCATCGTGGATTTGAAATCACTGGCGATCCGTGGATGTCATACGAAGAGGCCGCACGCCGTCGAGACTTCACGATCAACGCTGTGATGTACGATCCGCTCACTGATGAATTGGTGGACCCTCATCACGGACGCGAGGACCTGGAACGCCGTCTTATTCGTGCGGTTGATTCCACCACTTTTGTCGAAGATAGCTTGCGGGTACTGCGCGCGATGCAATTTGCTGCGCGGTTTGAATATGAAATTGATCCGGCGACCGTGATCCTTTGCCGCAATATTGATTTGTCGGATTTGCCGGCTGAACGGATTTGGGCCGAAGTTGAGAAATGGTTGTTGCAATCCAACCGGCCTTCGATTGGATTTTGGGCCGCAATTGAACTTGGCATCACTGAAAAGCTTTGGCCGGAAATTCACGCGCTGATTGGCTGTCCACAGGAATATGAATGGCATCCCGAAGGCGACGTGGATATTCACACCGCGTTAGTGATTGATGAGGCCCGCAAACTGATTGACGATGTGCCGCATGCTAAAAAAATAGCCGTAATGCTCGGCGCGCTCTGCCACGATTTTGGTAAACCTGCGACCACGAAATTTGAAGATGGTCGTCTTCGCTCGAAAGGCCACGAAGATGCGGGTATTGCTCCTACTGAACGATTCCTCGAACATCTGAAGCTCCACACGATTGACGGCTATGATGTGCGCAAACAGGTGATTGCTTTAGTCGCCGCTCATCTGGTTCCAGGGCATTTTCACAAATCGTTTCTGAAAGGCGAGCACATTTCTGATGGCGCGTTTCGTCGTCTGGCACAACGCGTCGAACCGGATTTGCTTTACCGCGTGGCGCGCGCCGATTGCTTGGGCCGCACGGGTGATTTCAAACCGGATGCAATGGAATGGTTCATCGCTCGTGTCAATGAGTTGGCAATTCCCGTCAAAGCACCAGGGCCGATTTTATTAGGGCGTCATGTACTTGAGCTGGGATTGAAACCCGGCCCACAGATTGGACAAATCACGAAAGCCGTATACGAATTGCAATTGGATGGCAAAGTGACTTCGTTGGACGAAGCGATTGCGGCAGCCAAAGAATTCGTGGAGGCTATGTCGAAATGAAATCATTCGCGTTGTTGCTGCTATTGACGATGAGCGCCCTGGCGCAATCTGATCGGCCTGTCATCAACGAAGATCGGACGCGGCTGCTGATTCGTGGAAAGGTATTTTTGGACAGTCAAAAAGATGGTTATATGCACCTGTCCGAAATTCGCTATGCGCCCGATGGCAAGCGGTTTCTGGTGTTGGCCTGTGGCTTTGAATGTACTGACAATGTTGGCTTCACGTTCAATGCTGATGGCACGGGCAAGCGCAAATTCACCGCCCGCTGGGATTGGATTTTACAGGACAAAATCGAATGGTCAGCCGACAGCCGATATGTGTTTTATTACCGCATTATTTCGACCGGAGCCGATCCGCCGCCGAAAGCGCCAAAAGAAGGCTGGATGCAGATTGCTGTCAAAACCGGGACGAAAGCGCCCGCAATTTTGCGCCGCCTGAAAGCGAATGCACGCTATGCGGTTTTCCGTGTTTCTGAAAACGATCCACTAAATCTTCGCAACTCACCGGGGCTGAAATCCAGGATCATTGGTAAACTTTCCTTTGATCGCAAAGGCCTCCGGTTTTTGGGAGAAACCAGGCAAGTTGGACGTGAGGTTTGGGTGAAAATTACAGTCGGTGAAAGTACCGGTTGGGTCAATCAAAGTTATCTGTACGAAGAAGCTACTTCATAAACCACGCTCGGCTGGCGACTGCCACCATCAGGTAAAACCAAAGCGTATTTGTCCCGACCGCTTGATTCGAAGGAATGTTGCTGCCCTGTGTCGAATCAAGATCGCCTTCCACGGTCGGGGCGAATACGCTTTGGTTTTATCCGTATTTATGCTGCCTTCACGACGTCATGATGGTAACGATTAGATGCTCCCTCTTTCCACGTCTGAAAAGTCTTTGGCGGATTCTTTGGCAGGAACTCTAATATCTGCGTGAGGTGGTCATGGATAACATAGCGAGCCGCCGTTTGTACCCGCTCGCTTTTGGGGCGAAAGGCAAATGATAAGGGTAAGGCTTGTAAGAGGCAGACATCGTTTTCACCATCCCCAACATAAATCACTTCTTGTGGGTTGAATCGTTCATCATTTACCAGATGTCCCAGAACATTTAATTTACAGCGGATGTGGCGGGAACATCCAAGTGGATGCTGCGCCATACTTTGTGAGAAGGTGACCTCACCCGTTGCCTTCTCATTGCGGAACCGAAGGACGTGCGCGATGCTAAAGTCGGCGAAGACGCGACGGCGAACGATTTCTGCGGCGACAAAAAAGCTATCGGTGACGATGCCCACGCGATAGCCACGTTTGCGCAAATTGACGACTGTCTCGACTGCGCCCGGCATCAGCGGCATCTCAAGCGCAGTTTGGGTAAAGGTCTCTTTGGGGATGCCCTGAAACAGCGTGGCAATGAATCGGGTGCGCGATTCCGCCGACATTTGTTCATGGTCAATGAATCGGTTGAGTGCATTGGTTTTATAGGTTCGTCGGGCCAGTTCCACGATGTAGCGACCATCCAGTAACGTCCCATCCATATCGAGCAACGCCAATTTTTCGGCGTTTGCTACCTTCTGCAAAATGACGGGTAAGCCTGCATGCACGGCGCGTTCGACCTCTTTCATTTCTCGGATTTGATCGCTGCGCAAACGACCAAAACGCGCGGCTCGATCCAGAATGACACGCATGACCTGTGTTGCCATCTCGCTGAGCACCTCAAGAGGGTGCGAATCATGTTCGATATAGCCAATATTGGCCTGGGCGATTCGCGCTCCCAAATGCGTTGCATCCAGCAATAACCCCACATCTACGCCATAGTCATCTTCAAATCGTAGCCGCTCTAGCCATCGGCGTTGGGCTGCGACCATCCCTCCGAGTGGTTGCTCAATGTGATTTAATTCGGGGAAAAAGGTTTGCAGCAGCGGGCGGGCTGTCAACGTGGTTACGCGGCCCGCGTTGCGTTTGAAACTGGCCTTCACGAAATCTGCCTGCCCAGATAACAGTGGGGCTACGAGCCGGGAAAAAGAGTCTTCGTGTAAAGAGCGAAGATCGCCATCGAGATAAACCAGCAAATCATTTTGCGCGGCCAGCAGCCCGTCGTGCATGGATGCCCCCTTGCCCAGCATCGTGCTGGTAATTGTGCGTGCGCCTGCTGACCGCGCTATTTCGGGCGTGCCATCAATCGAACCATCATCCACCACCAGGACCTCCGTCACTTGCGCCTGAGCGTGCGCAAATTTGACAACGGAACTGATGGTCGCGGATTCATTGAGGGCGGGGATGATGACAGAAATCATAAAACTTCTCCGATCTAGGCTGCTTTGGGAAGGGCGCTCGTGGGAGCCTTCGGCTGTTTTCTGATTCGTGTAACACGCGCGTTAGCAAGGTCGAATTGGTGTTCACACATTTTGCAGGTATAGGGATTCAAGGCTTGTCCGCCCACGATCAACCAGACCGTTTGGCACTGTGGGCATTGATAAAATGGGGCGTTCGGCGAATTTTTCAAAAGATCCAACAGTAGATTTGATTTCATGTTTTATTCTCCCAGTAAAGTCAGGTTGTTTCACACAAACTTGAGAACTTCATCAATTGTGGAGAAGGACTCTCGTTCCATCGTATCGGCAGGCACGATCAAACGAGCGCCCCTCTCCAGCCATGCAATCGGAAGGTCGCCAGGCAAATACGTACCGCCCCTCACAAGAAATCGCAGCCGATAGGATGCGACGCGGTAAATTGTCCGCAGCTCTGATTCCGTTGCATAGACCTCAATGACTCGACCTAACGATTTGCCATTTCTCGTCACAATCTCAATGCCCAGCAGGCTTTCACAAACTCGGACTCCTCTCGCAAGAGTGGTCCGAATTTGCTGTTGATCGTCCCAGGCCCCTGGCATCACCATCAGCGCCCCTAACGTTTGATTGATTGAGCAATCATTGGCAACCCGCACCTGTTCCTTTCCATCGTTTGTGACGAGCACGAACCCCATCACAAATCCTTCGGTGGGATGGACGACCACATCCGTGATATGTCCTATCTTCGCCCCTTCTTCCATCTGGATGACAGACATCCCTTTGAAGGTGCGCTCGATGTTAATAAGTGGCGATTGCGACACCGCCGTTCCTTTCATCGCTAGAAATTGCCGAGTCATTTTTCTTCCTTTCCTATCAATCACACCTTCATCTCATTACAATTCCTATGCCGGAAGAGAGCCGACGCGCAAAGTCCTCTTAATACTGAAAAATATGGTCTTCTGGTTAAGATTTGATTTCAGGGGGATGGGGCAAAACGGGGCAGGCGTGGGGCAACAAACCGCATTTTCAAAGGGGTTACGCCTGGCAAGGTATTTGCCTTACTGCTGTAGGAACGGTTGTTGACAAAATCATTTTCCGAGGTCGAACGAGCGAATGAGTATCAGCACACGATTGATTTTACTTTTGACGGGGACGGTGGGAATCGTCATGGCCGCAGCGGGGTATTATTTCGTGATGCAACGGCAAACGATTTTGGAAGGGGCCATGCATAATGAAGTGCGCGCGCATGCTGCGACGTTACAACTCATGCTGGAAGATGATTTTCGGGCCGGACATGACCGCGACGCTCAGCAGTTTATTAACCGCCTGAGTCAGAATCCCAAAATCTATAGTGTGATTTTGTACGATGAACAAGGCCAGATCACGATGCTTTCGGATCCTCTGGTCGCTGATGAAATTCGTTTTCCCCCGGAAGTTCGACAGGTCCTCGCCACAGGGGAGACCGTAGAAATGGTACGACGCATTGGCACCCGAAGAGTCTTTTCCATCATCATGCCCATTCGCATCAGTGATACACGTCGAAGCGCGTTTGAGGTCACACAACTGCGTTCATTCATTGAGGCCGATTTTGCGCGTGCGCGCCGCGATGTTGCCATTATTACGCTTGCGCTGTTTGCCGTGATCGTCCTGGGAGTGTTGATGGTCACGCGTCACAATTTGGCGCGTCCCATTCGTGAATTGCTTTCTGGCGCGACCGCGCTGGGCGAAGGGGAACTGGAATTCCGCGTGATTGTGCCAGCCGGTGGCAATGAACTTTCCCGGTTGGCCCGCGAGTTTAATCGAATGGCTGACCGGCTGGCCGAGCAGCGTCAGGCGGCAGCGCAGGCCGCATCTGAACAGCTCAAGTTGGAGCAACAATTGCTCATTGCCGAACGGTTTGCGGCGTTGGGGCGGGTTGCCGCAGGTGTGGCGCACGAAATGGGCGCGCCGCTGAATGTGATCAAAGGTCGCATTGAGCAATTGATCGAACGGCCCGATACACCCCGCGACAAGGTGGAACGCAATCTGATGATTATCAATCATCAGGCGGATGTGATTGAGCGAACGGTTCGGCAATTGCTTGATCTGGGGCGTCCGGTAAAACTGCGCCGTGAGCCAGTCGCTTTGTCCGCCTTGTTGCGGAGTGTTCAGGAATTATTGGAGGACGATGCTGCGAAAAGGGCAATTACACTGGAATTTCAATGGCAGGATGAACGACAGGTTCTGGGGGATCGTGAAATGTTGCATCAGGTATTGATGAATATTGGTCGCAATGGATTGCAGGCTGTGTCAACTAACGGAGCCTTACACGTTGAGACTGTAGCGCAGGAAATCGTGAAAGAGGGGCAATCATTTATCGGTGTGCAGATTTCCGATACCGGGCCAGGCATTGCGGCTGAAAGCCTGCATCAAATCTTTGACCCGTTTTTTACCACCAAAGAAGTTGGGCAGGGGATGGGCCTTGGCCTGAGTATTTCGCGCCGGATTGTGGAGGATCATCAGGGATGGATTGACGTTGCGAACCTGCCATCTGGTGGAGCCGCTTTTACTGTCTGGTTGCCGAAAGCTGACCCCACCGCAAACGGGAACACCGGAAAAGGAGTTGAAAATGCGTGAGCGAATTCTGATCGCTGAAGACAACGCGGATATGCGCGAGTTGTTGCAAGATGTTCTGGACGAAGCTGGCTATGAGGTGATCGTGGCTGCTGATGGTCGTCAGGCGCAGGTGCAAATTGAACGTGAGCGCGAGATGCTGGATTTGGTGATCACTGATGTGCGAATGCCTGGCATTACCGGTGATGAGCTTTTGACCCAGATTCGCGCGCGCCGTGCCGAAGTTCCTGTCATTGTGATAACTGCCTTTGGTTCGGTTGAGCAGGCTGTCGAAATGGTCAAGGCGGGAGCCTTTCAATATCTGACCAAGCCCTTCAAAAACAGCGAACTATTAAATGTCGTAACGCAAGCCCTGAACTCCAGCCAAACCCAACGCACACAAGCTCGATTGCGACGTGAATCTGATGTGCCCGCCCGCATCATTGGTGCCTCTCGCCCGATGCGCGCACTGTTTGATCAAATCACGATTGCCGCCCGCAGCATCGGTACGGTCCTGATTACGGGCGAATCCGGGACGGGCAAAGAACTCGTCGCGCGGGCCATTCACGAGGCATCCGCACGCACGGGTGCTTTTGTACCAGTCAATTGTGCTGCCATTCCGGCTGAATTGATGGAATCAGAGCTTTTCGGTCATACCGGGACGGCTTTTACGGGCGCGAAACAAGCGCGCAAGGGGCTGATCGAAGCGGCAGACAATGGCACACTTTTTCTGGATGAAATTGGCGAAATGCCAATCGCAGTCCAACCGAAATTGTTGCGTGCCTTGCAAGATAAAACCGTTCGTCCGGTTGGTTCCAATACCGAGCGCCCGATTAATGTGCGCGTGATTGCTGCCACGAATCGGAACCTGGAACAGGATGTAAGCGAGGGGCGTTTCCGCGAGGACCTTTTCTGGCGGCTCAATGTCATTCATTTACAGGTTCCGGCCTTGCGTGAGCGCGCCTATGACGTACCGCTGCTTGTCGAACACTTTATTGCCAAAGTCTGTGCTGCAACCGGCGGTCAGGCGCTGGATGTTTCGCCAGAAGCCCTGGCAATGCTGACCACCTATTCGTGGCCTGGCAATGTCCGCGAATTGGAAAATGCCATCGAGCGTGCAGTTGCCTTTGCCAGCGGTGCAAACATTCTGGCCGATGATTTGCCAGCGCGAGTGCGTTCGGGTGGCGAGGTCTCATCTCTGTTATTGCGCTCCAGTGAGCAACACCTGACGCTGCGAGAGATCGAACGCGAATATATTCTGGAAATCCTTCGTCGCGCTGGCGGTAACAAAACGAAAACTGCGCAAATGCTGGGTCTGGATCGGAAAACGCTTTATCGCAAACTGGAGGAATATCACACAGAAGATTCTGTGCCGTAGCATTTTTCTACAGTGGTGTAGCGTAGGGCTACAATCGAAAGACAGTTGAGGGAAAGGAAAAAGAGAATGTTATTTTTTGATGAGGGCACTATGTTTCTCCTTCTGGTGGGGGGCGACGAACATGCCAAATTATTCCTGACGTTGTTTGTGATGTATGTCGCGGCGAAATTGGCCGCCGAGATTTTTGAACGATTGAAGCAGCCTGCTGTCGCTGGCGAAATTCTGGCGGGCATCCTGATTGGGCCGAGCGTGCTGGGCTGGGTTGCGCCGAGCGATTTGACCAATGCGTTGTCGGAAATCGGAGTCGTGTTTTTGCTGTTCCTCGTCGGTTTGGAAACAAAGCCTTCCGATATTTTTCGTGTCGGGGCGCGTGCGTCGCTCGTGGCAATTCTGGGCGTGATTGTGCCGTTTGTGGCGGGCTGGGGGTTGGCCTGGCTGTGGGGGCGACCACAGATTGAGGCAATTTTCATCGGCGCGGCGATGGTGGCGACATCGGTTGGCATCACGGCACGCGTGTTGGGGCAAATGGGGCTGCTCAGTTTAGAAACGAGTCGCATCATCTTGGGGGCGGCGGTGATTGATGACGTGCTGGGATTGATTATTCTCGCGGTCGTCAGCAGCGTGGCGAAAGGTGGGGTAGATTTCCTGCAAATCGGAACGACTGCCGGATTGGCAATAGGTTTCACCATTTTGGTTGCACTGATTGGAGCCAAGGCGGTCAATCGTATGCGCCCGCGTGTAGAGAAGCTGCGCGTGGGTAATTCGTGGCTGGTCTTTGGGCTTTCCATGTGTTTGGGGCTGGTTTTACTGGCGAATCACATTGGTGTCGCGGCGATCATTGGCGCATTTCTGGCGGGGATGTCGTTATCCGAAGCGACCGAAGACACAGATATGCCGCATCAGGCGGAAGCTGTCACGGAATTTCTGTTGCCATTTTTTCTCACCAACATCGGAATGCAATTGCGTCTGGATGTGTTCTTGCAACGCGAAGTCGTCGTGCTGGCTTTGTTGATTACCGTGCTGGCAGTGCTAACGAAATTCTTTGGTTGTGGTTTGGGCGCGTGGACACTTGGTCGTCGCAAAGCCATGCAGGTCGGGATGGGAATGGTTCCGCGTGGTGAAGTGGGCATTGTCGTCGCGCAATTGGGCTTGAGTCTTGGTGTGATCAGCGATGGTATTTACGGCGTTGTCCTCGTGATGGCAGTGGCCACCACACTGATCGCGCCGCCGTTTCTGGTGCGGCTATTCAGCGGTGAACAAAGAGAGACACAGGAAGAGTTTCTTCCGGTGTCGCAAATTTCATAAAATCCGCTCCACCGCATTTTTTATGTGACAACGATGCGATATGGTAATCGCTAGTAAACAGCAATGGGGAAGGGGCGTATGAACCCGCATTGGTTCCAAATCATTCGCGCTACCATGAAAGCCGCTCGAATTTGTCCACACTGCGACAAACGTGGCGTCTATCCGAGGAAAAAGCCGGGCGATTTTCACCTTTGCAAATTCTGTCATCAGCGTTTTCAGGAGAAGAAAGAACCATCCTATGCCACATAGTGTTCCTTTACTCAACGACCTGTTGATCCTGCTGCTGGCTTCGTTACCCATCGCGTTTCTATGTTCACGCTTTCGCTTGCCGGTGATGGTGGGGTTTATGCTGACGGGCGTGTTGATCGGGCCTGCCGGATTGGGGTTGATTGCACAGGCGCAGGAAGTGGAAATGCTGGCGGAAATCGGGGTCGTGTTGTTGCTGTTCACGATTGGGTTGGAATTCTCGCTCAAACGATTGCTGGAAATGAAGCGGCTGGTGTTAGGCGGTGGCGGGTTGCAAGTTGTGCTGACCATGTTGGTTGTGCTGGGACTCTGCCTCGCGGTTGGACGCTCTTTTAATCAATCGTTGTTCTTCGGATTTCTGTTCGCCCTGTCCAGCACGGCCATCGTTCTGAAAAGCTACATGGATCGGTTGGAGATTGATACGCCACACGGCAGAGCGGGCGTCGGAATTCTGCTCTTTCAGGATTTGTGCATCGTGCCGATGATGTTGTTGACGCCGATTCTGAGTGGCAAGGAAGGATCGTCATTCAGCAATATCGCAGTGCGAATGGGAACGGCGTTGGCGGTCATTGCGGGCATCATCGTGACGGCGCGCACGATTGTTCCGTTTCTGCTCGGACACATCGTGCGCCTACGCAGCCCGGAAGTTTTTATCATCTTCGTCGTGTTGGTTAGTCTCGGTACAGCGTGGCTAACTTCGTTGTTCGGGATGTCTATGGCACTTGGCGCGTTTGTGGCGGGGTTAGTGTTGTCGGAATCGGAATACAGCCATCAAATCGTATCGGACATCATGCCGTTCCGCGATGTCTTCAACAGCGTCTTTTTTGTTTCCATCGGGATGCTGCTGTCGCTCGGCTTCCTGCTGAATCATTTGTGGCTGGTGTTGTTGTGGGTGGCAGCACTGATCGTCGGGAAAGCAGTGATTACGTTGCTCGCGGTACGCTTGCTGGGGAATTCGTTGCGCGTCGCCACGATGGTTGGCATTGGGCTGGCACAGGTGGGCGAATTCTCGTTCATTCTGGCGAAGGTCGGCGCGGCGCAGGGATTGTTACCGACCGAAGATTATCAGCAGTTTCTGGCCGCCGCGATTCTCTCAATGATGGCGACGCCCTTGCTCATCAGCCTTGCGCCGCGCCTCGGTCTGTTTTTGCAAGCGCAATTCTCGCCGCAATCCCTACTGGAACCACGCCTGGCGCGGGAAGCGAAAGAAGGCGCGTTGTCGAATCACGTCATCGTCGTCGGCTATGGATTGAACGGACGCAACCTGACGCGCGTCCTTGCACGGCGCGGCCTTGCGTACCTCGTGTTGGAGTTGAATGCGGAAACCGTACGACGGGCGAGGGAGGAGGCCGTGCCGATTGCTTACGGCGACGCGGTGCGGCGCGAGGTGTTATTGCACGCCGGACTCCAACGCGCGGCCATTTTAGTGCTGGCAATTTCGGATCAACTGGCCTCGAGGCATGCGGTGGCGTTGGCCCGCGAACTCAATCCCCATCTCTACATCATTGTGCGCACGCGTTATTTGAGCGAAGTGTCGGAACTCTACGAACTCGGCGCGACCCAAGTCATCCCGGAAGAATTAGAAACGAGCATTGAAATTTTCGCCCGTGTGTTGGAACGTTATGGCGTTGCGCCTGACCTGATTCAGCAGGAAGCCGAAGCCGTGCGCCAGGCGGGTTACGAGGTACTGCGTTCTGATACGAACCCGAAAGCCCTAAGTTGCCAACAATAGAGATGACATCTACTGATGCGGCGAAGCGGCTACGGTTGAATCTGCTATAACTATGCCTGAGTTTGCTCTGACCGTTAGTACACTTAAAGCCGTTGCGACAGTGCTGATTTTGCTGGGCGCAATCTATGGTTTTGTGAGTGAAAAAGTGCCACCAGACGTGGTTTCGCTCTTGATTATCCTGGCACTGTTGCTGACTGGCGTGCTGGGACCGGGCGACGCTTTTTCCGGTTTTAGCCACCCCGCCACCGTTTCCGTTGCGGCGGTGCTGGTGTTGTCTTCAGCCATTGAGCGCACGGGTGTTTTATCCGTGTTGGCGCGGCGTGTCCTGGCACCGCTGGGGCGCTCAGAGATTCTGTTCACGGCAGTGATTATGCTGGTCATTGCGATGCTGTCAGCGTTCGTCAACAACACTGCCGCTGTCGCAATTTTTATTCCGGTCGTGCTGGAAGTCTGTCGGCGCACGGGCGCCAGTCCGGGGCGGGTGTTGATGCCAATGTCACACGCGGCAACCTTTGGCGGAATGTGTACGTTGATGGGGACGTCCACCAATCTGGTTGCACACGAATTCGCTCGAAATCAGGGGTTGCCGGGGTTTTCGATGTTTGAAATTGGCAAGATAGGGGTACCCATGCTGCTGGTGGGATTTGTATACATCCTGCTGGTTGGGCGCTGGTTGCTGCCGCGCAATCAGGTGGCTGTGCCGGAAACCATCGGACAGGCTGACCCGTATCTTTCGGAACTGCTGGTCCTGGACAATTCGCCGTGGATTGGGCGGGAAGTGAATGCAGAACATTTCCAGCGGGATTTGGATGTTGAGCTGGTAGGGCTA
Organism: Blastocatellia bacterium; assembly: GCA_016789725.1. GTDB lineage: Bacteria > Acidobacteriota > Blastocatellia > RBC074 > RBC074 > JAFDVL01. The sequence goes on along the minus strand of JAEUQN010000016.1, from coordinate 50,110 downwards.
GTACGCGACAGGCGTGTGATTGGGCTGGAAGAACAGCGGGCACATTTCGCGGCGGGTGATTCATTGCGCGTGCGAGGTGCGCTTGACAAAGTGCTGGCGCTGGCGGCGAGTGATGGATTGGAATTGCATCGTCCTGAGGAATACAGAGCCGAAGACCGAACCCCTGCATCGGCTTTATCGGAGGTGGCGGGCGAGCCGGATGCTGAAAAAAGCAAACCAGTCGCCGCGATTTCGGTCGCTGACGAACAGTCGGCGGGCAAGCTGCAACTGGCCGAAGTCGTCGTGCTCACTACTTCGGGATTGATTGGGCGAACGCTCAAGCAGATTCGATTCTCCGAACGCTACGATGCGGTTGTGCTGGCGCTGCGGCGGCGTGGAGGCATCAGTGAACGGCCTTCCACGACACCGTTACAAGCGGGCGACGTGCTGGTGATCGAAGGCGCACCCGAAGCTTTGCAAAGTCTGGCTGACACGCGGGGCTTTTTGGTCATCGGCACGCGGACGCCGATCAAACAGCATCCCCGACTGTTGTTAATCACGATGCTGGTGTTGTTGGGCGTAGTCGGAGTGGTGACGTTAGGCGTGCTGCCGATTGTGACGGCGGCAGTCGCGGGTTGTGCGGTCTTGATGCTGACCGGTTGTCTGCCCCCGCGTGAAGCATACCGAGCGATTGATCTGAGCCTTGTCTTTTTGCTGGCTGGAACGCTGGCCTTGGGGATGGCGCTGGAAAAGACTGGCATCACCTCTCTACTGGCGAACGCTTTGGCCGCGTTGACCGGTTTGACCGGCCCGTATGTGGTGATGGCCTGTTTCTTTTTGGTGGCGGTAGTGATTTCCGAATTGATGTCGAACAGCGGCACCGTTGCGTTGCTGGCTCCGGTCGCGGTATCCAGCGCCGCGCAAATGGGGATCAATCCAATGGCGCTGATTGTAGCGATAGCATTAGGCGCTTCGGCCTCTTTTGCGATGCCGATGGGGTATCAAACCAGTTTGATGATTTATGGCCCCGGCGGGTATCGGTTCAAAGATTTCGTTCGTATGGGGCTGGTGCTTGATTTGTTATTGGCGGCCTTGGCGCTCTGGTTGATCCCGTACTACTGGCCATTGATCAAGCCGTGAGACGTTTGGAAGTGAAGCATTTCAGGCAACGATTTCTGGACTGGTTTGCCTCGCGCTTAGGCGTGCGATCTGAGCGCAGAACGGGCAACGACCGCTAGATTGTTTTTGGCGCACAAGCGGCTTATACTGCGCTCGCCACAGTATTCATTATTGCAGTCAACAAACACGAGGTCGCTATGATTGCCCAACGCTCGACCTGGATGAGAACGCTGCTCCCCGCTTGGATTCTGTTACTCAATCCTTTTGCTCAAACCAATCATCTGGCCAATCATCTGGCCGATCATCTGGAAGTTGGTCAGTCGCTCACCCGCGAACTGATCGGCAGCGCCGCGCACGTTTACAACATCGCGCTAACACCCAATCAATACGCACATTGGATCGTCACACAACGCGGCATTGATGTCCGCCTCACACTCATCAGCCCGGACGGGAAAACACTGCTGGAAGTGGATGAGTATGACGACGACGAAGATGGACCGGAGATGATGTACTGGCTGGCCGAAAGCGCAGGGACGTACCACGTGGAAATTCGCGCGACGGAAAAAGACGCGACTGCCGGACGTTATGAAATCAAGCTTGCCGTCTTGCGCCCGGCAACAGCGCAGGACCGCCAGCGCGTCGTGGCGGAGCAGGCCATGATCGCGGCAGGGAAGTTGTTTGATGAAGACAACACCGAAGCGTATCGGCAGGCGCGCCAACATTACGAAACGGCTGCCTCGTTATTTCATGCCTTGCAGGATTTCTCTCAAGAAGCGAGCGCGCAATTTCAACTGGGGCTGATTGCCAATGCGCTGAATGAAAAAGCGCGCGCAATAGAGCCTTTTCAAGCTGCACAACGCTTGCGGCACGATTTGCGAGATCGCGCGGGCGAAGGGGCAGCGTGGCAAAGCATTGGTGCCATTTACAGTGATCTTGGCGACAAGCGAAAGGCTTTGGAGGCATATTTGCAGGCCTTGCCATTGCGGCGCGAAGCCAAAGATAGAAACGGGGAAGCGATCACGCTCAATAGTCTCGGCGTGGTGTATCGGGATTTGGGCGAACGGCAAAAAGCCGAGCAGCATTATCTGTTGTCGTTGCGTTTGCGCCGCGAACTGAAAGATCGCAATGGCGAAGCGATCACGCTCAACAATTTGGCCGTGCTATACGACGATTGGGGCGAGACGCAAAAGATGCTCGACACTTATGCGCAGGCTTTACCATTGCGCCGCGATGCGCGAGGTCGGGCGATCACGCTGACGAATCTGGGGCGTGGTTATGACCGACTTGGGTTGGTACAAGAGGCACTGAGCTATTACGCGCAAGCGTTGCCGTTGACACGTTCGGCGGGTGATACGCTATGGGAAGCACGCACGCTGAATTATATGGGTCTGGCGTCTTGGTCGCAGGGCGAATACGCAACCGCGCTCGCGCAATTCGAGGAAGCTTTGCCGTTATATCGCACGACAAAAAACCGTGCGGGCGAGGCCGCGACGCTCAACAATATGGGCCTGGTCTATGACGCCTTGCGACAACCGCGCGAGGCGCTGACCGCCTATCAACAGGCGCTCGCGTTGCAGCGTGAGGCGAAGGATCGGCAATACGAAGCGCACGTGCTGAACAATCTGGGCTTCGTCTATGAGCGGCTCGGCGATAAGGTGCGGGCCCGCGAACAGCACGAACGCGCACTTGAACTCAGCCACGCCGTCAGCGACCGTCACCGCGAAGCAAAAGTCCGCTACGGCCTCGCGCGTCTCGACCGTGACAGCGGCAATCTCAAACGAGCGCAGGCACACATCGAACAAGCCCTCGCCCTGGTCGAAACGATGCGCGCCAAACTCGACAGCCCGGATTTGCGCGCAGCGTATCGCGCTTCGATAGCCCAGTATTACGAATTCTACGTTGATCTGTTGATGCGTCAGCGACGGCAGGCGGACGGCAAAAGGTTTGTCGAACTCGCCTTACGAGCCAGTGAACAAGCCCGCGCGCGCAGCTTGCTTGAATTGCTTAACGAAGTGGGCGCAAATCTGCGCAGCGATGCTGCGCCCGAACTCGTCGCGCGCGAACGGGAATTGCAACAGCAATTGACCGACCAGGCGGCACAACAAATCAAGCTGCTCAACGGTTCGTACACGCCCGAACAGGCGACGGCAGCCGCGACGGCGGTTGACGCGGCGGCGACTGCATTGCGCGATGTACAAGCCGAATTGCGCCGTGCCAACCCGCGCTATGCCGGACTCACACAACCGCAGCCGATCAGGCTGTCCGCGCTCCAGAAAATGTTGGATTTCAATACGTTGTTGCTGGAATATTCATTGGGCGAAGAGCGCAGCTATTTATGGGCGGTCACGTATAATTCGATCACGAGTTATGCCTTGCCGCCGCGCGCAGACATTGAGCGTGTGGCGCGTAAGTTCTACGAATTCTTGACCAACCCGAAGCAGCAGGCAGTCCGCAACAAACGTGGTCTGCAAATCGCCAACACGGACGGCGAAGCCTTTGCGCAGACCGCTACGACGCTGAGCCGCATCTTGCTCGGCCCCGTCGCCACCAGGTTGGCGCAGAAACGGCTGCTGATCGTCGCGGACGGAGCGTTGCAATTTGTGCCATTTGGGGCGTTGTCGGAGCCGGTGGTCGGTGGTCGGTGGTCGGTTGTCGGTAAAAAGCAAAACCAGCCACCAGTCACCAGCCACCAGCCACTCATTGTGAAGCACGAAATCCTCACCGTGCCATCTGCTTCTACGCTTGTAGTGCAGCGGCAATTACTCAGGGCGCGTCCGGCTGCGCCCAAGCCGATTTTGGTGTTGGCCGACCCGGTGTTTGAAGCGGGCGATGAGCGTGTACAAAAGGGCGATGCCAAAGCGTTTGCGCGCAAATCCGAAACACTGGAAATCCGTGGCCTTGCGGTCAAACAAGCGGCGGTCGAAACGGGCATTGCAACTGGTGGATTGAGCGTGCCGCGCTTGCCAGGAACGCGGCAGGAGGCTGAGCGGATTCTGGGGTTTGTGCCGACCGAACAGCGCGCACAGGCTCTGGATTTTCAAGCCAGTCGTGCAACGCTAGATCGCGCTGAATTGAGCCAATACCGCATCGTGCATTTTGCTACGCACGGCTTTCTCAATAGCGTGCGCCCGGAACTTTCCGGCCTTGTACTTTCACTGGTGAATGAAAAAGGAGAAGCGCAGAACGATGGCTTTCTATTGGCGCACGAAGTCTACAATCTGAATTTGCGCGCCGATCTTGTAACGTTGAGCGCGTGTCAGACGGGGCTGGGCAAAGAGGTGCGCGGCGAAGGTGTGGTCGGTTTGACGCGCGGTTTACTCTACGCCGGAGCCGCGCGTGTGGTCGTGAGTTTGTGGAATGTGGACGACGACGCAACCTCGGAATTGATGACGCGATTTTATCGTGGGATGCTGCAACGGGGCTTGCGCCCGGCAGCGGCGCTGCGTGCGGCGCAAATTGCAATGTGGAAACAGGGGCGCACGCCGTATTTCTGGGCGGCGTTTGGCTTGCACGGTGAATGGCGATGACGTCAGAGCAGCGTTCATTGTTTCACTTGTCATCTTTTCAAATTGACAAATGAAAACCGACAAGTGAAACAATGAAATGAGATGGCCTCAATGCTTCGGTTTGACGGCTTCTTTTAGCTCGGTTGGGAAGCTCTCTTGCTCCCAGGCGTGCCAACCGCCCCATAACGCTTTCACATTTTGGAAGCCGGCTTTTTTCAGGGTCTGCGTCACGCGCAAGCTGGTTGAGTCGTCCGAGCAGGAGCAATAGGCCACGATCTCCTGTGTCTTTTTCCAGTCCAGCATTTTTTTCTCGACTTCTTCCGGCAGCACGCGAATCGCCCCTTTGATTTTAGTCGTACTCGCGTTCCAATCGTCTTTAGACCGAACGTCCAGAATCACGACTTGCGATTTGGCGTTTACCTTCGCTTTCAAATCCTCAATCGTGATGCGATCTTCAGGAACCATCGGGTCGCCCTCAATGACTGGACTTGCTCTCACAACACGATTGTCTGGCTTGGTGATCGGATCACCTTCGACGACTGGTGTTGCGGTGACGGTGTCTGGCTTGGCGGGTGGCGACGGTTTTGCCTTGGCTGGTTTCTGGTGGTTTTGTGCTTGATTGGACACGACCAGAAAACCAGCCAGCAGGATCGTCAGCGCAATTGAAATGTATTTCATGAAATCCCCTTCATTGGATGATGGGGTTGTTCGAGGTTTAGCGGGACCTGCGCATAATAACCACAAGTTCCTTCCCACCGAAAGCAGTTTCTGCGACGGTGATGCCGCAAAACAAAAATCCCTGAGCGGCGACCTGGTTCATTTCCTTTTGCATGGTGGACGTTTTCGTGGTGGCAAGGAGCTGATATTCCTCTTTGTCACCGCTTCCCATTTCCATCAACACGACAACCTCTTTGCCGCCGAAGGTCGTCTCGAAGACCGTTTGGCCTCGGTAAATAAATCCGGCGGCGGCGGCCTGATTCATCTCTTTTTGCATCGTCGAGGTTTTATTCGTCGCCAGCAATTTGTACTGATAACTGGCCGTTGTTTTACCACCTTTGGGACGGCCCATAATGACCACAGATTCATTGCCGCCAATGGAAGTCTGGCCGCCCATCGTGCCTTCAAAACGATAACCTTCAACTCCGGCTTCGTTCATTTCTTTTTGCATGGAGCCGGTTTTGTTGGTGGCGAGCAACACATACTCCATATCGCCGCGCTGAACGAACGGTGTGATCGTGACGGATGCTGATTTTTTAGCAGCTTTTGCGCGCGGCGTTTTGGCTACGCAGATCGAAGAAGCGCAAAGGGTCAAAAGACAAATCAAAGTGAGAAACCGAATCATATGACAACCTCCATTGAGACGATGGTTTGGGTTAAAGATGGCCTGCTTTACGCGCTCGTAGCGCCTCAATAACCGCAGGCAGTATAGAGATGAAGATGATGGCAATGATGACCAGCCCGAAATTCTTTTTGACAAACGGGAGATTGCCGAAGAAATAACCCAGCGCGATCAAACCGCAAATCCACAACACGCCGCCCGCCACGCTGTACGCCAGAAATTTCGGATAGTGCATGCGTCCAAAGCCCGCTACAAATGGCGCGAACGTTCGCACGATTGGTACAAAGCGTGCAATGACGACGGTCTTGGCACCATAGCGTTCGTAAAACTTTTCGGTGCGTTCCAAATATTGTTTATTGAAAAGTTTGGAGTCTTCGCGCGTGAATAATTTTGCCCCAACTGTCCGCCCGATCCAATAATTCAGGTTGTCGCCAATAATTGCCGCGCACATTAATAGCACACAGAGCAACGCCGCATTCAGCGAACCCGTAGCCGCCAATGCACCCAGCGCAAACAGCAGCGAATCGCCCGGCAAAAATGGTGTCACGACCAATCCTGTCTCGCAAAAAATAATCAGAAACAGAATCGCATACGTCCAGCCCTGATACTCGCCGACGAGCCAGCCCAGGTGCTTGTCCAAATGCAGCACGATATCGAAGAGGTGTTTGATAAATTCCATAGTGTGTTAGGTGCTGGGTGTTAGGTGTTGGGTGTTAGGTGTTAGGGGAAAGGCAAAACTTTTCCTAACACCTAACCACCAACACCTAACACCTACTTCCACCCATATTTTCCAATTAGTTTGACGAATTGACAGCGCCCGTGATCTTCGGTTTTGAAGCCCGTCGCGGTGCGCTTCACACGCATCAGTCGCTGATCTTTTTCGGTGCCAACAGGGATCACCAGGTGGCCGCCGACGGCGAGTTGATTCAGCAGCGGTTGCGGAATTTCAGGCGAACCTGCCGCCACCAGAATTCCCTGATAGGGCGCAAACTCGCTCCAGCCAATTGTGCCGTCGAAGCACTTGATGGTGGCATTGAAAAGCTTCAGGGACGCGAGCAAGGCTGCCGAGTCGCGCGCTAATTGTGGAATCCGTTCGATGGCATAAATGCGACCAGCGACCTTTGCCAGCACCGCCGTTTGATAGCCGGAACCCGCGCCAATTTCCAACACGCGATCTTTGTCTGTAACTTCGAGCAATTCAGTTTCTTTCGCTACGATGAACGGTTGCGAGATGGTTTGATCGTGAGCAATCGGTAATGCGTGATCGCCGTAAGCCGTACTGCGCAACGCTTCAGTGATGAACAGATGGCGCGGGATTTCGCTCATGGCGGTCAGTACCCGCTCATTGCGGATGCCAGCTTTGCGCAATCGTTCGACCATCGCCAAACGCGCGCGCGTGAAAGCGTCGAGCGGCGGTTTGGATTGTGGGGAGTTGGGGATGTTCATGGTGATTCGCCGCAAATTAGCACAGATTCACGCAGCTTCCTTGGCTAAGATTTCTGCAATCAAAATTCATCCCAGCTTCGCAGGTGCGCCAAAGCGTCATAATCCGTCATATCCGCGCGCAGCGGCGTGATGGCGACCAGTCCTTCACCGACCGCCGCGTAATCGCTATCGCCCGCTTCTTTCCACGCAACTTGCTGCTCGCCGATCCAATAATACGGGCGACCGCGCGGATCAATGCCTTCGTGAATCAGACTACGCACAGTTTTGGTTCCCTGATGCGCCCATCGCGCGCCGCGAATCTCACCCGGCGGCACGTTCACATTCAATAAAACGCCGGGTGGCAAGCCTTCCTGGAGAGCTTTGGCCGTCAGTTGGGCGGCGAAAGCTGCGGCGTGCGTAAAATCAAAATCGCTGCGGGTTGCCAGACTCACGGCGATGCCCGGCACTTTGAAAATCGTAGCTTCCAACGCGCCAGCGACCGTGCCTGAATATGTAACATCGTCGCCAAGATTGGCTCCGTAATTGATCCCCGACACGACGATGTCGGGCGGATTGTTGAGCATGATTTTGGTCAGTGCCAACACGACACAATCGGTAGGCGTACCGTCTACAGAGTAATGCTGGTCATCAATTTTGCGCAGGCGCAATGGGCGTGTCAGCGTGAGAGAATGTGCCGAAGCACTTTGTTCTGAAGCGGGGGCAACAACGGTTACTTCGCCGACCGCTTCCAAGGCTTTGGCTAGGGCTGCGATGCCTTCTGAAAAAATTCCGTCGTCGTTCGTTACTAAAATTCGCGTCATAAAATACTTCAAAATTACAAGCTGTGAGGGAGGCGAGATGATCGCCGATGAGATGCCGGAAGGCAAGAGGCGGATCAAACTCCTCTTGACCTCCGCCTGATTTTCCATAGACTTGCCCTTTGTCAAACTCAGCCCCAATGGATTGGAGAACATCAATGAATTATCCGATTACGCTTTCGTTCAAGCTCTTGGCGATTGCGTCGCAAATCTACGTTACGGATGGCAGCGGGCATTTGATCGGCTATGTGAAACAGAAACTCTTCAAGCTCAAAGAAGCGATCACGATGTATGCTGACGAATCGCAGACGCAGCCGCTGTATGAAATCAATGCCGACCGCGTGTTGGATTTTTCCGCGAGCTATCACTTCTCCGATATGCAGGGCAATCATTTTGGCGCGATCAAACGACAAGGAATGCGGTCATTGTGGAGCGCGCATTACGACATCTTCGTTGGCAACGTGCCGACATTCGTCGTGCAGGAGGCGAATCCCTGGGTGAAAGTGTTGGACTCTCTGATCGGTGAAATTCCCGTACTGGGCATGTTCACGGGGTACTTGTTCCATCCGGCCTACGTGGTGACGCGTCCGAATGGACAGGACGTGATGCGATTTGAAAAACAACCTGCATTTTTTGAAGGCCGCTTCGTGATTGAAAAACACGCACCGCTCAATGAGCACGAAGAAGTTTGCGCATTGTTGGGCTGTATGATGGTGGTACTGTTGGAACGCGCGCGGGGGTAGTGGAGGGCTAAGGACAGCCAGCTAGATCAGATTTCAATTGCCTGTACGGGAAATTTAACCACGGGGAACACTGGATCACGGGGGAAGAAAGGGAGAAGAGTTTCGTGTCCCCGTGGTTTATTTCCGTATACGCATTTGCAAACTGATCTAAACAACCTTGTTCAAGCGGTAGCCCCCATCCACTGTTTCAAACGGTCAAGGCTGTCGCAAAACGGCTTCCTTCCAATCCACAACAAAACGCCCGAAATGACGTGCGCAATCGTACAGACAATCAACAGCGAATAATTCACCGCGTTGTCATCGTGGAAAACATAATCCGTTGTCATCGCCACTGCGGTTGGCCCTACGCCAAGGCCGATTAAATTAATAACGAACAAATACACCGCCGATGCCTGACCGCGCATTTCGTTCGGCATAATTTGCTGAATCGCAGCGGGCGCAACGCCAAAGGGGGCGCTGGCGAGAAACGCCGAAGGAATTAACAGCAACGCGGACATTGTGCCGTCTGACATCAATGGATACAGAATGCCGGTCGGAAACCAGATGACTGCGACCAGAAAGCCGACGCGCATCGTTGCGTCTCGATGCCCACGCGCGGCCATCCGATCCGCCCACCAACCGCCCGTGGCAACACCGAGCGTTGAAAAGATGCCGACGATCAATCCATACACAATGCCCGCTTTGGATGCGGTCCAGCCGTGATTGCGGACAAACATCGTCGGCACCCACGCCGAAGCGCCGTAGGAGGAAAAGGACAGCAACGCAAAGCCAATCGTGTGGCAGAGAAAGGTTTTCCAATTGGAAAGGATGTAGGACCAGGTTTCAAGAAAAGGCACTTGCGCCTGCTGCATCGTTCCATCCGCCGCCTTCATCATTTTCAGTCCACGTCGGACAGGTTCGCGGATCGTGTACATCAATGCTGCCAGGAATACGCCCGGCAAGCCGACAATGAAAAAGATCACCTGCCAAGGCCGTGTTTCGCCAACCACCGGTAAGTTCCAGGTGCCTTTGGTTTCCGCAAAGCCCACGACTAAACCGCCGAGCAACGACGCCAAACCGCCGCCGATGTAAATCCCCATGGAATACACACTAATCGCTGTGGCTCGCTTTTCCTTCGGAAAGTAATCCGCGATGAGGGAATAGGCTGACGGGGAAAGCGCCGCTTCGCCAACACCAACGCCCATTCGCAACAACAACATTTGCACAAAATTCCGCGCCAACCCGCAACCTGCTGTCATGATGCTCCAAAAGATGAAACCGACGGCGACGATAGAACGACGACTTTTTTTATCCGCTAACCATCCGAGCGGAATGCCGCATACGGTATAAAACAGCGCAAAACTGAAGCCCATCAGCAAACTCATTTGTGTATCGCTGATGCCCAGATCGCGGCGAATCGGCCTCACCAGCAAATTCAGAATTTGCCGATCAATGAACGAAAAGACATAGACAAACGTCAATACCGCGACGACGTACCAGGCATAACGCAGCGGTGGATAGGGAGGTTCGGTTTCGGTTGGAACCGATGATTTGGGGGATTCAACGTTCATCAATTCATCCTCCGCCCGTGATCAGGCGATTGGGAAGTTCCTGTAACGCGGCCTCCGCTTTGGCTTCGGTTGAAGCGTGCAGAGTTGAGTGGGAGCAGTCGTATCTGCATACGATTGACCAACGCGATGATTGGCACATAACGCCGCTGCGATTGAGCCAATCGTGTTATCACTTCCTACCTGAGTCATTTGGCTCAGGCATTTATTTTGTGTTGAATTACAGAGCGTGGAAGGCAGTATACGCGACGCCTTACCGGGAAGAAAGGCAAGGCGTCGCTGAGGCGATATTTGGTTGGCGGCAAATCCTCATTGTTTTTTAGGGACTTTGATTCTGGTGGCTAACAACCCCGCCAACAGCGCACAGCCTGCTAAAAAGAGCATTCCGGCTTTGTAGCCACCAGTGACATCTTTGAGATAGCCCACTGCATACGGTCCGATAAAACCACCCAGATTGCCGACGGAATTAATTAAACCGACCGCTGTGGCAGCTGCAGAACCTGTTAGGAAGGCGGTCGGCAATGACCAGAACGACGGCCAGGCTCCCGGAGCCAGACCCGCGAGGCACAGGAAGATGATCGTGATTCCCAGATAATTTCCAGTCACGGCACTCATCCCCATCCCGACACCCATCAGCAGAATCGGCACTGCGGTATGCCAACGACGTTCACCGGTGCGATCTGAAGACGGACCGCTATACAGAATCGCCAGCGTGCAGCAAATATAAGGCAACGTGGTCACCACCGTTTGCCACATGACAGACATTCCTTGCATGTTCTTCGTAATCGAAGGCAGGAAAAACGTCAGGCCATAATTGCCAGTGACGGCGAAAAGATAAATGAATACAAGCAGGATGATTTGGGGATGCTTGAAGGCTTCTGAAAGTTTGGCACGTCCAACGGCAGCTTTTTGTTCGCGTTCGCGCGCCAGTTCATTCGTGATCCACTGCTTTTCATCTTCCGGGAGCCACTTCGCTTCGTGCGGTCTGTCCGTCAGGTAAAACAGTGTGATGATGCCGAAGATGATGGCCGGAATGCCTTCCAGAATATAAACCCAACGCCAGCCAGCCCATCCATACCAATTGATATTTTCCAGAATTGCCCGTGAAAGTGGCACGCCAATGACTGTCGAGATCGGAATCCCGATCATGAACCGGGCTTTTGCTTTGGCGCGATCTTCATAGCGGAACCAATGTGACAGGTAAATAATCACGCCCGGAAAGAATCCAGCTTCGGCCAAACCCAGAATAAAGCGGAGCGTATAAAATTGCTGCGTGTTGCTGAGAAAACTGAGAAATGGCAGACCGATGAAGCCCATCATGGTCGCCACGATGCCCCACGAAATCATGATGCGCGCAATCCACTTGCGGGCGCTCCATTTCTCTACGATCAACGTGCCAGGAATTTCCAGCAGGAAATAACCGAGGAAAAAGATGCCAGCCCCGAATCCAATTACCGCTTCGGTGAAGCCCAGTTCGCTCTGCATTTGTAGCTTGGCAATGCCGACATTCGTGCGATCAATGTAGGCGATTAAATACAACACCAACAAATAAGGCATCAGCCGTCGCGTGATGCGCCGCCGTGCTCGTTCTGCTACTTCATCTGTTATCGGGGCAGGTGTGGCAATCGGTTTACCTAACGGGATCGGGTTTTCCATGAATGTTCTGTTCTTTTCGTGTAGTCCGGTTTCTCTTCTTTACCTTCGCAAATCCCCTTTGCACCTCTGATCCTTAATGCTCTCCCTGCCGTCCAAATTTGGCGGCAGCCGCAGCGCGGAACCGTTGTACCGCTTGTCCGAATTGTTCGAGGATTTGTTCGGGTGTTAATCCATTGGCTTCGCGGGCGGCGGCAATCACGTGCTGGCATTCGTTGGTGTCCATAAACCGTGCCGCCTCCAGCAACTGTGCTTCGTCACCAAACGGCACCGCCATGAATCCGTGTTTGTCGGCGTGGATCAATTGTCCCGGCTGAATGCGTTGCCCAAAGACTTCGACTTCGCAGCCCCAGCGCACCGGAATTGAATACGCATGCCCGACGCACATACGACGCGCCAACGCCTTGAATCCGGCATAGCTCATCTCGTCCACATCCCGAATGCCGCCATCGGTGATCGTGCCGACACAGCCGAGCGCGTGATGCAGGTTGCTGTTCACCTCGCCCCAAAACGAACCGATGACGCGCGGTTTGTCGAGGTCTTGCACGACCACAATCTTCGGCCCCGGCACGCTGGCAAGGTAGCGGCGATATTCCTGCGCGGCCTGTGGGTTGTTTTTTTGATGCGCCGGATTGGTTGGCTCAATCACTACCGTAACGGCGTAGCCCACCATCGCACCCATCTGCGGCATGAAATCAGTGGTTTCTTCGATGTTGATCGCATCGCGCGTGCGGTCGTGCGAGGTGAATTGCTCCCAGCCGTTGTAAATCGTTGGTGTGTTCCAGCGCCGCAATTCGAGCAGGTCGCTGTGCGGAATCGGGAAAGGTTTGGAGTCTGTTTGGTGCATAAAATATAGGCGTCCAGATCAATTGATGAACCACGGAGCACGGAGGACACGGAGGTTTAAAGACAGGATTGACAAGTCCTATCCTGTAAATCTTGAAAAAAATCTTGTTCATCTTGTCTAATTTTTCTCCGTGCTCCGTGGTTTATTTCTTATCAAGCATGGTTTTGCTCAACCAATTCACGTGCGACTGGAGCAATTGCGGCCAACTGTTCCGCCGAAAGCGACGACAGGAACGGCGGTACAGCACCTGTTTCGGCAATGCCTGCGAAGGCTGTCGCCGCGTGTAGCACTTTCGCCGGGCTAGTGGCATCGCGCAAATCTTCGAGCGGGATAAATCGGGTGCGCAACGCTTCCGCCGCTTCGTAATCGCCTTTTACATTCGCGGCAAACAAGGCATTGCTTGGCACTGGAGCGATGCAGCCGGAGCCGGTCGTGAAGCCGGGCAAGCTCCAATCGCGCATGTGAATGACTGCCGGACGTTCGCCGATGCCGCTGACGACGCGGGCTTTGTCTACGCGCGTGAGTAATGAAGCCAGATACGCATCTTCTTTCGGGTCCTGGCGCACGACCGCATATTTGATGGCGACGCAGATGCCTTCGTCTACGAGTTTGGCAACGGTGTCGAGGCCTGCTTCTTTATCACTGCCGAAGTTGTTTTCTTCTTTCAAGTACAAAATCAATGGCGTATTTGCCGCCGCAGAAATTTCGCGCAAGCCGATTTCCAGACCTTTGGCATCGCGCGGATCGCCGCAGGGCAGGTGCATCACGGCAGGGAATTTGTACCGCTTCAAAAGTGCAGCCTGATCCATCGCGCGACCATAGGACGGGCCTAAGCTCGGAATCGCCCACAGATTGTCGGCAAAACTGGTCAGCCAGTCTAAAAGCTGTTCGTATTCGGCTAATGTTAGGTGATAGAGAAAGGCATTGCCTCCGTATAAAAAGCGTGTCATCCCGCCATTGACCATGTGGCGCAGAATCAGTTTGTTTTGCTCGAAGTCGAGCGCACGTTTGGCGTCGGACTTGCGCGCCAACGGCGGAACGGGAAAAACACCGCGTAAATCTTCCAGAGTGACAGGAGTCGTTTTCATTATTGCCTCGCTTATGATTGAATTTGTTGGACCAACTAGAAACCTGATAATACGCGGGCTTGTTCTTAGCCGCAAACTCCTGGCGACAATAATGGATCAACCAAAAACTTCTTTTGTCCGTTATAAAGTTTTGTCTTTCACTGTGCTGCTGGCGGGCGTGACTTATCTGGATCGCGTCTGTATTTCGACCGCGCAGAACGGGATCATGGCGGATTTGCACCTCGACAAAGTGCAAATGGGGATTGTCTTCAGCGCCTTTACGCTGGCCTATGGGATTTTTGAAGTGCCGACCGGTTGGTGGGGCGACAAGATCGGGACGCGACGCGTGTTGACGCGCATTGTGGCCTGGTGGTCAAGCTTCACGATTATTACGGCGACAGCATTCAATTACTGGTCGCTGGTGATCGTGCGCTTCTTGTTTGGGATTGGCGAAGCGGGCGCGTGGCCGAATGCGGCGAAAACGATTTCCAGATGGTTTCCCTCACATGAACGTGGCCGAGCGCAAGGCGTCTTTTTTGCGGGCGCACATCTGGGTGGTGGTGTGACACCGATTCTGGTGACGTGGATGTTGACGATGATGCACTGGCGTTGGGTGTTTGTGATCTTTGGTTGCGTGGGATTTGTGTGGGCCGCAGCGTGGTATTGCTGGTTCCGTGATGAACCGACAGAACATCCAGAAGTCAGCGAATCGGAAGCGCAATACATTCTCAAGGGGCGTGTGCTGAGCGCGACCGAGCATTTGAATTGGCCTGTGTGGAAGAGTGTGTTGCGGAATCGCACGTTGTTTTTTTTGTGCTTACAGTATTTCACGCAATCATACGGCTTTTATTTTTTCATCACGTGGTTGCCGCAATATCTGAGAGAAGCGCGAGGCTTCGATCAAATGCTGCTCGGACTGTTTACCGGGATGCCAATGTTTCTGAGCATCTTCGCGGATTTGGCGGGCGGGGTGACAACGGACTGGGCCGCGCGGCGATTTGGTTTGCGCGTGGGACGTTGTGCCGTGGGTGGCCTGTCATTATTCTTTGCGGGGTCCTTTTTGATTTTCGGCACCTGGACCGACAATCCATATTTCGCCGTCGCGTTGTTGTCGTTTGCGTTGGCTTCGGCGAATTTTTTGTTAGGCGCGGCGTGGGGAACCTGCGGTGACATTGCGGGCGCACACGCTGGCGCGATCAGCGGTTGTATGAACACTGCCGGACAGATCGGCGGTTTCCTTTGCCCGATTATTGTGGGCTATATCGTGCAGCACTATGGCAGTTGGACCATTCCGCTTTATCTGACGGGCGGGCTATATTTGACGGGAGCTTTCGCGTGGCTCTTTATTGAACCGCGCAAACCGATATTGTAATTTTTAACTTTCACGAAGCCACACGAATCAAGCGACCGGATTGACAAGATGTATAGCAAGATTCTCAGGAAGAGTTGCTGCTTCCATCGTGTAGCTTCGTGGAAAATATTCTCAACCATTATGAAAATTTGGACAAACGTAAAATATTCCGAAGCTGTGATGAACATCTTTTCCGAGGGCATCGCCGGACATGAACTGGTCACGGATTTAGCCGAGGCCGAAATCGTATTCGGTTTTACCGGCCCGGAACAACATCAGAGCGAAGCTGATTTGCGATGGATTCAAGTGCCAGCGGCGGGCTATGAAAAGTTCGACACCTTAGAGTGGCGGGCGTGGCTCAAGGATCGCGGCATTGCATTGACGAACAGTTCCAGCATCTACAACGAACCGTGCGCGCAACATGTCCTGGCAATGCTGATGGCGCTCGCGCGTCGCTTACCGCAAGCGTGTGCGCTGCAAGCCGGAGACCATAGCTGGCCGCAATGGCCGGAGCGCGCGGAAATCCATTTGCTGAACGGGCAAACGGTACTGTTGCTGAGCTACGGCGCAATCGCGCGGCGGCTTTGTGAATTGCTCGCCCCACTGCACATGAACCTGATCGCGGTGCGTCGCCATCCGACGGGCGATGAGCCGATCAAAACGATCACGGAAGTAGACTTGATGGACTATTTGCCGATTGCAGATCACGTTATCAATATTTTGCCTGCGAATCCGGCGACGCAAAACTACATGCAGTCCGAACGCTTTGCGGCCATGAAGCGCGGCGCGATTTATTACAGCATCGGGCGTGGCACTACGACCGATCAGGAAGCCTTAATTGAAGCATTGCAAAATGGACAGCTTTCGTACGCGTATTTGGATGTGACGAACCCGGAGCCATTACCGCCGGATCATGAGTTGTGGACAACGCCGAATTGCTACATCACCCCGCACACCGCTGGCGGGCATCACAACGAACACGAACGATTGGTGCGGTTGTTTTTGGAGAATTTACGGCGGCTAACGGCGGGCGAAGAATTTCTGGATCGGATTGTGTGAGCCAATGCACGTAGTAGCGACTTCATTCGCTACTACGTGCACTTATCTATCTTGAGACGATTGCACCAAATACTCTGGTGCGCGTTTCCACCCCGTCAACATTGCGTAAAAATTATTCCAGCCGTGCAATGCGACCATCACCAGATGACCGGGAATGAAAGCCAGGAAGCCCATCATCGCAGCACCCTGATACAGCCGATTTTATTGGCAACAGGATGCCGCTTTGCGTATCATTGGTTTTACCCACTGGATTGACCAACTCATCAATCGTTCGGAGCTATGAACATGAAGCACAAAATCCAACTCGGTGTTTTTGCGATCTCAATGCTTGCCGTTGCGACAGCGTTCGTGTGGCGTGAGCCTGCCGCACTCGCGCAAAGGCCGCTCGACTTCAACCGCGATGTGCGCCCGATTCTGTCGGACAATTGTTTTACCTGTCACGGTCCCGACGAGAAAACGCGCAAGGCCCGCTTACGACTGGATACGAAAGACGGCGCGATGGCAAAACAAGGAGTCATCGTTGCGGGCCAATCCGGCGAGAGCCGTTTGTACAAGCGCATCGTGACCACTGACCCGAACACGGTCATGCCGCCGCTGGCGACGGGACACAAATTGACGCCGCCGCAAATCGAAACCATCAAACGCTGGATTGATGAGGGTGCGAATTGGACCGAGCATTGGGCGTTTGTGGCGCCGCAGCGGCCCGCAATTCCGAGCGTCAAAGACACGACGTGGGGGCGTAACCCGATTGATAATTTCATCCTCGCGCGGCTCGAAAAAGAAGGTCTGAAACCTTCGCCCGAAGCTGATAAAACAACTTTGATTCGGCGCGTGACGCTGGATTTGACGGGCCTGCCGCCGACGCCTAAAGAGGTTGATGAGTTTCTTGCCGACAAATCGCCAAACGCCTATGAAAAACTGGTGGATCGTTTGCTCGGCAGCCCGCGTTACGGCGAACGTTTTGCACTGTATTGGCTGGACGTCGCGCGCTATGCCGACACGCACGGCTACCACATTGATTCGCACCGCGAAATGTGGCCGTGGCGTGATTGGGCCATCAAAGCCTTCAATCAAAACAAGCCGTACGATCAATTCATCGTCGAACAACTGGCGGGCGATTTATTGCCTAACCCAGCGCTTGAGCAAAAGATTGCCTCCGGCTTCAATCGCAATCACATGATCAATTTTGAAGGCGGTGCGATTCCCGATGAGTATTTGACCGAATACATCATTGACCGCGTCGAAACGACATCGAATGCGTTTATGGCCCTGACAATGGGCTGTGCGCGATGTCATTCGCACAAGTACGATCCGATTTCGCAGAAGGAGTTCTATCAGTTTTATGCCTTCTTCAACTCGGTCAACGAAGTTGGTTTGGATGGTCGTGACGGCAATGCGAAACCGTTTTTGTCTTTGCCGACGGAAGCGCAAACCGCGAAGCAAAATGAATTGGCTGCCGCTATCAAACTCAAAGAAAAACTCCTGGCCGAAAAAGAAATCGAACCGTTTCAATCCGATTGGGAAAAACGTTTTACTGGAAAAATCCCTGTCGCGCCGCGCGATGGTTTGGTTGCGCATTACGAAATGGACGGCAGCTTTGCGGACCTCGCCGGAGGCTATCAACACGGGCGACGTTTGCAGGGCAGTCCAGATTTCGCGGTTGGGAAAATAGGGCGGGCTGCGTCTTTCGATGGCGACACGCAGGTCACGTTTGGCAAGGTTGGGCCGCGCGAAAAAACAGATGCTTTCAGTCTGGCGATGTGGCTCCGAGGCAACAGCAATTTACCGATCACGTTGCTGCAAAAAAGCCAGAATGAAAGCACGCGCCAAGGTTTTGAAATCACGCTCGACGGTTATCAATTGATCGGTGTGCAGCGGCGCGCGCCCCACATCAATATTCATTTGACCTCGAATGTTGCCGACAATGCGATTCACGTCCGCTCGAAAGATCTGATTCGGATTGTAGATTGGGGCCACGTCGTTGTGTCCTACGATGGTTCGGGCAAAGCGTCCGGCCTTAAATTGTTTTTCAATGGCAAGCCTGCGGAGTTGGAAATTCTGAAGGACAATTTGACCGGCTCAATCGCCAATGAGGCGGAACTGCAAATTGGTAACAAAGCCTTTGGAAGGCCGTACAAAGGGCAGTTGGACGATTTACGGTTTTATCATCGGCAGTTGAATGAACAAGAAATTGAGCAGTTGGCGATTCACCTGCCGGTGCAGACGTATTTATCTGGTGTTTACGGCCAACGCACAAAAGAAGAAGCCGCCGCCGTGCGCGATTACTTTTTGAACTACGCCGCACCGGAAAATTTGCGGGCCGATTACACGGCTCTGAACGACCTGAAAAAACAAAAAGCTGAGCTTGATAAATCCATTCTGAACACGATGGTGATGGATGAGATGAGCAAGCCGCGTGACACGTTCCTGCTGGCGCGTGGAGATTATCGCAATAAGACTGAGAAGGTGTCGGCAGCCGTTCCCGCTGTGCTTCCGCCTTTGCCTCGTGAGGCGAGTGCGAATCGTTTGGGCCTGGCAAAATGGTTGGTTGATCCCTCGCATCCGCTGACCGCGCGCGTGGCCGTCAATCGCTTCTGGCAATTGTTTTTTGGCCTCGGTATTGTGAAAACGTCGGAAGATTTCGGCGCACAAGGCGAACCACCAGTGCATGCGGAATTGCTGGATTGGCTGGCGGTAGAGTTCAGGGATGGGGCGACAGAGCGAGCGGGGGACGGGGCGGATCCAAAATCCAAAATCCAAAATCCAAAATGGGATGTCAAGGCCTTGCACAAACTCATCGTGACCTCGGCTACCTATCGGCAATCATCTAAAGTTACGCCCGAACTGCGCGAAAAAGACCCGGAAAATCGCCTGCTTGCACGCGGTGCGCGATTCCGTTTGCAAGCCGAACTGATCCGGGACAACGCGCTGGCTGTGAGCGGATTGCTGAATGACGAAATCGGCGGGAGAAGCGTGTTTCCATATCAGCCCGTAGATTTGTGGGATGAATTAGCTTTCGGCGATGGCTTCACCGCGCAAAAATACACGCCCAGTGCCGGGAAAGATTTGTATCGTCGTTCGATGTACACCTTCTGGAAACGTACGGTTCCGCCCGCCGCCTTGAATACGTTCGACGCGCCCGACCGCGAGAAATGTGTCGCGCGCCGTCCGGTCACGAATACGCCGTTGCAAGCGTTGATTACGATGAACGACCCCACGTACATCGAAGCCGCGCGCGTGCTGGCGCAAAAAGCTTTGACCATTGGGGGAACGGATATGAACAGCCGCTTGACCTTTGCCTTTCGTCAGGCCACGGCGCGCAAACCATCGTCCGCCGAACTAGGCGTCCTGCGCAATGTTTACATCCAACATCTGGCGTCGTATCGCAAAGACCTGAAAGCTGCCGAAGCATTGCTGAGCATTGGCGCATCGAAAGCGGATGGCAACCTCAACCAAGCCGAATTGGCCGCGTGGACAATGGTCGTAAGCGCGATTTTGAATTTGGATGAGACGATTACGAAAGAGTAATGTGAGCTTTTAATAAGAGTAGTAGTCATATGCGGAACCAGGTCGGTATTTTGTTGTTTATTGTAGGCTGGCTTCATTTCTCTGTTAATGCTTTTGCCTGTGATTGTAAAACGCCTACGATAAGTCATAGGTTCAGAACATCTGACGTCGTGTTTACAGGGGAAATCGTAGAAATCACTGATAGCCACAAAGTTACATTTCAGGTTTTCCGTCAGTGGAAAGGTGATGGGATCAAAGAGATCAAAGTGAAAGTATTCGATCTGCCTGATATATGTGGAGATATGGTATTGCGGAAAGGATTAAGATACTTAGTTTTCGCTAGCAAAGATAATCAATCAGAAAGCGAATGGACAACAAATGGTGACTGTGGGCAAAACGTTCCTCTGACACAGGCTAACTTTGAAATAAAGATATTGGATTGTATCGCTAATATGAGCTGTAACGATTTACCTCTGCCACATAACTAAGGCGCAATAACATGCGGCAAATCCAATTTCTTCGCCGCGCCATTCAAGCTCGCGTATTCTCCCCACAACTTCTTCATCGGCGCGCCATAACCATTCAAATGCTCGACCCAGTGGCAACGATGACCTCGCTCGTGTTTACAATCTCCACCTCGACATCACCTTCCCGCAAAATCTGCTAACTCCCTGCTCCTCAACTTTGGCTTTCTTGATGAAGTACGCGATAATCATTGTCGCTCTCAATCCATTCTGTTCATTGCGAAAGGTGATTTATGCGAAAAATTCTTTGCGGAGCATTTCTTCTGGTGGCTTCGTTGGCATTGGTGATTTTCGGGCAAACGCCGACCGGACAGCGCGACCAAACGATCAAAATCGGAACCGCTGAAGTGCAGCTTGACATCGTCATCAAGGACAAAAAAGGACGCCCCGTGAAAGACCTCAAAGCGGAGGACTTTGAACTATTTGAAGATGGAACCAAACAAAACATCGAATCCTTTCGCCTGATTACCAAAGACAGCGAAAATGCCAGCGAAGCACCGATTGCTCCCACGGCTGGCCCCGGCTCAGATATCATCAAAACGCTGCCACCCAAGACAACAACGGCGACCAAGGTAAACCGCGATGCAGAAAGTGGCATCACGGCGATTGCCTTGGTGTTTGATCGCCTTTCGACCGATGCTCGTCGCCGCGCGCAGCTTTCGGCGCAAAGCTATGTAACCGACAGCGCGCGACAGGATAATTACGTCGGCGTGTTTCTCATCAACTTGAATCTGGCAACGCTACAAAATTACACGACCGAATCCGCTTTGATTCGACAGGCGATTGACAAGGCCGCGAGTACGGCGACTTCGACGTTTGATCCATCCGGCGGGATTTACACCAGCGCAACCGTCCAGAATATGGCGCAAACCAGTGCGGCTGCATCCAGCGCGGCGTCTGCGGCCAGTGGAGCTGGAGCATCAGGCGGAGCCGGGGCAGCGGCTGCCGGAGCGGCTGCCGGAGCGGCTGCCGTGGATTTACAATTGGCGCAAATGCAACTTCGCACCAAAGAAACCTTCGACCGCTTGCAGCGCGATCAACAAGGCTATGCGACCGTCAACGGTTTGCTGGCCGTGATTAGCTCAATGGAGAAGTTGCCGGGCCGCAAAGCCGTGATGTTCTTTTCTGAAGGCGTAGCGATTCCGCCCAACGTCCGCCAGCAATTCCGCTCCGTCATCAACAGTGCCAACCGCTCGAATGTCAGCTTGTATACCGTTGATGCAGCGGGCCTGCGCGTCGAAAGCACGACGGCGGCTTCACGCGATGAAATCAACAATCGTGCGCGGCAACGGATGGACAACCTCGACGTGGTGCATTTGGGCGGCGCAATGACAGCAGAGTTAGAGCGCAACGAAGACCTCATCAATCTCAATCCACAAAATGGCTTGATGCAATTGGCACAGGAAACGGGCGGGCAATTCATCGGTGACACAAACAATATTGCGCCAAAGCTGAAACAGGTAGACGAAGACCTAAGCACCTATTACCTATTGAGTTACACCCCGACCAATACGAATTACGACGGCAAGTTTCGCAATGTCTCGCTCAAGCTCAAACGCTCTGGGCTGGACGTGCAAACGCGCAAAGGGTATTACGCCGTGAATGCAGGCGGAAGTACGCCTGTGCTTTATTACGAAACGCCTGCGCTGGCAGCGTTGGCGAATGGTCGGGCCGACAACACGATTCCGATGAAAGCACAGCATTTCAATTTCCCCGAAGCCGCGCATGCAGGCCGCACCGCGTTTGAAGTGGAAATGCCTGCCAATGCCTTCACTTTTGTGGAAGACAACAAGAAGAAAACGTATGCCAGCGACTTTAGTGTCGTGGTGCTGGTAAAAGATGACAAGAAACAAGTGGTGCGCAAGCTCAGCACGCATTACACGCTGACCGGGCAATTGGATCAGTTGCCGAAAATGAAAAACGGATTGATTCTCTTTTTCCGCGAAGAAGATTTACCGCCCGGCAATTATGAAGTCGAAGCGGCGGCGTACGATATGCCGACCAATAAAATCAGTGTGCGCCGGACAACGATTGATGTGCCAGACGCCGATGAAACCAAGCTGAGACTGAGCAGTGTCGTGATCGTCAAACGCGGCGAACAATTGCCCAAAGGGCAAAAGCCCGATAGTCCATTTCTCGCGGGCGATGTGTTGCTCTATCCCAATCTTGGCGAACCTGTGAGCAAAGCTGGCAAACAGATGGGCTTTTTCTTCACCGTCTATCCGCCGAAAGGTTCGACCTTTACGCCCGGCCTGATGGTGGAATTGTTGCAAAGCGGCAAAGTGCTGGCGGCAGTTCCGCTGAAGATGCCGCCGCCCAATGAATCCGGGCGCATTCCGTTTGTGGGAAACATTCCGCTGGAGAGTTTGCCTCCCGGCGAATACGAGATGCGCGTCACCGTCCGAGGTGACAAGGGCAGCGCATTTCGCACCACGAAGTTTACGATTGCGCCGTAAATACGAGATTCCGAAACACCCGAAAGAAACGAAAAAATGATTCATCCATTCAGACTATCTTTTTCTCGTCTGTTTCGCTATTTCCGTGTGTTCTGTCATCTCGGTTTTCTGCTTTTGATCATTACTCTTACCATCTTGGCGCAAACGCCAACTACGCCACAAGATCAATCCTGGAACCGGCGCACGACCGGCACGGGCGACTACCAAATCGTGCTGGAAGTCTCTGGTCGCATCGAAACGACGCGGGCCATGAAGATGCCGAATCCGCTCGACCTCAAAGCGATTTGTGCCGCAAAACTGGAAGCGGAAACCTCTGCCTTTCGTTCCGCTGAAAGCTATTTGCTCTCGCTTGAAAAGGCGCTCGACAAACGCCGCTATCTGACGGAGATCGTGCGGCTGCACAATGAAATGGGGCAACTGTATTCGTATCGCAGTGACATGCCCAAATCCATTGAGCATTTTGAAGCCGCGTATCAAACCTTGCTGCAATTGCTCCGTGATAAACCGGAATATGCCGAAGACAAATCATCGCTCGAAGAAATCCTCGGCATCGCACATTTGCGGCGGGGCGAATTGGACAATTGCGTCCATCATCACAACGCGGAAATGTGTTTGTTTCCGCTGAGTGCCGCCGGGCAACATAAGCTCAAATCTGGTTCGTCGCGGGCAGTCGAATATTTCCAAAAGCATTTGCTGAGCAAGCCGGACAATCTTGAAGTGCGTTGGCTTTTGAACCTGGCGTATATGACACTCGGTCAATATCCACGCGGCCTCAAGCGCGATTGGCTGATTCCGATGACAGCAACTCCGCTGGCTGACCGCTGGCCGAAATTTCCTGATTTGGCCGGCAAGCTTGGCATTGATGCCATCAGCGGTGCTGGCGGTTCAATCGTGGATGATTTCGACAACGACGGCTTTTTGGATATTGTGATTTCCAGCGTAGATGCGTGCGAACCGCTGCATTATTTTCATAACAATGGCGATGGCACATTTGTGGATTGGACCAGCAAAGCCAAACTCAGCGATCAAATCGGCGGCATCAATTGTGTTCAGACCGATTACAACAACGACGGCTGGCTGGACATCTTTGTGATGCGTGGCGGCTGGGAATTTGCGATGCGCAATTCGTTGCTGAAAAACAATGGTGACGGCACGTTCAGCGACGTGACGGCAGCGAGTGGCTTAATGAGCGGCGAGCATCGCACGCATTCGGTTACGTGGGCAGATTTCGACAACGATGGCTGGCTGGATGTGTTTGTCGGACACGAACAAACGCCGAGCCAACTGTTTCGCAACAACGGTGACGGCACGTTCAGCGATGTCTCAGCCAAAGCAGGCGTCAATCGTACAGCATTCACGAAAGGCGCGACGTGGGGTGATTATGACCGCGATGGCTTGGCGGATTTGTACGTCTCGAATTATGGCAGCGAGAATTTTTTGTACCACAACAACGGCAATGGCACGTTCACCGAAAGTGCGTCGAAGCTCAATGTTGATAAACCGATCATGAGTTTCCCGACGTGGTGGTTTGATTAC
The DNA here is from genome assembly GCA_016789725.1 of Blastocatellia bacterium. Classification (GTDB taxonomy): domain Bacteria; phylum Acidobacteriota; class Blastocatellia; order RBC074; family RBC074; genus JAFDVL01. Next base: position 25,634 of record JAEUQN010000016.1, on the reverse strand, counting down.
GACAACGACGGCTGGCTCGATTTGTTTGTAGCGAGTTTTGTGCCGTCCGTAACCGAAGTCGCGCGCGGTTATTTGGGCTTGCCGCCACAAGCCGAAACGATGAAGCTCTATCGCAACAATCAACAAGGCAGCTTTGAAGATGTGACCGCGAAGGTCAATCTCCATCGTGTGGTGCCGACGATGGGGGCGAATTTCAGTGATTTGGACAACGACGGATTCGTGGATTTTTACCTCGGCACGGGCGCACCTTCGTACACCGCCTTGATGCCGAATTTTATGTTTCGTAATCGTGACGGCAAACGCTTTGTGGATGTGACTGCCGCCACGGGAACGGGTCATCTGCAAAAAGGACACGGCGTCGCGTTTGGCGATTTAGACAACGACGGCGATCAGGATTTGTATGTGAACGTTGGCGGCTTCATTCCGGGCGACAAATACAACAAAGCTCTCTTTACAAATCCGAACCAAAGCAATGGCAATCAATGGCTGGCGGTGAAGTTGGTGGGCAGCAAAACGAATCGGGCCGCGATTGGCGCGAAGATCAAATTGACGTTGCTGAATGCGAAAGGCAAGCAGGCGATTCGCTATCGTGAGGTTTCCAGCGGTGGTTCGTTCGGTGCATCTTCCCTGTTGCAACATTTCGGGGTAGGAAAAGCGACGAAAATTGATTCGCTCGAAGTGACATGGCCTGCGACCAAGCAGACGCAAACGTTTCGGAATGTAGCGAGCAATCAAGCATTGGAAATTCGTGAAGCTGAGACGCACTATCAGGTGCGCAAAATAAAACCGCTGCTTTTCAACCTGACTTCATCCAAAGAAAAACCGAATTCCCCGTCACATCACTAAATGCGATATTTTGCCCAGCCGCTGCGAACTTATCCTCAATTCATCAGAATCTTCAATGCGACCTAGCAGAAAATCAAATCGGCACACACCTTGCTTGAGAATCGGCTATGAATACGCTGCACGATTCTTTCACCCTCAACATTCACGGCGAACAAGCTGTGATTTCTCCCGAACTCATCGAAAAATATAATCAACCAGGGCCGCGCTACACCAGCTACCCGACCGCGCCGGAGTGGAACGAAAACTTTGGCCCCACGGAGTTTATGCAGGCGATTGAATCGTCCAATGGGAAAGGCGGGCCGCTCTCTCTTTATTTTCATTTGCCCTTTTGCCAATCGCTTTGTCTGTTTTGCGGCTGCAACACAGTCATCACAAAGAAGCGCGAAGTCACGGTTCCTTATCTGGCGCATCTGAAACAGGAAATCGCACTGGTCAGCGCCAAATTGGATTGCTTGCGCCCGGTGCAGCAATTGCACTGGGGCGGAGGAACGCCGACCTACCTGAGGCCGGACGAAATCCGCGAGTTGTTTGCCTGCATCAAGGAACATTTTATGTTCGCGCCCGATGCGGAAATCGGAATTGAAGTTGATCCGCGCGCCACGACCGAAGAGCATTGCCGCACGCTTGCCGAACTTGGGTTCAATCGCATCAGCATGGGCATTCAGGATTTCAACCCGTTAGTGCAGAAAACCATCAATCGCGTGCAGCCATATGAAATGACTAAGGCACTGTTTGATTACTGCCGCGCGCTTGGCTTTGAGAGCATCAACGTGGATTTGATTTACGGCTTGCCGCATCAAACGCTCGAAAGTTTTGGCGAAACCGTAGACAAAATCGTCGCCATGAATCCCGACCGCGTCGCCGTGTTCAGTTACGCGCACGTGCCGTGGCTCAAGAAACAGCAAGGCAGCTTTGCGAAGCATTTGCCGCAAGGGCTGGAAAAGTTTCGCATCTTTCATCACGCGATTGAGCAATTGACCGCTGCGGGCTATCGTTACATTGGGATGGATCACTTTGCGAAGCCGGAAGATGAGCTGTGTCGGGCGCAGGATGAGCGCACCTTGCACCGCAATTTTCAGGGCTATACGACACAAGCGGGCTGCGATTTGTTGGGCTTGGGCGTAAGTTCAATCAGCGGCTTGGACGATGTGTACGCACAAAACTGGCGCGATTTGCCGAGCTATTATGCGGCGCTGGATGAAGGCCGATGGCCCACGATGCGCGGGATGCAGGTGACAGCGGAAGACAAATTGCGCCGCACTGTCATCAATCGGTTGTTGTGTCACTGCGTTGTTGTCAAATCCGAAATTGAGCAAGAATTCGGCATTTGCTTCGATACTTATTTTGCGTCTGAATTGGGGCGATTGCGCGACCTGGAGCGCGATCAATTGGTGCGGCTGAGTGCGGACCGGATCGAAGTCGCGGTGTTAGGGCGCATCTTTATTCGCAACGTGGCAATGGTTTTTGATGCGTATTTGCAGCAGAAAACCGAACGATTGAAAGTGTTTTCCAAGACGCTTTGAACTGAGCTTGTGTCCCGTGGTTTTAATCCAAACGATCTATTGCTTTACGGGCGCGGGCTTTCGTTCTTCGCCTTCTTCGATGGCTTCACCCTTCAACTGGCCTTGTGCCGCAGCGGCTTCGGCGGCGGCGTTCAGCCGGGCGAAAGTATCGCGCGCGCGCGCCGCGTCGGTTTGGCGTCCAACTTTGGCATAGGCGCGGGACAAGGCGAAATAAACTTTGGCTTCGTCGGGAGCCATTTGCTGCGAGGTTTCCAACTCTTCAACCGCCCGTTTCGCGTCTCCTGTTTCCAGATACATGCGGCCTAAAATGTAATGTCCGAGCACCATCCGCGCGTTGAGCTTCACGGCTTCTTCCGCAAACTTTAACCCCGCTTCCGGCTCTTTGTTTTTGAGCTTGATGTAGGCAATTTGCAAGCGTGCGAGCGCGTGGTTGGGGGTGTTTTCCAGTTCGTGCTGAAAGGCGGTCGTGGCTTCTTCGTCAAGGCGCAGTTTGTACAGCAAATAGCGACCATAGGCATATTGTACGCCAGGAATTTTGGCATAATCCTTGACCCATCGTTCGTATTCCTGCTGTCCATCGCTGGCATTCAACTGCGCCAGCACGTGCTGGGCATAACCGACGCGGCGCAACATTTCGTAATCTTTGTGCGTTAGCCCAATTTGTTGCGGCAACGCGGGGATTCGCATGACGGCCAAACCGTGCGCAATAAACAACTGTTCGTTGCTGACGTTGTCGTAGCTCAGTTTATTGAGGAATCGTTCGGCCTGTTCAAATTCGCCTTTTAAATTGAGCAGCATCGCTTCGTGAAAGAACATCACTTTGGCAAGTTCGATATTTTCTCCAATACCAAGTTTGCGACCCTGCACAATATGCGCGAGCGCATTGTCGTAATCGCCCGTACGAAATTCACAGAGGCCCATCATTGCCACTGGCGCTCCGACCTGAGGGTTCAGCGCCGCCGAATTCCTGAAGGCTTTGGCGGCGTCTGCGTACTGATCTTTTTCGTAAAGCAACGTAGCGAGATACCACCAGCCTTCATTCCATTTCGGCTTGAGCGAAATCCCTTTTTTATACAGTTCGATGGCTTCATCGAAGTTGCCTGCCTCGCGTGCCTGATTGGCTTGCGTGACAGTTTGATCGAAGAGTTGTTGATTGAACGCGGGCTGACGCGGCGGCGCAGGCGCACGTTTTTGCTGAGCAACCGAAGCTGACGCAATCAACACAACAAGAAGCAAGGTACAAAGGGCAGGTGACTTCAAACACATAACTTTTAGAGGGGAAACGGTTCGCCCGGTTTCACGATGCGAATGCGATGATCGGTGAATTTGAAATGCGCGCCGGGCAGTTCGATTTTGGGCATATGACACGACGTGCAGTTTTTGCTCTCGACTTTACACAAACGAGTGGCAGCAGGTTCCGCCGCTTTGGCTGTATGGCAGGCGGCACATTTCGCATCATACGCTGCCGCCTCATCTTTCATCGGTTGATGAACGTCGTGACACGCAATGCAACTGATGCGGCGATCATCCGAGTAACATTTGCTGTTGAAGATACGATACGGCTGGAAGCGTACATTATTCATCCCTCCCAGTCGCGGCAGCGCGGTGACGTCTTCGACGCTGCGATGACACGATGCGCAAAATTCCTGGCTCAAATCGTCGCCGCTGAGCTTGCCGGGATTGAAAATTTTATGCGCGTTCGGCTCGCCTTTTTTGCCCAACTCAATATGCTCACCGCCGGGACCGTGACAGGCTTCGCAACCGATCCCCGGCACTAAATTCTGGTAATCCAATTTGCCGCCTTTGACCGTGCCTGTCGTGTGACAGCCGAAACATTGCAGCGTTTCATCTTTGGACATCACGCGCCCAACAGCATCGTCCAATGACGTCGGCACGTCACGTGCTTGCCCAATCGTCGTATCCAATCCCAGAATGTCATTGTAAAAACTCAAGCGGCTTTCGAGAAACACGCCACTACCTTGGAGAACATAGGTTTGTCCCGCGAAGCCCAGCCCAAATGCATATAGAATCGGCAACGTAATTGTTTCTTTGCCGTCCGTCACCGTATAAAAACTTTGGTCCCCTTTGCGCACAATTTCATACGAGTAGGGACCAGTGCGAAATGAGAGCTTGGGATGTTTGGTCAAGATGCCGGAAGTTGCAACAGGTTCCAACGCCTGCCCCATCAGGGTGTGGGCTTGTGATTTAACCTTATCGCCGTGGCATTCGGCACACGCCTGTGAACCGACAAACGTTGCGTGGGCGGGGATTTTATTCGGCGTCCACATCCGTTTTGGCGTTTGCGCGCGCGAAAAGACCAGTTGCACGACACCTAGTGCAACCACGCTTAGCAAAACTACTTTGATCGTTCGATTACGATGCATGGAGTTAGGGGTGCGGTTTGAGCAATGGGTCTTTGATTGCCCGGTCTTTCGGATCGCTCAGCTTTTGCGATTCAGCCGTGGGTTGTTTTTGCTGCTCCTCAATGCGGAGCTTTTCGATGATGGCTTGTTCGCGGCGCGCGTCATCGTTGCGCTTGAGCTTGAAATATAACCGCGCCAACAGAACGTGCGCCGGGCTGTACTTGGGCAAAATTTTGACGACGCCTTCCAGCAATTCCACCGCTTCTGCGGGCTTGCCCTGCGCATTGATGAGCTGCGCAAGCTGGAACATCGGGCCGGGATCATTGGGCCGCAATTCCAGCGCGCGTTTGAGCAACTTTTCGCCTTCATCCAACCTGCCATCTTCGCGGTACATCCAGCCAAGTCGAGTATTAGCGATAAAGTCATTCGCGTTCAGTGTGAGTTCGTCCTGAAACGCTTTGGTTGCCATTTCCCGATTGCCAGACATCAGAAACACGATGCCGAGTTGTGAATGTGCTGTCGGTAACTTGGGATTCAAACTGATAGCCTTTTGCAATTCTTCTGCGGCTAATTGCAACTCGCGGCGTGCGGAATATAACGTCCCCATTAATAAATGCGATTCTGCGGACTGGAGGTTTTTGAATACCTTGTCCACCAGCATCTGTCCCTTGTCGAGTTGATCGTGATGCAAGTACGCGTTTGCCAAAATGTAAGCCACCGAAAGGTCTTCCGAGTGCGTTGCGTACACTGGTTCCAGTTCGGCGATGGCTTCGCTCAATTTGCCAACAGAGAAGTAGCAGGTTCCAAGCAGGAATTTGGCTTGTAAATTGGTTGGTTGTGCTTTGACGACCTGTGCAAATTCAGGGTAGGCCAAATCGTAGCGATCCATCTGGTAATATGCGAGGCCGAGATTCAATCGAATTTGTGATTCCTGCGGTTCCAAGGCGAGTGCCGCTTTATAATTTTTGATGGCAGGGTCGAATTGACCGAGTTTGGCGTACACCACACCGAGATTGGTCAACGCATCCACTCGGCGTGGGATTAATCTGAGCGCGGCTTCATAAGCATCACGCGCACCTGTAAGGTCGCCTTTCTGCTGTAACTCAATGCCGCGCGCAAAGTGGGCTTCCGATTGGCGCACGACTTCTCGATCCTGAACCGGAGTTACGAAAAGCGCCAACAATAATGCGTACATCAACACCATAATGCGATTGCGTTTTTTTGTGAGCCAACACTTGAATCATACTCGAACAAAGCAGCCGATTCAAAAGAGGAATCATTTTTCAAAGGCGACATTATCTACAATCAGCACACCTTGTGACGGGATTTGGGTGACGCTGATTTGAATGCCCGTTAATTTTTTCAAAACCTGATCGGTCGTCACTTTCTTTTTCACCCAATCGCCTGAGGGTTGTTTGAAGTCGGTCAGAGAAACTTTGTAGGGTTTAAGCTCATTCGTGATGGTCAGTGTGTGTTCCGGGGGCGCGCCACCCGTATCAACGCCATTGCCTTCGCTGAGTAGCCGCAGGCGGATTTGCGTAGCCCCGGCGGCTCCGATGTCTAACGACAGCGATTTATATCCGCTTACATCCTCGGCTTTCACAATTAACGTTTTGGCCCAATCGTCCAAACGTCCTTTATCTTTCATTCCGACAATGGTCATGGAGGCTTCGGCCCAGCTATTTGGTTGAGGGAGTTCAAAAGTAAAGCCGAGCCGTTGTGTCAGCGGAGCTTGCGCACCAAACATACGGGGCGCAATTTTGGGTTTATTGGCCTGATTTTCGCCCATAGCGGAAAATATGATTTGTCCTTCACGATTACTAATCGGGCGATTTTCTTTGGTTAATTTTTCAAAGTCAGCATAGATCAATTTTGAGGATGTATCCTGCGATAAAACAACCGCCAATCCTAAGGTTAGGAAAAGGATCAAAGAGAGTGATTTCATCTGGGGCCTCCGATAAAGAAAAACTGGTGCGTGAGAAAGAAGAGAACGTCTTTTCTCTCACGCACCAGTCGTTAGGGAGTGATATGCTGAATCAACTTAGAAAGTGAACTTCAAAGCTAATTCCACAATGCGCCAGCCACGTTTGGTAATGATCTTGCCAAAATCCCTTTGGGTATTAGCATCAAACGTGCAGGTGCTGGGGTTAATAACACCCGACCCCGTTGTCCCAATTCCATTCGCAAAGGTTTGGGTGAACGATGTCGTGGTTCCATCGGCTAACACCAGCGTTTGATTGACCGGGGTGCGGCCACAAGTGGTGTTAAGCGTCAGATAGATGTCGCTATTGCTGGCGTTTTGGTTATCAATATTCTTCGGAAATGCTTGGTTGAAGATATTGAAGAAACCAGCACGGAATTGAAGGTTCTTGGATTCCGCGACCTTGAAGTTTTTAAAGAGAGAAATATCCCAATTCGACCGCCGTGGAGTACGGAAGTAGAAGGGGGAAATTGTCGCCCCGGAAGAACCAAAGGCAGGAATTTGAACTGCGCTCAAATCCAGTACGCGATCACCAACTTTCGATCCACTAACGTTCGGATTTTTGGTGAAGAGTGGCGCGATAGCACCAGCCGCATATCCGGCGGTCGCGTAGGCATCTGAACCAAACGCGGCGACGGATAGGTTGGCGACGTCACCGTTGAAGCGAAGTGTGACGGGAGTCCCGCTCGTAAACGATGTGATTCCTGACATCTGCCAACCATTCATCAATCCTCTGGCTAAAAGGTTATTGGATGGTGACAGATTTGGAAGGTTGTAGTTATACGAAACGTTGAAGATATGCGTCCGGTCATAATCCAACACACCATAACCGCGTCCACGTGTGTCAATCGGATCAAGGTTATTGAACTCACCACCTCTTGTTCCTAGCACTTTGGAGAAGGTGTAGGTGAAGAAGTATTGGAGGTTTTTCCCTGCCTGCCGACTAAGCGTAGCTTGCAGTGAGTGATAATTGGACGTGCCAGTATATTGTTGATACCGCACGTTGCCCAGATCGGGATAGAGGCGGAACTTATTTCTGGCCCCACCGTCAAGTGCCTGTCGTACGAGAGGACTCGTCAAATCAGCCTTGACACCCGTGAGTGTTTGAACGACGCAATTTCCTCGACGTGTGACATTCCCATTGGCGTCAACTGCCCCTGGGTCACAGTTCGGATTTTGCAATTGTGTAATGGTACTGCCTGGATCGCCTGGAACATTGCCCTTTGACAACGCGCCAAGCGGAATCACATTGATGGGTAACCGGGCTGCTAGGTGACGACCAAAAGTTCCGACATAGGCTGTCTCAAAGACTCCTAAGACGGGAATCCGGGTCGCAATACTCAAACTGCCCTGATAGGTAGTTGGGAAATCATTGGAATTGGGATCTGGCGAAATGATTTCCGCTCCACCGCTGGCTAACTTCAACGGGTTGACTGCTACTTTGGTTCCATTCGGCAGAGTGGCAATACCCATGTTGCTGAGCGTCAAACCACCCAAATCGTTGAATGTATAGTTCGTCCCCGGAATGGTCGTGCCGGGTTGAATCGTCGCACCAACGTTGCCATTTGGAGCCGAGCGCAAAGTGGCATCATATTGGAAGTTGCCCTGGACACGGTTATAGAAGATTCCCGTGCCGCCGCGAATGACCAGCTTTTCATTGCCGAAAACATTCCACGCAAAATTCAGGCGTGGTCCCAGCAAAACGGCTGGCGGTTTGATTGTGCCTTTTTCAATTTCGCCACGTGCGGCAGAAAGGACTCCGTTCGGGCGGAAAGGATCACCATTGATGTAATACCCGGCACCTGGTTTGTAGGCACTTGGGCTAAAGAGAATATCAAAGCCTTTCCGTTCCTTATTCACAGACATGTGAGAAGCGCGCAGGCCATATTCCAAGGTAAAGTTCGGACGCACCTTCCATTGATCCTGCGCGTAGAACTCATAGTTGTAGAACCGATAGTTGCCGACCGGAGGTTGCGTCCCGTGGCCTACGTCAGTCAATTGACCAACCAGCAAATCGCCCCAGTCGTTGCCTGTGCCGTTGCCATTCCAGTTATTGAAACCGATCAAGCCTTGCGAGTCGGGATCGCCCTGGAAGTTTTGTCTCTTATTGCCCTGTTCGATCAAGGCACCAAATTTCAGAGTATGGCTACCCGCAACCTTGGAGATATTGTCTGTTACGGAGAAGCTGTCGTTGTAGGCGAAAATCGGATTGGTTCCAGGCGACCAGAGTTGTCCTTGCGCCCAGCTAATCAGCGATAGGGAAACATACGGACTCTGTCGTCCGAATTGTGTATTGTCGAAAGGCAAACGCCACGTGTTCTCAATGCCCAGCGTAGAAAGTCGAACTTTGTTCGGGTCTTGATACTGGTTGTCCAACTTCAGTTTGCTGCCGCTGAACACGAATTCGTTTGTCAGTGTCGGGCTGAAAACTTTCGTGATGCCGACGGCCACTGAACGTCCCAACGCGTCTTCTTGATTGGCGGTCGGAAGTTCAAATGTAGAAGGTCCCCACCAAATACCATAGGGGTTAACCGATGCCTGCAATTCACGCGTGACGCGAACGTACAGATTGGTCTTATCGCTGACTTTGTAATCAAAGCGCGACTTGAAGTCTGTTCGATGCTGCGTTTGCGTTGTATTGGAAATGTAATTTGCATTCGCGAGGTTCGCGTTCGGCACGGGATACATGTTAATGAGGATTTTCCCGATAGGATTGATGTAAGGCGCTAAATTATTGTTAGGTGCGTTTTGCCCTGCATTGGCGAATCCGCCGGGGATTCGGACAGTTGTGCTGCCAAAATCACCATTGCGCTGTGCAAGGGTGGGCACATTGGAAATGCGTGGGGGCGCACCGAATGTTTGCCGTTGCACTTCAAATCCCGCGAAGAAGAACAATTTGTCGCGTCCTTCATTAAACCCACCCAATGGACCAAAAACCTTTTTGGGGAGCGTGATCGGACCGCTAATCGTCCCCCCGGGATAGTAAAACCGTCCAAGCGGTTTTTGCCCGGCTAGCGAACTTGGGTCAGCCGCTTTGACATAGTTGCGGAAACGATCATTGGAGGCCAACGCTTCGTGACGAGTGTAGGCATACACTGAACCGTGAAAGTCACGACTTCCAGACTTGGTCGTCCCGCTAATCTGCACCGCGCTATTGCCATGTTCGGCGGCAAAGTTGCTGGTTTGCACGGTGACTTCCTGTACGAAGTCATTGTTCAAGCTGACAATACTGCCGCAGTTGCAGCCAATATCAATCACGCGTGAACCATCAACGCTGATGTTATTATTTTGCCCGCGTTGGCCGTTCACCGCATATTGATCTGCTCCGCCGAAACCGGAGACTTGATAGACCGATTGGTCGGGGGCCACTACGCCGGGCAGGATGCGCAAAAGCTCTGTGCTATTGCGACTGATGATTGAAAGGTTATTGAGTTGATCTGATTTGAGTGTGTTAGATCGCTCGCCCGTTTCCGTTTTGATTTCTTCGACTGCCGCCGCAGAAATGGTCACGCTTTCAGTTGCCGCGCCGATTTCCATGATGACGTCAACACCCTTAGTCTCACTCGGACTAACCACCAGGTCAGTCTTGACATATCTCTTGAAGCCACTGGCTTCGACTGTCAATGTGTAAGTGCCGGGATCAATTGAAACGAATACGTAGCTGCCATCACCACTCGACGAAGCTTTTCGCTCCGTTCCAGTACGTGACGAAGTCATGACCACTGACGCATTGGGTACCACCGCGCCACTCGGGTCTTTCACAACCCCACGAATCGTTCCGCTGCTGGCGGTCTGTGCCAGCGCGAAAACCGTTCCCAGTATGAAAAACAGCCCCGCAGTTACGATGGCTTGTAAGCCTCGATTAATGCTGCTGTGGGTCACGGTTTTGGGGTGAAAGTGTGTCAGCATTTCCAGTCCTCCATTGGGTGAAGTTTGGTTTGTTTTTTGAATAGGGTAGAAATCCACTTCAAGCCTTAAGTGATGAAAACTCAAAGCGATTATTTGTAATCGCTTTACCACTAGGCTGAGTGGATAAAACTATCAGCTAGTGAACCCTTATTGTCCGTTCTTTGGTTTGCGCTGTAGGAACCCTACAGTCGTTATTTTCTTCCCAGCAAATCAGTCTCAGTAAAGCTTGGCGAGAGTGTTTTGTTTCGTTGTTAGATTTCCACTTGCATTTAAATTTAGGTGGAATTTGATCTACAACTTTCGATTGATGCCGCGAACAATAGTTCAGTGCTATAAAGATGTCAATCAACTTGCTGATAGGTGCTGTTAATTTAACTGTTAGGTTGGTTGTTGGTGGCTTATTTCCAATGCTTTAGGTTTGTGTCGCTTAACCTGCCTCCCTTAAGGGACGGCGTAAGGGGGACTTGCTGTAAGGAGCGATTGATCGTACCATTAAGGCCCGTTCTATTCATGTGACGTTGTTCATTGCTTGGGAAATCTCATTTAAGATGAAGGTGGGTCCTGTGAAAGCTGAGGCTTACAAAGATAGTGGCAAAGAGGCGGTGATTTCCGCCGAGGAAATTCGCCATGCACTGACAACGATTGTACAGAGTAAATACTTTGCCCACGCCCCTAAAAAGCAAAAGTTCTTACAATGTATTTGTGAGTATCATCTACAAGGGCGAGCGACAAACCTGAATGAGTATTTAATTGGTTGTGAGGTTTTTGATAAAGGACCCAATTATCATCCTTCGGCTGACCCAGTGGTTCGCGTTTCTGCCCATGATGTGCGGAAAAAATTGGAGATGTATTATCAGAATGAGGGCCGCAACGATCCTATCCGTATGGCGATCCCGATAGGAACTTACGTTCCTGTCTTTACCAGGGTCGAAGCTCCGCCTGTCACAAAGCTGGAGACGCCCGCCACTACTGAGTTGATAGATACGTATTCCCCCCCCATTGCTCCCCTTGCACCAGAAACCTTTGTCCCGACTGTCGAGGGAGCGACACCCTCCCGTGCCGATAGTTTAGGCGTAGCTGTACAGCGGACGGAGCGTACCTGGAAAATCCTATTCATAGCCTTAACCGGGGTTCTCATCCTGGGGGGCATCATGATTGGTTGGCTGGTTAGCCAGAATCGTGATCTTCAGCGTCAAATTGCCGTCAGTGGTTTTCAGGATGAAAACTGGCAAGTGATTCGACAGGGAATTTATGCACCATTTCTTGCTAATCAATCTTCCACGCTGGTGATTCTCAGTAATCCGGTTGTTTACCGAACCGCGAATGGTGCTGACCCTGAAATCCTCAGCAAAAAGGGAATCAACCTCACGCCCGAACAATCCAACTTGCTGACCGATATTTCAAATTTCAGATTACCACTTCGCGCCAATCAGCCCACACAATTGATTCCTGCTTTTAATACTTACACCGGAATCGGTGAGGCCATCGGCGCCTATCGGTTACATGGTTTGTTACAGGGAATCGGGGAACCGTCAATCCTGAAGCAAAGTCGCAATATCGGTGCTGATGAGTTAAAAGAACACGACATCATTCTGCTTGGCAGTGTCTATGCTAATCAGTGGGCAAAGCCACTTTCAATTCGAGAAAACTTTGTTTACACCGACCGCACAACCATTGAGAATTTGTCTCCTCGATCAGGTGAACTCCGGGAATTTATTTCCTCCTTCGATCAGCGAACAGGCGCTTTGCTTGAAGACTATGCCCTGATCACAGTGGTTCCAGGTGTGACCATGACGAATGTTGTGATGTCACTTTCAGGGATTTATAGCGAGGGAACTCAAGCAGCAGTGGAATATGTGACCGACAAAAATCGCCTGGCTGAACTCTATCAGCGGCTTCAGGAAGCTGCTGGCGGTGAAACGCCGCCTCAATTTTTCCAGGCTGTGTTGAAGGTTCGTGTCGAAAATTCTTTTCCCACTCAGGCAACTCTATTGCACGTCAGGGAACTCAAGAATGCGCCTCAATAGGATTCGTTATCGTTAATTTCGCGCGAGAATTGCCATTGTTTCTGAAACGGGAATGGTATGATTTGCGCGATGAATGAATTTACTTTGATTCGCCAACGACTAACGGAACGCGCCTTGCCGCTGGAGCCTTTGCCCATTGAACTGGATCGTATCCGACAAGCCGCCGTCACGATCCTTTTGCGCGAACAAAACAGCCTCGTCGAATTGCTCATCATCAAACGTGCCGAACATCCAAACGATCCCTGGTCGGGGCATTTGGCTTTGCCTGGCGGCAGAGCTGAGACTGTGGACGCGCATTTGATTGAAACCGCCGCCCGCGAAACGTGGGAAGAAGTTGGAATCCCTCTATCCATCGAAGAACACTTTATTGGTAGGTTGGAAACCTTGCTCCCCGTCAATCCACGCTTGCCGCAAATTGAAATCACGCCGTTGATTGCGGTTGCGCCAAATGAATTGACTTTACAGTTGAGTTACGAGGTCGCAGAAGCGTTTTGGATGCCCGTGCGCGCGTTGCAGGCGAGTGGGTTATCTGAAACCTATCGTTTTCGCCATCAAGACACGATCTTGAAATATCCCGCCTACCCTTCGCCAGGTGGGCCAATCTGGGGCATCACGCAGCGGATTTTGACGGAGTTTTTGGGGTTGTTGAATCAATGTTGACTCGCACCTGCACCATCAAGCAATGATCTTCTTTGCGACCACGCCCGCCACATCGGTCAATCGAAAATCACGTCCGCTGAAGCGATACGTCAACCGCTCGTGATCCAATCCAAGCAAATGCAGCACGGTCGCGTGGAAGTCGTGAATGTGCATCCGATCCTCGACCGCGTGGTAGCCAATTTCGTCCGTGGCCCCGTAAATAAAGCCCGGTTTGACGCCACCGCCCGCCATCCAGATCGTGTAGCCGTACGGGTTGTGATCGCGTCCATCACCACTTTCGCTGACGGGCGTGCGACCGAATTCACCTGCCCAAATCACGAGCGTATCTTTCAGCAAACCGCGTGCTTTCAAATCTTTCAGCAACCCCGCAATCGGTTTGTCCACTTCGCGCGCGTTCTTGGTGTGCAGGTTGTAGAGGTCTTCGTGCTGATCCCATTTGTAGCTGTGCGTGCATTGAATGTAGCGCACGTTGCGCTCGGCCAGCCGACGCGCGAGCAAACATTGCCAGCCGAAATCCGCTGTGATCGGGTCGTCCAATCCATACAGTTTTTTCGTCGCCTCGGATTCCTTGTTAACCTCGAAGGCTTCGGGCGCCTGCGACTGCATCTTGAAGGCCATCTCAAAGGCTTGAATGCGCGTTTCGAGTTGCGGGTCTTGTTTGTGCAATTCTTTATGGCGGCGATTGATGTTTTGCAGCATCTCCAATTCAAACCGCTGTTCGTCGGGCGAGAGATGTTTGCTCAGCAAATATTCAATCGGCTCTTTCTGAACGTCTTCGACTTTCAAGCCCGAATTGCCAATCGCCGTGCCTTGATATGCGCCGGGCAAAAATGCCGACGACCAATTCTTCGCGCCTCCGTGTGAGAGCGCCGGTTTGATGGTGATGAATCCGGGCAGGTTTTGATTCTCAGTACCTAGACCGTAGACCGACCACGCCCCCATGCTTGGGCGCACGAAGGTTGAAGACCCCGTAAAAGTTTGCAGCAACGCCGCGCCGTGATCTACACCTTCGCCCACCATCGAACGCACGATGGTCATATCATCCACGCATTCGCGCGTATGCGGCCACAGATCACTGACCGGAATGCCGCTCTGACCACAGTTTTTGAACTCCCAAAATGGTTTCATCAGCGGACCCACTGGCCCATCAGCAAACGCGAGCGGGCGCTTGATGGGCAGTGGTTTGCCGTGATCACTGATGAGGCGCGGCTTCGGATCAAACGAATCAATACTCGAAGGCCCACCATGCATGAATAAAAAAATCACGCGCTTGGCCTTTGGCTCAAAATGCGGTTGCCGAGGCGCAAGTGGATTGTCGGGAGCGGCCAATAGCTGGGCCTCCTGCGCCATCATCGCGGTCAAGCCAAGGGAGCCGAAACCTAAGCCCGCTGCTCGCAACCACGCACGGCGCGACAACGGGTTTTCGGTGCGTTGATACAGTGATTTGATTACATTCAAAGTCTGCTTTTCGTTCATAACTAAATTCCAAACTGACGAAAGTGATGATCGCAATGTTTGTAGCCCCAGATCAACCATTCCGTTTCCGTCATTTCTCCAAAGATCGGATGCGGTTGAAATGCAAAGTCGCGTGGCAACGCCGTGAATCGCTCAATCGCTTGTGCCAGCTTTTGCCGATCCGATTCAAATTCAACCGGTGGTGTGCCGCCCTTTTCCTGATCATTTTCCGGCATCGTTTTGATGTTGTGCGGCCAGGGCATCGGAGCTTTCAGCGCAATCCATTTTCCAGCCGAGCGCATGAAAAAATTACTTTTGTTGGAAACCTCTTTGCCGCCCATCATCGAAACGAACGAATCGGTCAAATGACACAGCATTTGGTTCGGCGTCATCTTGCCCCATTGTCGCTGGCAATCAGGCCGAAGCTGATTGAGGCGTGCCAGGATTTCTGCTCGGTCGGAAGTCAGCGTTTTCATCAATCCACATAAATGAAATCGTTCGAGGCCATCAGAATGCGGCAATAACTTTGCCACGCTTTTTGTTCAGCCTTGTCGCCTGCGAACTTTTGCTTGAAGTTTTCCAGGTACTTGATCCCTGCATCAATTTCGGACTGGTCTGCCTTGCGGTTCAGAATCAACAGGTATGCAGTTGCCAGCCGCGTCGCGTCGTTTTTGGCTTCACTCATCAGCAACGACTGCGCCACTTTGGCCGAACCCTCGGTCAGAAACTGGCTGTTGAGCCAGAACAAGGCTTGGGTTGCCACGTTCGTTAATTGTCGCTTGCCGGTCATCGTCGTGGCATCACCAAAATCAAAGAGATTGAGCAGCGTCGGCAGATTCGCGCGGCGCAGCGGGATATACACAGAGCGCCGCTTCAACGTTTCGGGATTGACGCTCAATCGTCCCTGACTGGTTTCGCCATCCGTGCCGCGTCCCGATTGCAACGACCCGCCCATCGTAAAATCAATTGTGCCGTCAATCAACAATAAGCCATCGCGCATTTCTTCAATTGAAAGACGCCGCCGATTGAAGCGAGAGAGCAGGCGATTGTCGGGATCAGGCTCAAACGCGCTTGGATTGTCAGACGCCATTTGATATGTGCTGGACAGCATGATCAGGCGATGCAGCGATTTGGTTGAATACCCATTTTGGGCAAACTGCCGCGCGAGGTAGTCCAGCAATTCGGGGTGCGATGGCTTTTCGCCCATCTTGCCGAAGTTGTCCGGCGTTCGTACCAGCCCCTCACCAAAATGCCAACTCCAGATACGATTGACCATCACGCGTGAAGTCAGCGGATGTTCAGGCCGCGTCAGCCATTGCGCAAATTGCAGGCGACCGCTGCCGGTGAAACTTGGTTTGGTATCGTATTTTTCGAGAATCGCCGGGAACGAAGGCGGCGCGTCATCGCCGTGTGAATTGTAATCGCCGCGAATGAAGACCTTTTGTTTGACCGGCTCGCCATCTTCCACCGCACAGGCCATATCCGGTTCAGGCGGCGCAGCTTTCTTCAAGGCTTCGCTTTCCTTGCGCAACGCTTCCAGGCTTGTCCATTGATCGGCGGTGAAATTCTTATTGTCTTTGGCGGAAATCGAAAACGGCCCTCCACCAAAATACACGTCATCGTAGAAGCGATCTTCACCCGCTTCGAGCGTGGGTTTGCCCGGCAACGATTTATTTTCCGCAAGCGCTTTTTGATATTTTGGACGCCATTCTGTGACCTTTGCTTCCCAGTCGGTAAACCGTTTTTGGAAGCGCGTTTGATAGGCCATCGCTACTTCATTGAGTTTTTCAGGCTTGGCATCATTCCATTCATTTAAATAGCCGCGCACTTTGTCACTGGGCTTCAAATACTCAACCCATTTCTTGAGCAAATCGGCTGGAAGTTTGGTTTGGGTGGCTGCCTCTTCCAGCTTCGCGCCGTTTTGATAGACTTTGCGCGCCGCCAGCATGAAATCAGCCAGGCGCGGCGCATGCTGTTTGACCAGCGGCTCTTTGATGGAATCGGTGATGATTTCTGTCGCCAGCTTCACGCGCTTTTCTTTTTCCGCGAGTTCTTTTTTCGCGGCCTGATATTTCGCAAATTCTACTTTCGGTACGAGCGGTTTTTCGAGCGGCACCGAGACGTGCGATTCCCAATTTGAGAAGCTTTTCGTGCCCGCAAACATCGCCGTCATCGCGTAGTAATCTTTCGTCAGGATCGGATCGAATTTGTGATTGTGGCACCGTGCGCACGCCATCGTCAGGCCGAGAAACGCTTTTGAGGTGACGTCCACTTGCTCGTCGTAGACGTCATACAACATTTTCACTTTATCCTGCTGCGCGATGGCTTTGGCTCCGAGTGCGAGAAAGCCAGTGGCGATGATACCGCGCCGATTCACTTCGCTACCGTCCGCCGCCGGAAGCAAATCGCCCGCCAATTGTTCGCGCACAAATTGATCGTAGGGCAAATCGTCATTGAAGGCTTGGATGACATAGTCGCGGTATTTCCAGGCGTGCGGGTAGCGATGGTCTTCATCATTGCCCGTCGAATCGGCATAACGCGCCACGTCCAACCAATGCCTGCCCCAACGTTCGCCATAACGTGGGCTGCTGAGCAAGCGATCCACCACTTTCTTGAACGCATCGGGCGAATGATCGGCGAGGAAATCATTCATCTCTTGTGTGGTTGGCGGCAAGCCGGTCAAATCAAATGTTGCGCGGCGTAGCAAGGTTAATTTGTCCGCAGGCGCTGCGGGCTTCAAACCTTTTTCTTCCAGTTTTGCCAATACGAAATTATCAATTGGCGATTTTACCCACGCAGCATTTTTGACTTGCGGCGGTGCGAAATCGCGTATCGGTTGGAAAGCCCACCAATTCTTTTCGTCATCAGTGAACGAGCGAACACTGGAATTCTTTGGCCAGGTTTTGGCTGCTGCCGCCACGGTTGTCGCTCCCGGCCAGGGCGCGCCCATTTTTACCCAAGTGGTGATGGCTTCGATTTCATCCTCTTTCAGCTTGCCGCTGGGAGGCATTTTCAGGCTTTCGCTATAGCCGATGACTTTTAGCAAGCGACTTTCTTCCGGCTTGTCTTTATTGATGAGAGCGCCGCTTTCGCCGCCGCGTGCGAAGCCTTCGGCTGAAGACATGTCCAACCCTGCAACCTGTGCATCGGCGCTGTGGCATTTCTGACATTTGGCCGCGATGAGCGGGCGAATTTTCTTCTCGAAAAATTCTGTCTGATCGGGTGTTGCGGCTTGTTCGCGGCCTTCAACGGAGGGGAGCCAGGTGATCGCGCTGCCGATGACAATTCCCATCAAAAGGGTCAGTTTGACTGACCAGGTGCTGAATCGTTTTGCCTGCATTGTCTTGAACTCCAACCGAATCCTGAAATCATTCCAAAAGGTAAATGAGGTGATCTTGGTTTATTTCTTAACCAGCGGGTGCTGGTCGCACGAAATTGTACATCATTCCTGATGATTTCAATACACTCGATCTTGCGCCAGAAAAAAAGCGTCAGAATTGTTGGTTGGCCGCCGTCGCAGCCGCTTGCAGCAACAAAGCCTGCTCCTTCGTTACTTCAATTTTCGCCTTCTTCTTTGATTTGTATTGGAGGTTGGTCGGGACACTTGACGGTGGTGTTCCGAAGAGTTTTTCGTAGAGCACCAGTGCTGCCAAATACGATCCCATTTCTGACGGATGAAACTGATCTTCGGCGTAAAGTTTTAAGGAAGCGTCGCGGTTCCAGGCCGAAAGCCACGCCGCGCCGACTGGCAAGAGCAGGCCGTTGACCTCTTTGGCCGCGAGTTGGTAGGACTCCAGCACGCGCGGAAAATCATTGAAGCGCGCGGCTGACGGCCAGACCTGATAGAGCGCAGGCCTTGCACCTGCCGCACGGATTTTTTCTGCAAAAAGATGAGTGTATTTGATCAACGATACCCGGCTTTCCGGCAACCCCGATGGACCTTGTTGAAGCACAACGAAATCCCATTTGTCTTTGGCCATCGCCTTTTGCGCTTCGCCTTTCTTCCAATGATCTTCCAAGCCGAAATCGGGGTATGCGATAGTTTTATAGACGAATCGCTTTTGCTGTGAAGCTTCGGCCAATGCGGCAACGATGGCGGGCAAATCGTTACTATAGGTCAGACTGTTGCCGATGAATAACACGCGCAATTCCTGCGGTGACGAGATTGCACTGCCAACGCAAAGAAAGGCGAGAGCGAATAAATGGAGGAGAGCTGAGCGTAAATAGGCCATGTGCGATTTATCCTCTGGGATCAGGCTTTGTGAACTCTGAGGCCTTTGCTGAGAAAAGGGGAGAGCATTTTTTGACTGGCCCCTTTATCCGTTATCAGGAGGTCAATTTCATGAAGGGGGCAAATCAATGTTGTCCCGGTCATTCCCAATTTTCGGTGATCTACGACGGCAATTTTAAAGCGGGCTTGTTTGAGCATTTGGCGATGGATGGCGGCTTGGTCGGGATAATTGGTGGTTAAGCCGTGTTCCGGGTGAATGCCGTCCGCTCCCAGAAAAATTTTGTCCACGAACATTTCAGTTACGCTGTGGATGGCAGCGGCCCCCACCAAAGCAAACCAGTCCGCACTGAGAAATCCCCCCGACATAAATATTTTCAGGTCACTGCGATGACTAAGTTCCATCGCTATATTGACTGCATTGGTCACCACCGTGAGGTTTTTGCGATGACGAATACTGCGTGCCACTTGGGTCGTGGTCGTGCCTGCACCGATGCTCACTATTTCTCCATTGGCGATCATTTCGGCAGCAGCCAACCCGATCCGACGCTTTTCCCCGACGCATTGTTGTTCTTGTTCACCGAATGATGACACGTGTCGAAACGGTTCATACAATGACGGCTCGACCAACACGGCCCCGCCGTGCGTGCGCCGTAAATGCCCCGCTCGTTCGAGCAGTCGCAAATCGCGGCGAATGGTCGAAGGCGAGACCTCGAACACCTTCGCCATTTGTTCGACGGTGATGTCACCCGTGCGCAATAATTCGCGCAAGATGCGTTGTGCTCTTTGTTCCTCAGGAGAGTGGTTTAAGGTCATCATTTCCTCTTGAAAAACGATGTCACTAAGAATTGCCGTAAGAGTGAGGAATGGTGGCCCCTGTAGGATTCGAACCTACAACCAACGGATTATGAGTCCGCTGCTCTAACCGTTGAGCTAAGGGGCCTGCTCAAATAACAAAAGCAGGCTGGTTAACCTGCTTTTGGATTGCGCGCCATCTTAGAGGACAGTCTGAGCAGCGTCAAGGAAGAGGGTCTTGATTTCTCGACGTTCCTAAATCGTCAATTGCGGTCACGCCGGTTGTGTTTGGCACGTGTGATGTGTTGGCTGGCCTGGTTCTGTTCCTGCTGAATGTCGCGGCGCTCACCCAGCGTCACAATCCCATCCGCGTGCGCTTGCCGAATTTCCTGATTGATTTCGCGCTGTTCTCGTTCAAGCGATCTGACTTCGACTTTGGTTAATTCGCCGGAACGAACACCCTGGCGGATGCGTTGTTGCTGTTCGTATTGCCGTTTGCGTGCCGTTGCGTTTGGCTTGTGGCCCTGCGCAAAGGTGGTCGCAGTTAATCCCAGAAGAATTCCGATTGTCATCAACGTAGTCATTGTTATTTTCATAAAGAACTCCTTTTCAAAATTCAAAGTTACACTTCCAGAATCGCAGCCACTACGCGTGCAGCTACCATTCCCGTGACAGCTTGAATAAGGGGTGAATTCAAGGCGTTCTGTACGAATCCTTAGAGCGGGGACCAGTCGGCTTGGTCGAAAAAAAAACGGAAAAATAATTACTTCAAAATCGAACGTCGCCCCTGATGCTGAAAACAGCGTTCTCCCTGAACTGCTACGCGATGCTTACACGCTGTTCCTCTTTGTGTCCGTGCGCCGCAGGCATATGTGACGGCGGGTGGTTTGAATTCGACCGGTTTGAGTTGAGCGGTGGCATCCTGTGCAGAAACCAGTGGCGGCGCGAATTGATTCAATTGAGGTGTCTGGTTGACAGTAACCTCGCGGATGATTTCGCGGCGGCCCTGGACGATCAATGATCCGAGCGCCAGGCCGCCGAGCAAAAAGGCTAATGGCAACCAATCCCATTTTCGTCCGAGCTTTTCGGCGCAATGTTCACAAAAATAACGATGATGCCACCAACGACGCGGTGTGGAGGCGTTGCCACACTCCGGGCAGAAATTTGACTGATAGAAAATGACTGGCATACTTTCCTGGCTGTTGGTAATGACCGCAGAAATTCAATCACAAGCATTAGCAATTTGCCAAGGCACACATAACTTTTATGGACATCCAACTCTTTTCGATCCAGCAAACACGCAACGAAATCGCCGGGGCCTATGCGCCTGTCAACCTGGCAACGGTGGATAACTTCGCCATTCGCCTGGTCAAATTTCAAGGCGAATTCGAGCGGTGGCACGCGCACGATAACGAAGACGAAAGCTTTATCGTCTTGGAAGGCGAAGTGCTGTTTCAAACTGAAGCAGGCGATTTTCTCGTCAAAGCACGCGAAGGCATCGTGATTCCGAAAGGCTTACGACATTGCCCAAAAGCCAATGAAACCGGGGCGATGCCGCTCGCATTAATTATTGAACGGGCCGAAACGAAACGGCTGGGGGATGAGTAATGGCCCACAAAAAGTGAAACTGATAGCGGGTCGTTCCACGTTATTGCGTGTGCGTATCGAAAATTATCGTACGGCACACGACATGCTGTAAAAACTGAACTACAATCAAGCCGCACAAATTGTACAAGCGGCTTACGCATCAATTCTTGAGTTATCTCGGTAATGACAACACTAACAACTTTCCAAAGGAGACAACAATGATGAAAAAAGCACTTGGCTTGGTGGCGGTGCTGGCCTTGTTGGTAGCTTCCGCGTTTGCGCAAGAAGCTCCAAAACCGCCCGCTCCGCCTGCAATCAAGACGCACTTGAAAGTTGGCGACAAAGCGCCCGACTTCAAGCTGACAGGAGTTGACGGCAAAGTCGTCGAACTCAAAAAGCTGAAAGGTAAATCCAACGTCGTGCTGGCGTTTTATCCCAAAGCCTTTACCGGTGGCTGAACGAAGGAAATGAAGGCATATCAGTCTGATATTGCCAAATTTGAAGCTTCCGGCGCGAAAGTGTATGGCATCAGCACCGACACTCTTGAGATCAATACCAAATTCCACAAAGAACTCGGCTTAACCTTCCCGTTGCTCAGCGACACTGAAAACACCGCTTCGAAGACCTACGGCATCTTGAACGAAAAGATGAAGATGGCGATGCGGGCGACGTTCGTGATTGATAAAAAAGGCATCATCACGTACATCGAAGAAGGCGGCGCAGCCATCAGCACTGAAGGCGCAATCAAAGCGTGCAGCGTGTTTGCGGGCAAGATGAAAGAAAAAAAGAACTAGGTCCAGGAATGTTTGAAGAAGTCCTGCGAGGTCTTGAAAATCAAGACGGATGACTTTTCTGAACTTCCAGACTTCTCCCAACTTACATTTATGGATTGTCGTATCGGGTGCGGTGCTTGTTGCATCGCACCTTCGATTTCCTCGCCAATTCCCGGCATGCCAAACGGCAAGCCAGCGGGTGTGCGTTGTGTGCAATTGACTGGTGACAACCGCTGCTTGCTGTTTGGCAAATCGGAACGTCCCGCCGTCTGTTCCAGCCTGAAGCCCTCGGATTCAATGTGTGGAAGTTCAACTGAAGAAGCTCTACACCGCTTGAATCGGATGGAGTTTCTGACCGCTCCACGAGCTTTAATCAAATAGATTTTGCTGCGCCGTCGGGCGTCGAAAAGTTCGTGCTGGTTTTTCCTCTCTCCGCACATCGTCGTGCCGATTCAAGCCCAAACGGTCGCAGTGCAATTTGAAAACTTTCCTGACGATTTCCCAATGAATCCCCGCCCCGCGCATGCGTTCCCCGAAGTTTGGCGAATTCAGTTTACCGTCGCGCATTTCTCGAATGCGGCGCAGAATCTTTGGTGCTCGCTCCGGCATCGTGTGTTCCAATCGCTCAATAAAATACGGTGCGACGTTGCCGGGCAATCGCAGCATTGAGAAAAACGCGCGTTGCGCTCCGGCTTCTTTGGCGCGTTGCAGCAATTCAGGAATATGCGATTCGCTTAAACCGGGAATCACCGGAGCGATCCCAAGGCCAACGGGGATGCCGGCGTCGGCTAAATCTTTCATCGCGGCGAACCTTGCGTCGGGATATGGTGCGAATGGTTCCAATGCGCGCGACGTCTCGGAATCGGCAAATGGAATGGTGAAATACACTTCGGCGGAGGCCTCGCGTACGAGGGCCGCGATCAAATCTTTGTCGCGCCGAATCAAGGCGGATTTTGTGATGAGGCTGACGGGGTTGCGAAATTCCAAACAGACTTCCAGGCACTTGCGCGTCAATTGATAATTTGCCTCCAGCGGCACGTAGGGATCAGACGTGAACGAAAAATTCAGCGTCTCGCCTTTCCAGCTTTTCTTCATAAACTCGGCGCGCAACAGTTCCGGCGCGTTCACCTTCGCAACGATTTTGCGCTCGAAATCTGTACCCGCGCCCCAGCCCAAATACTCGTGCGTCGGACGCGAAAAGCAATAGGTACAGGCGTGTGGGCAACCACGATAGCAATTCACCGAAAACTCAAACGGAATGTCGGGACTGTCGTTGCGCGTGATAATCGAACGCGTCGCGGTTTCTTCAAAGACTTCAAGCTTGGCTTCTGGCGGCTCGCCGATCCATTCAACACTCGTGCTCAAATACGGATTGGGAGGATTGTTGACGTAGCGCATAAATGAAGTAGACGGAAGTCGGTAGACAGTAGTCGGTAGTTCGTTGTCAATTGTCAGTAGTCAGTTGTTGTTCGCAATGATAAACTTGCCGCCGCTCCCAGTTTACTTTCTCTTTGTCCTGATGAGCAACGCAGAGTTCAACCAACAATTCGCCAATGAAATCGCCGCTTTGTGGCGTACGGCTTCGCCTCGGTATAACGTCGCCGAAGCCGAGTTTGTTGCACGTTTACAGGCGAATGCGATGCGCTATGTGATTTCAGGAGACAAGGCGGAAATGGTCGAGTTTTTGTCACAGCTCAAAGCCTCAGATTTATGTCTGGCGCTTGCGTGTGAAAAAGGCTCCGACGTGGCGTGGCGCGATTTTGAAACGACGCATCGTTCAATGATGATTGCGGCAGCGCGCACCTTGACGAAAGATCAGTCCGAAGCCGAAGACCTGACGCAAACTGTTTATGGCGATTTGTTTGGCGTGCGCGAATCGGGCGAACAACGTGCGAGCAAATTGTCCCATTATTCGGGGCGCGGTTCGCTCGGCGGTTGGTTACGCGCGGTTGTCTATCAAACGTTTATTGATCGCAAGCGGCAAACGGCGCGGATGGAACAAGTGGAGGACGTCAGCGAATTCGAGCGGTTGGCGAATCAATCTGATATCAAATTAACGACAGGCATCGCGCGGCCCGACGAAGCTTTGGAAGCAAAGGATGGGCATCGTTGGCGACAGGTGATGGAAGGCGTGATGTCGAAGGCTTTCAGCTCGCTTGAAGTGCGTGACCGATTGCTGCTGAATTATTATTATTTTGATGAGTTAACGCTGAAAGAAATCGGCGTCGTAATGAACGTTCACGAAGCGACGATCAGTCGCTGGCTCAGCAAGGCGCAGCAAACCGTACGCAAAATGACGGAAGAAAATTTGCGCAAGATGGGATTGCAGCGCGCACAGATTACCGAGTGTTTACAATTGGCAGCGCGCTCCGAAATTGATGTGCGCCAGATTATTAGCGAAGCCAAAGGCGCGGCCACCGAGCGCGCGCCATAAAAAAATCGCAAGCCGGAACGAAAGCTTCGTTCAATGGTTGGCAAGTAGGTTCTGAAGGCTTTGTCCTTCAGTGAAATTAATGATTGCTGAGATTCATAAAACGACGTGGCAATTAACGGCAACAATTTGGAACCAGAATTTGATGCGCTGCTCAAAGCGCACGTGCAACGGCGTGCGGATCGTACGGTCTGTCATCAATTCAATCCTGACGATGCGACGGCGTATTTGGAACGGGCGATGAGCAACGCCGTGTTGATGCAATTTGAGGAGCATCTGGCTTCGTGTAGCGTGTGTCGTCGTCACCTCATTGAATTGTCGCGTTTGATGCCAACACCAACAATTTTCGCGGAGGCGATGCCTGTTCCTCTCTCATTCAAAGACCGACTGACCGAGTGGTTTTCAGGCTGGCGTCTGGGCTTGATGGCCGGAATGGGGGCTGTTGCGGCGACGGTTCTATTGGTGGCCGTGGTGATGAATCGCTCAGTTTCTAACGAGACGGCGTCGCAAGTTGCTGTCAGGCAAGATGGGGCGCAAACTGCGCCGCTACCAGAAGCCGCATTGCAAAATGCTCCCGCGACGAAGCCCCGGCCATCTGCCTCGCTTGAGCCTGACAAGAAACTGTCAGACGAAATCGCCACCGTGAAAGGGATCGGCGCGAGATCTGTCACGCCTGCCATTTCAGCCCCGTCTGTTGGTGAATCTGGTGCTATCGCAACGGCCCCGCCGCCGCCGCCGCCCCTTCCGCTGCCAGCGACAAGCAACGTGGAAGCAGAGCGCAAAGAGACAACTACTTCGCAAGCTCCAGCAGCAGCCGGAGGTAGTTCGCAAAATCAAATCCAGACTTTACGCGGGCAAGCGCCGAGCGGCCCTGAGGCCAATCAATTCCAGGCCGAACGTGCGCTGGAGCTGAGAAAGCGCGAAGCTCAGGCGCAGGCCGCACAATCTGCGGATTCGGTCGCGCCCGCGCCTGCTAAGCCTGCGGCTAAAGCAGTGGAGCCACCAGCGGAACGCAGCGTCGAAAAAAGCAAAAAGGATATTGCTCAGGATGTGGAT